>JBEBHE010000385.1:0-3897 GCA_040081205.1 Burkholderiales bacterium | reverse complement strand
GTTTTTCCGTGAGTGCTATGCTTTCGGCGCCGGATGAATGTTATCGACCCAATGCACGGCTTCCGGTTTTTCAACCACGGGTATATCAAGGTTGACCACCACCGGCTCCTGCCCGCTGCGCACCAGCACGCACGACAGGGGTTCATCGTCGTTCGCATTGATCTCCTGATGCGGCACGTACGGCGGCACGTAAATAAAATCGCCGGGGCCGGCCTCGGCAATAAATTCCAGCTTGTCGCCCCAGCGCATGCGCGCCTTGCCGCTGACAACATAGATCACGCTTTCCACCGGGCCGTGATGATGCGCGCCGGTCTTGGCCTTGGGATGAATCACCACGGTGCCCGCCCACAGTTTTTCCGCGCCGGCGGTCGCATGGGTAATCGCTGCAGCGCGATTCATGCCCGGCGTTTGCGCGGTGTTGGTGTCCAACTCGTTGCCATGCACCACGCGCACGCCGTGAAATTTCCATTTGGATTCGCCAGGGCTTTCCATGATTTACCTTTTGCTGTCTTCTGTTCTGTTGAGATTAATCCACCAACGACTGATAGACCAGCGCGTTAATCAGCCGCCGGTAGTGCCAGCGTATCGCACCGGGCCCCGCCGACATGAACACCACGACCAGTTGCTCTTTGGGATCGACCCAGAAATCGGTACCGCTGGCACCGCTCCAGGTGAACACGCCGGGTGAACCCATCATCGCCGGGCCGCCGGCCGAGGTGCGCACGGCCATGGTCAAACCAAATTCGTAACCCGCTTTAGTCGGATCAGCATCGGCAACATAATTCGCCATGTCACGCGTCAGATGATTCGCGGTCATGTAATCGACGGTGCGGCTGGCGAGGATGCGTTGACCACCTAGCTGGCCGCGATTTAGCAACATCTGCCCGAAACGGATGTAGTCGCCCGCGGTGGACGCGGCACAGCCGCCACCGCACTCGAACTTGTCGGGCTTGGTGCGATCCGACGATGCCTGCGGTTTACCGGTGTCCGGATCGTTGCGCAGCGCGCGCGCGTAGCGTTTTACTTTATCCGCCGGCACCAGGAAGCCGGTGTCCACCATGCCCAGCGGCTTCCAGATGCGCTCGCTCAGAATCGCGCTGAGTTTTTGATTGTGCTCGGCTTCGAGGATCAGCCCCAGCACGTCGATCGAGAGGCCGTAATCCCACGTGGTGCCGGGTTGATACAAAAGGTGTGATTTGCCCAATGCCTCAATAAATTCCGCGCTGCTGTAACGCGCCGCCGAAGCACCGGACGATGCCGGTTGCGATTTGTGCATCGGCGTTGAACCGCGCCCGCCGTACGTCAGACCCGAGGTATGGCGCAGCAAATCCTGCACCGTCATTGGCCGCCGCGCCGGCACCGACTCCATCGCGCCGCCCTTCACCACGCCCACCGGCAACTTGCCCAGTTCGGGAAACCAGCGCGATACCGGGTCACTCATCTGCAAACGCGTCTCTTCCATCATTTGCATGATGGCCACACCCACCATCGGCTTGGTCATCGAGGCGATGGCGAAGATGGCGTCTTTGGTCATCGGCGTGCCGGCTTCCTTGTCGGTGTAGCCAAACGCTTCGTAGTACACGAGCCGCCCTTTGCGCGCGATCGCCACCACCGCCCCGGGAATGCGGCCTTTTTCAATGTCGGCGCGCAGCACCTTTTCGATGTTGGCGAGTTTCTCGGGTGACAGGCCGGCAGACTCCGGGCGCGACGTAGGCAAGGGGTCTGCCGCCATTGCAAAAAAACTAAATGAAAACAAATAGAGAAATAAAATTTGCTTCATGGCGACTCCCCGTGGCCTGCGTTAGCGTACAAACCTGCTCGTCAAATCCGGCACACCTCATCTCCGCATCCCAGATCGCGGTCCGCTTCCACCAGCAATTGCTCGAAGGTTTCCGGCACACGAATTTCTTTGCCAATCACGCGCGGGCTGTAGCCTTGCAACCAGAAACTGTTGGTCGGATGTCCGCCGCCGCACACCAGCACGATGAAGTTTTCCGGTTTCAGCGTGATCGGCCACGGATCGAGTTTCAAACTCTCGCGCGTCAACGGATTAGCGTCGATATCGATCCACGCTGTGCCGCCGTTACGTTTGATTTCCATCTGTGGAATGCGCGAGTTTTCATGAAAGAACTCGCGCATTTTCGGTTTGGTCCAACCGAGTTTGGCCATATTGTTGGCGACCACGCCCGGAATCAATATCGCACCCGGCGTGCCCTTTTCGTAGCCCGACAAATTGGTGTAGTTCGGCACGCGCATGAAATCCGCGAGGCGATACATGCCCTGTGTGGCATCTTCTTCGGGCGTTTCCTTTTTGGCGCCGCGCCGACGCGTGTTGGTCGCGCCATTGCAAAAAAACACCGACACCGAGTTGCAATCGCGCGCAAAGCCGTGGCGCTCCATCGCGTGCGTGGGCCAGTCTTCCGGCAGATTGTCTTCGTCCTCGGCGAACACCATGTTGACGTTGCGCATGCCGCCGTAATTAGCCATGGCACCGATGCCGGGCAAGGCGCCCCCGATGTTCTGCTGAATCAGGCGCAGTGCGCGCCCGATGCTCGCGCCCGCCGGACGCTGCGGATCCGGGCCAAGACAACCGAAACCGGAATTCAGACGAATCTGTTTTGCAATCGGGCCATTCACGACCACCACCGGATACGCGCTGCCGGATGCCGCCTGCAATTGCTCGGCGTTCGTTTCCGGATGCAAAAACGCTTCGACCGCGGCAATCAGCACCGGCAGATATTCCGGACGCCCGCCGGCCATCACCAGCGCGACAGCGCAGGTTTCTACCGTGGTGATGCCGCCGCGCGGCGGAAACTTGCCGATCACATGATCACGCGGCAGCGGCGTGCCGCGCAGCACGCGATCCACGCGCGATGCGGTCGCGGGCCACAGCGGCAGGCCATCACCCCACAGATTGGTAATCGCCAGATCGTTCGCGCGTTGCAGCGCATCTTCGTAGGTTTCGCCTTCGACTTTGAGCATCGGCACCACGCCCGGCGCCGCTTTTGCATACACCGATTGCCAGCGCGTGAGGCCGTCGTAGAACTCCTGCTTGCGCGCCGTGAGCGCGGAAATATCGCTGCCCGGCAGAAACATGTCGATGGGAAACGTAATCATCGCCGCATCCGGCGCCAGACCCAGGCCCGAGATGGCGTTGGTCATGACGCCCCTGAAATCCGCGCGCGTCAGCGTAACGGTGGGGATGCCCATTGTTTCAATTCTAGCGGCTGCACGGCCGCAGGCTGTGGCGCAGGACCCTCAGGCCGCGTTGCCGATAATGACGGCATCCACCCCGCTTTGCTTCACCAGCCGCGCGGTTTCTTCTTCACCGATCAGCGCATTGCCCTGCGGATAAGCGTCAATAGGCAAAATTTCCACATCGGGAAAATCCTGCTCAAAAAATGATTTTATCAGCGGCAACGTGCGATACGCCTGCCACTGTTCGTTGGTAACGATGCCGATTTTTTTACCGGCGATGCCGTCAAGACGCCGCGCATGCGGCTGCGTGATTTCAATCGCGCCGGCGGGATCGTGAAATTCGAGTTGAACCATGAACTTTCTCCATTGATACAAAAACGGTTTGCATCGTAGCATGCGACACCCCGCGACGTCGCTGCAACAGCAGCAACGTCGCGAACAGCCGCTACTTGATCAGCGCAAGCTCCTTCAAAAACGCGCGCAGTTGCACGTCATCGCGATCCATCTGTTTGCGCGCCTCCGCGCTCGTCAGAAAATCGTTGAGCCAAAAATTCTCGTCGAGTTCTTTTTTCCATTCCTCGGATTCGGTCAGGCGCCTGAACACGCGCTCCCAATACGCAATTTGCGCCGGCGACAAATTTTTGGGGCCGAGGAACGTGCGCCAATTGGCTACCACGGCATCGTAGCCTTGTTCGCGCC
>JBEBHE010000384.1:0-3908 GCA_040081205.1 Burkholderiales bacterium | reverse complement strand
GGGCGTGTCTTTGATAAAGGCGGCGAGATTAGTTTTCATAAAAACGTTTCATGTAAGTATTTGTTTTTATTAAATTTTTACATGCCATGATAAAGGCGGCCCGAATTCAGTATCCCGGCCGGATCGAAGGTTTGTTTCAGCTTGCGATGGATGCCGGCGAGCGCGGGCGATAGCGGATGGAATACGCCACTCGTGTGATGATTGCGATCACCACCACGAAACAAGGTGGCATGTCCGCCTGCATGGGTAGCGGCGCCACGCACCACGTCTGCACCGGCATCGGTTTGAATCCAGCGCAATGCGCCGTTCCATTCGATCAATTGTGTGCCGGGCAGGGCGATGGCCGGCGCGGTGGATTTTACGGACAGCCGCCATAACGTCCCATTCGCACTGCCGCCCGCAAAGTACGGATCGGTGTGATCGCGTATGCCTCGCCAGAATTTTTCTGTCTGTGCCGGATCAACCACATCGCCGCCGAGTTTTTGGCGTGCGGCTTCCACCGCGCTGGCCGCGCCTGAAAGCCGTATGCCAAGATCACCGCCCGTCCATGCCGTCGCTGAAATGGGCAACGGTTGTCCGGCCCACTGGTTCATCAGCCGAATGGCATCGGTTTCGCTGTGCTGCTGATGCAAGGTGATTTCGGTCGCGGGCAAGGGCAGCGTCTTCAACGACACTTCGAGCAGTACGCCCAGCGTTCCCATCGAACCTGCCATCAGTCGCGAGACATCAAAGCCCGCGACGTTTTTCATCACCTGTCCGCCAAAGCGAAGGTCAGTGCCTTTGCCGTCGAGCATGCGCACGCCGAGCACCAGATCACGTACCGCGCCCGCGTAGGGGCGGCGGGGGCCGGAAAGACCCGCCGCGATGCAGCCGCCCAGGGTTGAACCAGCACCAAAATGCGGCGGCTCGAAAGCAAGCATCTGGCCTTGCGCTTTCATGGCCGCTTCGATCGTTTTCAGCGGCGTTCCCGCGCGCGCGGTGATGACCAGTTCTGTAGGTTCGTATTCGACGATGCCGTGGTAGGCGCTGGTCGAAAACGTTTCGCCGGCCGTTACGTTGCCATAGAAATCCTTGGTGTTGCCGCCGACGATGCGCAGCGGCGTTTTGTTCGTAGCGGCAACACGCAGCGTTTCCGCAAATTGCTGGACGATGGTGTCCATCATTAAAACCGCGGCAGTTCCGGAAATTTTTCCTGGCCCGCATGCACATGCATGCGTCCCATTTCCGCGCAGCGATGCAGCGTAGGCACGGCCTTGCCGGGATTCAGCAGTCCGGTGTCATCAAACGCGCGCTTTACCGCATGAAACATTTCCAGTTCCGGCGCGCGGAACTGATCGCACATGGAATCGATTTTTTCCACGCCCACGCCGTGTTCGCCGGTGATGGTGCCGCCGACATCAATAGACAGTTTTAATATCGCCGCCCCGAACTGTTCCGTGCGCGCGAGTTCGCCGGGTTGGTTGGCGTCATACAGGATCAGCGGATGCAGATTGCCGTCGCCTGCATGAAACACATTCATGCAACGCAGGCCGTACTCTTGCGACAGATCGGCGATGGCTTTCAGCATTTGCGGCAGCGCGCGTTTGGGGATGGTGCCGTCCATACAGTAGTAGTCGGGCGACACGCGTCCCGCTGCCGGAAACGCCGCTTTGCGGCCTGCCCAAAAGCGGATTCGCTCCGCTTCGCTTTGCGACACGCGTACGTCGGTGGCGCCGCTTTGTTGCATCACTGCTTTCATGCGCTCGATCTCATCGGCGACTTCTTCGGTGGCGCCGTCTGATTCGCACAATAAAATCGCTTCCGCATCCAGTGGATAACCTGCGTTGACGAAAGGCTCCACTGCGCCCGTCGTGATTTTATCCATCATCTCCAGACCGGCCGGGATGATGCCAGCGGCAATAATGTTCGCTACCGCTTGCCCGGCTTTGATCACATCGTCGAAAGCCGCCAGCACACATTGCGCGCGTTCCGGTTTGGGCAGTAGTTTGACGGTGACTTCGGTAATCACCGCGAGCAATCCTTCCGAGCCGGTGAGCAGCGCGAGCAAATCGTATCCGGCGGCATCCAGGCTATCGCCGCCGATGTCGATAAACTCACCTTCGACCGTGTAAGCGCGCAGTTTCAACACATTATGCACGGTGAGCCCGTACTTGAGGCAATGCATGCCGCCAGAGTTCTCGGCGACATTGCCGCCGATGGAGCACGCGATCTGGCTCGATGGATCGGGCGCGTAGTAGAGGCCATGCGCTGCCGCCGCTTCGGAGATCGCCAGATTGCGCACACCCGGTTGCACGCGCGCGGTGCGTGCCAGCGGATCGATGTCGATGATGCGCATCAACTTCGCCAGCGATAGCAGCACACCATTACCCAATGGCAGCGCGCCGCCCGAGAGACCGGTGCCTGCGCCGCGCGGCACTACCGGTATCTTCATGCGGTGGCAGATTTGCAGCACGCGCTGCACTTCTGCCTCATTGGCAGGCAGCGCCACCACCATCGGCACCTGCCGGAAGGCGGAAAGTCCGTCGCATTCGTACGGCTTCACGTCTTCGGCGTTGAACAGCACCGACGATTCAGGAAGAAATGCGCGCAGCGCCGCCGCCACATCGTGTTGGCGTGCGTAGTCGATCGCAGCGGGTTTTTCGAGTGCGCTCATGAGGTGATTCTAGCGTATTGACTCCGCGCGGTGCGCACGTTACGTTGCGTCTGAATGACGGAGGGATGAAGAATGCAAACCAGATTGGTTGTTGGTGCGGTGACGTTTGGCATCATGTGCGGGGCGTATTTGATCGCATTACCTGTCTTTGCGCAGCAAAACTACCCTGCACGCGTGGTGCGGCTGGTGGTGCCTTTTCCGGCAGGTGGCGTGGCGGACGTGTTGGGGCGCATGACGGTGCAGCGCCTTTCCACGCAGTACGGCCAGCAGATGGTGGTGGAGAACCGCGCGGGTTCCGGCGGGCATGTGGGGGCGGAATTCGCGGCGCGTTCGGCGCCCGACGGCTACACCATTATGTTCGGCACCATTGGCATTCACGCCGCGTATGGCATTTATTCAAAGCTTTCCTATGATCCGGCGAAAGACCTGCAACCGATCATCCTGTTGGCTGATTTGCCCAACATCCTGGTGGTGCATCCCTCGGTACCGGCGCGCTCGACCAAAGAATTTATTGCACTCGCGAAGGCTCGTCCCGGCGACCTGAATTTTGGCACGGCGGGCGCGGGTTCCTCCACGCACATGATCGGCGAGTTGTTCAAGGTGGTGGCGGGCGTGAACCTCACGCATGTGCCGTACAAAGGTAGCGCACCGGCGATGGCCGATTTGCTCGGCGGACAAATTCATTTGATGTTCGAGAATCTGCCGGTGGCGATTCAGCATGTCCGTTCCGGACGCATACGGGCTATCGGCATGACCAGCCGGCAGCGTTCGGCAAGCATGCCCGAAGTGCCGACGATTGCGGAAACGGGTTTACCCGATTACGAAGCCACGGCGTGGTTCACCATCGGCGCAGGGGCCAAAGTGCCCGCAGATATTGTGCGCAAACTTAACGGTGATATTGATGCGTGGCTCAAAGCGCCGGATATGCAGTCGCGCTGGAAGGAAATGGGCGTCACGCCGCTGGGCGGGTCACCAGAGGTTGCTGCAAAATTTTTCGCGAGTGAAACGGTGAAATGGAATCGCGTCATCAAGGCCGCCAACATACGTGGTGATTGATATTTAAATTTATTAAATAAAAACAAGTGCTTATATGAAATTCAATGCTGTCACGCTGGAGATGTTATGGACGCGGCTGATATCCATCGTCGATGAGGCCGCGGCCGCGTTGGTACGCACGTCGTTTTCGACCATCGTGCGTGAATCGAATGACTTTGCGTGTGTACTCACCGATGCGCGCGGGCGCTCGCTGGCGCAG
>JBEBHE010000383.1:0-3916 GCA_040081205.1 Burkholderiales bacterium | reverse complement strand
CGTGGCGTCGCGCGGACCGGAGAAATCGTAGAGTGCGGCGAGTGACCGCTTCACGGTTTCGTGCTTCGATGCACCGACTGCGCAGGCCACCCAGTTTAGCAACGAACGCGCGCCTTCATGACGCACTGCTTCGGGCAAATCAGCAGCTTTGTGCGAGACGAGAAATTTTGCGAGTGTGCGGGTAACAGACATGAGATCTCTTTCTTCGAAAAAATACTTTGCAAATTATCGTTTTAAAACCCTAATACATCATTCACGGATATTCGCTTCTCGTATCACCTTCGCGTATTTTGCAAGATCGGTTTTGATAATCGCGGCAAATTCCTCTGGCGTGCTGGTCTGCACGTCATAACCCTGATCGGCCAGGCGCTGACGCATGCCCGCGTCGTTAATCACTTTCTGCACCGACGAACTCAGGGCGGCCATCACCGCACGCGGCGTACCTTTCGGCACCAGCAGACCGATCCAGCCATCGAGCGCCATCCCGGGCACCGTCTCGGCTATAGTGGGAATTTCCGGCGCGACATTGGCGCGTTTCGTTCCCGTGACGGCCAGCATGCGCACGCGCCCGGCTTTCGCGTGCGGCACTGTGGAAGCCACGCTCACCACTCCCGCGTTCACTTGCGCGCCCGTCAATGCCACCATCACCGGGCCGCCGCCTTTGTATGGCACATGCGTCATGTCCGCGCCTGTGACCAGCTTGAGCATCTCCGCGAAGACATGGCCCAGCGTGCCCGCGCCTGCCGTGCCAAACGTCAGTTTCGATGATTTCGCGAGCGCGATGAATTCACTGGTCGTTTTCGCGGGCGACGATGCGGGAACCGACAGCGCGTTGGGCAAGGTCGCCAGCATGGTCACCGCGGATAGATCATTAACCACAGTGAGCTTTTGCATCATCACCGCGTTGGACGCGAGATTGGCATTGACCACCAGCGCGGTATAACCATCGGGGGCGGCTTTCGACGCCACTTCGACGCCGAGCATGACGCCGGCGCCGGGCCGGTTGTCCACCACCACCGCTTGCCCCCAAACCGTAAACAACGATTGCCCCAACATGCGCGCCATGATGTCGAGGCCGCCGCCCGGCGACGCGGGCACGATGACGCGCACGGATTTTGTGGGATACGTTTGGCTGAACGAAAGGCATGGCGCCAACGCCGCCAGTATCAATAGATATTTCATTTCACGTTCGCCTTCAGCCATTGATCGAAATATCGCGCGATTTCCAGATTGTTCTTCTCCAGCATCACCATGTGCCCATTGCCGCGTATGCCTACATCCGCCAGACGCACGAACGTGTGCTCCACGCCGGCCTGTTTTAAAAACAGCGACGTGCAGTGATCGTACGGCGCGTGATACGAGGCTTCCGCCGTCACCATCAGAATCGGGATGCCTTTCAAATTCGGCAACTGCCGCGCCGGCCCGGCTTGCAGCCAGCAGCACACCAGGCCGTCGCCGTCGGGTTTTTCCTGCTTGACGAAACGCATCTCGTCGGCACTCGCGGCGGCAGGCGAAAACGTCAGCGCATTGCGTGTGATGCCCCACGGCCGCGTCATCTTTTCGTCTTCGAAATAATCCGGCGGCCCGGTGAATTTGAGTTCGTACACTGGCGCGCCGTTCGGTTCGACCGCGACGATGCCTTTCACCAGCCTGGGCCGCGCATCGGCAATAGTCCAGCCAAACGGCCCCGACTGCGAATGCGTGAGCAATATCGACGGGCCGATGCGATCGAGTAACGCACTGCCGGCCTCGCGCATCATCTGCTCGCCCGCACCCACGTCGTTCATGCTCTCGACCTGCGTGGCGAAGAAATGGTCGAACGCCGCATCCCCTTCGATTCCGTCGCCAGGCCACTGTGTGTGCAATCCGGCTTGCGGCCACAACTTCGACCGCTCCGGTGCGGTAAATCGTTCCGCCACTGAGTCCGGGCCGCGTATCGTCGACGCGCCGTACGCCGCGCCGAAAAATCCAGAGCGTCCGCGCCCCGGTTGATCCACCACATAGGTTGCATACCCATTCGCGACAAAATAATCCATCCAGCCGCGCCGTCCATCGGGCGTGCCCAAAAAATTCACACCGGTCTGCCCGCCGCCGTGGATCATCACCAGCGGATAGGGGTGCGTTTGCTGCGCGGGAATTTGGTATTGCACAAACATCTGCCCTGCCATGATGCGTCCGCTCGCGGTATCGACATAACGCCCGCCAACGTGAAAACAGCCTTGATCCGCAACCACCAGCGGCTTTTGTGTATTAAACAAATCGTCAGACATGCGTAAACCCTTCTCGAAACCGCGCGTCACGCGCTGCCAGTTCAATCAGTGGATAAATCGCTACGGAAAGTCTAGTTTGCCATAGAATGATTGTGACATTTATTACCCAAAAGAAAACAACACCATGATCGTCGATGCACAAGTACACATCTGGGCCGCCAACACGCCCGAACGCCCGTGGCCCGCGCGTCATCAGCCGCATCGCGCCACGCCGATCACCGCGGACGAATTGCTTGAAACGATGAAAAACACCGGAGTGGACAAAGCCATTCTCGTGCCGCCGTCGTGGGAAGGCGAGCGCAACGACGTGTGCATTGCCGCCGCGCAACAATATCCGGACAAGTTCGCGGTGATGGGCCGCTTCGATCCGACGCTACCGGAATCGCGCACGTTGATTCCCACGTGGAAGCAGCAGCCCGGCATGCTCGGCATGCGCTTCACCTTTCATCGTCCGGTGTTGCAACCGTTGCTCACGGAAGGGATCGTCGATTTTCTGTGGCCGCAGGCGGAAAAAGCAGCGGTGCCGGTGATGATGTATCTGCCGCAAACGCTGATGCCGCTGGTCGATAAAATCGCCGAGCGTCATCCGGGCCTGAAGCTCATCATCGATCACCTCGGCATGACGCAGGGCAAAGATGCCGAAGCCTTTGCAAATCTGGATAAAGTACTGGCACTCGCCAAACGCCCGAACGTCGCGGTGAAATTCAGTTCGATACCGATGGTGATGACCGAGCCTTGGCCGTATCGCGGTGCGCAACCTTATTTGCAGCGCGTGTATGACGCGTTCGGCCCCAAACGGTTGTTCTGGGCGAGCGATTGGTCGCGCCTGCCGTGCAGCTATAAACAAAGTCTGACCATGTACAGCGACGAAGCGCCGTATTCAACGCGGCTCAGCGCCGCCGATAAGGAATGGATGCTCGGGCGTGGCATTGGCGAGTGGTTAAATTGGAAATGAAATAACTAATAAAAACAAATAGTTACAGCAGCTCCTCAATAACACGCTCATCGCGACCTAAAGCGAATTGACACTCACGCTTTCGTTCACGGATACTCGCGAACCTTTTCCGCGAGAGTCCACATGAAATCCAAACAAGTTCTGCGCTGTATCGCTGCGATGTTGGCTGTCGTGTCATACCCATCGTTCGCACAAACATCGAATTACCCGAACCGTCCGGTGCGCATGGTGGTGCCCTTTCCGCCGGGCGGCGGTACCGACATCGTGGCGCGGTTGGTGATGCCCAAGCTCTCGGAAAATCTCGGCCAGTCCATCATCATCGACAATCGCGGCGGCGCCAACGGCGGCATCGGCTCCGATATTGCCGCCAAAGCACAAGCCGACGGTTACACCGTGCTGGTCGGCGGCATCGGCACGATGGCGATTAACTTCGCGATGTATTCAAAAATCCCTTACGACCCGGTGCGCGATTTCGCCGGCGTCACGCAGATTGCCGGCGTGCCGAACATGCTGGTGGTAAATCCGTCGCTCGGCCCCACGTCCGTCAAGGAATTGATCGCGCTGGTGAAATCGAAACCGGGGCAACTGAATTTCTCCACGCCAGGCGCGGGATCGTCCGATCACATGTCGATGGAGCTTTTCAAATTGCGCGCGGGTTTGAACATCGTGCATATCCCGTACAAAGGCTTCG
>JBEBHE010000088.1:0-14717 GCA_040081205.1 Burkholderiales bacterium | reverse complement strand
CTGACGACAAGAAAGCCGACGCGCCGAAAGCTGATGCTCCGAAAGCAGACGCTAAAAAAGCTGACGCCCCGAAAGGCGACAAGAAGTAATAGCGGATTTTCGCTAAAAAGGCAGGGTCTCACGACCCTGCCTTTTTTATTGCTCATGCCCCGCGCAGAGTAAAATAGCCCCGTGAACTCCCCGTCAAAAAAGCAACGCGTCGTGGTCGGTATGTCCGGCGGCGTGGATTCGTCCGTCGCCGCTCTGCTGCTGAAGCAGCAAGGCTATGACGTGATCGGCCTGTTCATGAAGAACTGGGAAGACGACGACACGGACGACTATTGTTCGTCCAGGCAAGACCTCATCGACGCGGTTTCCGTCGCTGATAAAATCGGTATCGACATCGAGTCAGTGAATTTTTCCGCTGAATACAAAGAACGCGTGTTCAGCGAATTCCTGTCCGAGTACAAAGCCGGACGCACGCCCAACCCCGACGTGATGTGCAACGCCGAAATCAAGTTCAAGGCGTTTCTCGATCACGCGATGGCAATGGGCGCCGAGTGCATTGCTACCGGCCACTACGCGAAAGTGCGCGAAAGTGACGGCCTGTTTCAATTGCTGCGCGCCGACGACGGTACCAAGGATCAAAGTTATTTTTTGTATCGCCTCAATCAGCAGCAGTTGTCGAAAACGCTGTTCCCGCTCGGGGATATCACCAAAATCGACGTACGCAATATCGCGCGCCGCGAAGGACTGGCCACGCACGACAAAAAAGATTCAACCGGCATCTGCTTTGTCGGCGAACGTCCGTTTCGTGAATTTTTGAATCGCTATATTCCGGCGAACCCCGGCGATATCTGCACGCCCGACGGCGTGCGCGTCGGGCGCCACACGGGCTTAATGTTTTATACGCTGGGTCAACGCCAGGGTTTGGGCATCGGCGGCAGACGGGAAAGCAACGGCGACGGTGACGCGTGGTATGTGGCTGAAAAAGACATGGTTAACAATCGATTAACGGTGGTGCAAGGGCACGATCATGCCATGCTGTTCTCGGATCGCCTCACAGCGGTCAATCTCACCTGGATCAGCGGCGCCACGCCGCACTGCGGCTGGGTGTATGGTGCAAAAACACGCTACCGTCAAAAAGATGCGCCGTGCGTCATCGCCTCGGCCACGCAACAAAGCTGCGCCGTCGAGTTCGCAGAACCGCAATGGGCAGTGACACCGGGCCAATCGGTGGTAGTTTACGAAAGCAATGTGTGCCTCGGCGGCGGCATTATCGAATCAACCGCACAATCAGCAACCGCTGCGGAGTCGATACGGCTGCGGCAGCAGTCTTGCCCCTAGCGCACGTATGGCCCGCCGTAAACAAACTTGACGGTTTTTCCCATGCCGGAGTAGTCTCGACATGTTTACCAACTGGAGATAATTCATGAATGCGCCTGCCGAAAAATTTATTCTCTTCCTCCAACCGGGGTGAAGCTCCTGCCTCCGAGCGAAAGAGTTTCTTTCGAAAAAGAAGATTGACCACGTTGTTATCGATATCCTGAACGATGCCGGCGGACGTGAAAAGTTGCTCGCGCTTGGCGTGCGCAACGTACCCGTGGTGTCTAAGGGCAAAAACTATGTGTTCGGCCAAAAACTCGAAGATGTAGCCGAGTTCGTGGGCCTTGAAGGCACTGGCCATACACCGCTGCCGCCCGATCAACTGATTAAAAAATGGATCATCGCGCTGCGCGCCGCGCAACGTTATGTGCGCCAATTGCCGGATAACGTACTGCTGCAAGATGTGATTCCCAACCGCCCGCGGGAAATACGCATCATGAGTCACCATATCTTCCGCATCTGCGAAGCGTTTCTCGACAGCACAATCAACGGTACCGATTACGCGGTGGGTCATGCCAACGTGCCGCCCGCGGACGGCACCTGCATGACGGGCAATGATATCGCGCAATACGGCGAAGGCGTAATCGGTCGCCTGGAGCAGTGGTGGTCAGGCGTGCAGGACAAAACGCTCGGCACGGAAATCCCCACGTACTATGGCCCGCAGCCGCTGCACGTAGTGTTCGAGCGTTCAACCTGGCACTCGGCGCAACACGCGCGCCAGTTGGTGCATGTGCTGGAGCGTAACGGCATCAAGCCCAATCAACCATTGACCGCTGATGATATTGCCGGCTTGCCATTGCCGGAGCGGCTATTCGAGTAAATCCATCCCACAATCATCATTCTGCCTACACAAAAAAGCCGCGTTCTACGCGGCTTTTTTGTTTCAAAACGTCAGTCGCTCATTCAAGTTTAATACCGGCATCCTTGATGATCTTCGCGTATTTCACAATCTCATCCTTGATTAATTGCGCGTATTGATCCGGCCTGCTGCCCACTAACTCGTTGCCGCCCTGTGTCGCCAACCGATCAATCACATCCTGCATCTTCAACGCCTTCGCGGTTTCCTTGTACAAGCGATCGACTGCGGCTTTGGGCGTACCCGCAGTGGTAATGACGCCCTGCCACGAACTCACTTCGAATCCCTTGAAGCCCAGTTCTTCCATCGTCGCAATATCAGGAAACTGCGGCGCGCGACGCTTGCCGGTAAACGCCAGCCCGCGCACTTTGCCGGCTTTCAGCTGCGGTATAGTGGTAATGGGGGTATCGAACATCATTGGCACCTGCCCGCCGAGCACATCCACCAGCGCGGCAGCGCTGCCTTTATAGGGCACGTGCGTAAGCTTCACGCCGGTCATTGCCGCCAGCAATTCACCCGCAAGATGGTTGGCGCCGCCCGTGCCGGTAGAACCATAACTAAGGTTGCGCGTTTTTGCGTAGGAAATGAGCTCCTGTACGCTCTTGACGGGCATTGAAGGATTCACGATAAGCACGTAGGCGTAATAGGTTCCCTGCGACACCGGCGCGAAATCCTTCACTGCGTCATAGGGCAGTTTTTTGTACAGCGTAGGATTCAGCACAAACGGCGCGCTGTTCGCCATCACAATCGTGTGCCCGTCGGGCTGTGCCTTCGCCACCATATCGGTACCGATGATGCCGTTGGCGCCGGGCCGATTGTCGATCACGACTTGTTGACTAAAGGCATCGCCGAGTTTTTGTCCGATCACACGCGCGAAAATATCGCCTGCGCCGCCCGCCACATACGGCACGATAAAGCGGATGGGGCGATTCGGATACGGTTGTGCAGCCGCAACGCCTGCCGCTATCAACCACGACAACCCGAAACCGATTTTCCGCGAATTTCTCATCGCAACGCTCCTTGCTTTTGCAATCATTTAGCCCCCTGAACAAATGGATAATCACAATCAGAAAGGGGTTTTTCAGAATAACACGCGGGGTTAGGTTTGCGCTAAAATCATCCCTCCTACCTGAGCTACCCTTAATCTCATTTCATGTTCGTGCAACAACTCAGGCGAATGTCTATCGCCCCCGAAATCTCGCCGTCATGGTGAATCCGGATCCAGCCGCGCGTCGCGCGCTACCTTCGGTTGACCGCCTGCTGAGCAGCGGCACAGTCGCTCCGCTCATTGCGCGCTTCGGTCGCGCGCTGACCACTGAAACCATACGCGAACTGCTGCAGGCGCAGCGCGAAAAACTCGCGCAAAACGCTGGTGCCTTTGATTTCGATGAAGCGCGTTTTGTGGCTGCCTGCGATGCCGACCTGACCAAGCGCACGCAACCTTCGCTGCGCCCGGTTTTTAATCTCACCGGCACGGTGCTGCACACCAATCTGGGTCGCGCGCTGATGCCGCAATCGGTGGCCGATGCGGTCATGACGGCAATGACGCGCTCGGTGAATCTCGAATTCGATCTTGGCGGCGGCGCGCGCGGCGAGCGCGACACGCATGTCGAAAAATGGATCACCAGACTGGCGGGGGGCGATGGCGCAGTCGTCGTCAACAACAACGCCGCTGCGGTTTACCTCGTGCTCAATACGCTGGGCGCCCAACGTGGCAAGCAAGAAGTCATCGTATCGCGCGGCGAGTTGATCGAAATCGGCGGTGCGTTTCGCATCCCCGATATCATGAAGCGTGCCGGCGTGAAGCTGGTTGAAGTCGGCACCACCAACCGCACGCATCTGAAAGATTTCACCGACGCTATCACGCCGCGCACCGCCGCCATCATGAAAGTGCATACCAGCAATTATGCGGTGCAGGGGTTCACCGCGTCCGCGCCGGAGGCTGAACTGGCAGCCCTCGCGCACGAGCACGGCATTCCGTACATCGTGGATCTTGGCAGCGGCATGCTGGTCAACCTCGAAGACTATGGCCTGCCGCACGAACCCACGCCGCGCGAGGCGCTCGCCAATGGCGCTGATCTCGTCACCTTCAGCGGCGACAAATTGCTCGGCGGTCCGCAAGCCGGATTAATCGTTGGCAAAAAAGAACTGATCGCACGCATTCGCAAAAACCCGATGAAGCGGGCGCTGCGTGTCGACAAGATGACGCTGGCAGCGCTCGATGCGTTGCTGCGGCTTTACACCAACCCGGACAAACTGCGCGAGGAAGTAACGACCATACGATTGCTCACACGCACCCGAGAGGACATTCGCAAGCAAGCCGAGCGCGTGCTGCCGCACGTGCAAGCCGCGCTCGCGGACAAAGCTGGCGCGTCGATAGTCGACACCGGCAGTCAAATCGGCAGCGGCTCGCTGCCCGTCGATTCGCTGCCGAGCGCGGGCATCGCCATCATTCCTCTCGGCAAAAACAAAAGCTCGTTCGCCGACAAACTCTCGCTCGCATTCCGCGCACTGCCGGTGCCGGTGATCGGCCACATCAAGGACGGCGCGTTCGTGCTCGATCTGCGCTGCCTTGAACATGAAGCAGAATTCATGGCACAACTGCCCCAGCTTCATATTAAGTAATTTACTTTAAAAACAAATAGTTATGATAGTCGCCACCGCAGGTCATATCGATCACGGCAAGACGCTGCTGGTGAAAACGCTCACCGGCGTGGACACCGATCGTCTGCCCGAAGAAAAAGCGCGCGGCATTTCGATTGATCTCGGCTTTGCCTATCTGCCGCTGCCCAGCGGCGAGTTGATCGGCTTTGTCGATGTGCCCGGACATGAACGCTTTGTGCGCAATATGCTCGCGGGCGTATGCGGCATCGATTACGCGCTGCTGGTAGTCGCGGCGGACGACGGCGTGATGCCGCAAACGCTGGAGCATCTGAACATTCTGAACCTGCTGCATATTCAGCGCGGCGCGGCGGTTATCACCAAGATAGACCGCGTGGATGAGGCGCGCGTCAAAGAAGTCGCCGACAATGTGTCCGCGCTGCTGTCTACTACGCAACTCTCCGGTGCGACGGTAATGCCGGTTTCCGCGGTCAGCGGCCTGGGCATGAACGATTTGCGTGAACTGCTGAAGCGCGAAGCGGCTTCGTCGTCGTCACGCGCCAGCGCCGATCAGCATTTTCGTTATGCCGCCGATCGCGCGTTTACCGTGGCGGGTAGCGGCACGGTGGTCACCGGCACCGTGTTCAACGGCAAGGTCGCGCCCGGCGACAAACTCGTGATTTCACCTGCCGGCAATGAAGTGCGTGTGCGCGGTATCCAGATTCAAGGCAAACCCGCGCAACTGGCCTCTGCCGGTCAACGTTGCGCATTGAACCTTACCGGCACCGATCTCGAAGCCGTGAGCCGCGGTGACTGGGTGCTTGCGCCGCCGATTCATCGGCCCACCCAGCGTATTGCCGGAAGAGTCAGCGTGCTGGCCAGCGAAACGCAATCGCTCAAGCACTGGACGCCGGTGCACTTGCACCTGGCCACGGCCGATGTCACCGCGCGCATTGCGATACGCCGCGGCGAAAGCATTGCGCCGGGGGCGTCGGCCATCGTGCAACTGCAACTCGATAAGCCGGTGGGCGCGCTGCACGGCGACCGCTTTATCCTGCGCGATCAGTCCGCCACACGCACCCTCGGCGGCGGCGTGGTGCTTGATCCATTCGTCGCCACCGCCAGCACGAAAGGCCGCAGCAAGGAAGCGCGCGCGGCAGAATTCGCTGCGCTCGAACAAGCCACGCCTGAAGCCACGCTGGACGCGCTGATCAAGCTGGGTCGCCCCGTTGACCTTCAGCGATTTGAAACACTGTTCAACATGCCTTTCGCACAAGCAGTCTTGCTTTACGACAAGGCAAACCTTATTCAGTTGGGCAAAGAAACGCGCGTCGGTATTCCGCGCGCGCGGCATCAGCAAATACTCGATGCCGTCGTACCGCATCTGGAAACCTTTCACAAAACACAACCACAGGCAGCCGGCGAAGAAACCGAAATACTGCGGAAGAAACTTGCCGCCGAATTGTCAGCGGATGATTTTGGCACGCTGTTGCGCGCCCTGGCCGACGCGCACAAGATCGAAACCAGCGGCTCCATCGCGCGCCTGCCCGCGCACAGCACCACCGCCAACACAGCCGATGAAAAGATGTGGCAACTCGTCAAACCGGCATTGGATACCGCCGGATTTAACGCGCCTCAGATCAAAGACCTGGCACTGCAGCTAAAACTCAAGGAAGCCATCGTCAAGGATTTCCTCTACCGCAAAGCAAAAAGTAATGAAATTTATCGTGTGACGCCGGATCGCTTTTATACCAAAGCCACACTGGCGAAACTCGCCGCCACCGCACAAGCCACCGCGCAAGCACAGCCCACCGGCATTTTCACGGCTGCGCAGTATCGCGACTGGACGGGCGTGGGCCGCGGCCTCGCCATCGAAATTCTCGAATTCATGGACACGCTGGGCGTGACGCAACGTATCGGCGATACGCGCAAGATGCGCAAGGATTTTGTGCCCATCCTGGGTGAGGCCGACGTTCCAGCCAAACCGCTGCTCGCAGCGCCGAGGCCGGCGCAGCTTGCACCCTCCTCCAACAAGCCGGCAAACCAGCAACGCCGCTTTAACAACAACTACCGCAGATAGAAAAGGAATTGACATGGCAGCAGATTTTGACGTGATCGTGATCGGCGAAGGTGTCGCCGGATTAACCGTAGCCAGCGAAATCGCGGGCGCAGGATTCAAAGTCGCGACGCTTGAAGCGCAACTCTTTGGCGGGCTGGTCATCAACATCAACGAGCTCGATCCCGCACCCGCGGGCAGCAATGGCGGCACCACCGGCGGCGCGGAGTATGCCTCATCGCTGGTGGAAGCCGCCGCCAACGCCGGCGTCAATAGCATGAACGAACCGGCGACCGGCATCGAATCCACAGGCGGCATGCTCAAAGTGCTTACCGACGGCGGTGGCCGTACCGCGCGGCATGTAGTGATCGCCTCCGGCGCGCGCCTGAAAAAACTTGGTGTTCCCGGCGAAGCCGAGTTCGAAGGCAAAGGCGTTTCTCAGTGCGCCGATTGCGATGGCCCGATGTACCAGAATGAATCGGTCGTAGTCGTTGGCGGCGGCGATTCAGCGCTGCAGGAAGCCATTGTGCTGTCGCACTACTGCAAGGAAGTACACATCGTGCATCGCGGTGGCACATTCACCGGGCGCGATCATTTTCAGCAGGCCGTGAGTGCGGAACCGAAAATCACCAAGACCTTCAATGCGGAAGTCACTGCCATCGGCGGTGGACAAATGGTCGAGAAAGTTTCTGTCAAATACGCCGATGGACGCGCAGAAGACGTTGCCTGCGCCGGCCTATTTGCCTATATAGGACTCGAGCCCAATGCGGATTTTCTGCCGGACGCGATAAAGCGCGATACCCACGGCTTTGTCACCACCAGCGACACGCTGGAAACCGCGACGCCCGGCGTATGGGCCGTCGGCGCAGTGCGCAGCGGCTGTGGCGGCCTGCTGGATGATGCGATTGCGGATGCCAAAAAAGCGGTCGCGGGGATTCGCGCGCGCCTTGCGTAGCTGATGAAGGCTGCACCGCAAAACCGCATTACGAATTACAATGGCAACTGCGGTCGAAACAGGTTGTACTGCAGGTACACTACAGGCACTACGGAAGGGAATCGCTCCCGGTGGGGCGGCCGGACTTCAAACCCGGTAGGAGCTGTTAACAGTTCTATGTGGGTTCGACTCCCACTCTCTTCCGCCAACTAATTTATTCGACAGATTGCGGCGCCACTCGCCGCAGCGCATTCATGAGTCGAGCAGCTACCGGAGGCAAGTACGCCCCCGGCCGCGAAATGACCCCGAGCGATCTTTCAACCTGAAGCGGCTTTACATTGAGCAGCGCCAATTCGCGTATCGCGCCGGAAGCATGCAAAGCGCCAGTGGGCAGATAGCCAACCATATCCGAGCGAGCTACTGCAGCGAGCAGCACCTGCGTCGAGTTCGATTCAAGCGCTACATCCGGGGCTGGAAGCCGGCATGTTTGCAATACCTGTTGCAGCGTGCGCCGGGAAGTAACCGATGCGTTAGGCAACGCCCATCGCACACCGGCGAGCTTTGACAACTCTATTTGGCGGGCTCGCGCCAGTGCATGCCGCTTCCGGGTAAATACCGTCAACACGTCTTCACCGAGCGACTCGTAGGCCATACCCGCAATACGGGGCTCCGGAAAACTGCCGAACACCAGATCCAGTTCGCCGCGCTCCAGCGCGGCGAGCAGCACATCATTGAGTCCCACCACGACCCGAATGAACAACCCTGGCGACCAACGCAACAGCTCGGCGCAAACCGATGGCAATAGATGCTCACCTGCTGTCGGCCCCGTGCCTATGCGCAAGTGGCCGGATGAGCCTGAACTGAGATCCCTTGCCTCACGCAAGGCGCCGTCGACAGCCGAATGAATGTGCGTCGCGCGCGCGATCAGGGCGGCGCCAACCTGTGTGAGGACTACGCCGCGCGGCGTGCGCTCGAGCAACCTTGCGCCGACAGCAGCCTCCAGCCGCGCGACGCTTTTGCTCAAGGCAGGCTGCGTGAGCCCGAGCTGATCCGCCGCGGCCACGATCTGGCCGTGCTGGGCAACGACGCGAAAGTATTCCAAGTCTCGAAGTTCCATAGATTGCTATTACTAAAAGTTATAAGTTCACGGTTTTCAGGAATTTTACGGCATGTAGAGTTTGCGCCAGAATAAGATGGTCGCCACCTTTTAGCGAGCCTAGCCGATATGAATAATTTTCTTGGCCTACTGATCGTCTTTTTTGCGCTAATACCCTTTACTGCATTCTCCCAGCCCTACCCCTCGAAACCCGTGCGTCTCGTTGTGCCGCAGCCTGCGGGCGGGCCCACCGATGCCGCAGGCCGGCTCATAGCGCAGATGCTCGCGGACGGACTCGGCCAGAACGTGATCGTGGACAATCGAGCCGGTGCAGGCGGCACTGTTGGCACGGCACACGTTGCGCGCTCTAAACCCGATGGCTACACACTTTTGACAGCCACCGCCGGCATATTGTCCATAGCGCCTTCCCTGTACTCCCGCATCGACTATGACCCTATCGCGGACTTCCAGCACATCAGCCTGACCGTGCGCACGCCAACCGTGTTGGTCGTGCATCCATCGTTTCCCGCAAAAACGTCGGCGGATTTAATCCGCATCGCACGCACCAAGCCCGGTCAAATCAACCTTGCATCTGGCGGTAACGGTACGGCATCGCATCTCACCGGAGAGTTATTCCGCGCCATGTCCGGCATCAACATTGTGCATGTTCCCTACAAGGGTTCAGCCGCGGCTGCCACCGATATCATGGGCGGCCAGGTCGAAATGTTTTTCCTGATCCTCAACGAAGGGCTTGGGCATGTGCGCTCCGGCCGGCTCAAGGGACTCGCGACTACCGGGCCGCAGCGGTCTAAGTATCTTCCTGATCTGCCGACGGTCTCCGAGTCCGGTATTCCCGGCTTCGAGTCGGTCACCTGGTACGGCCTGAGTGCCCCCGCGCAGATGCCTGCCGACGTGCTGTCCAAACTCTCCGCTGCGGCCATCCAGGGCATCAAAAAGCCCATCTTTCGCGAGCGCTTCGAGGCGGCCGGATACGAAATCATGGGCTCGACGTCGGAAGCCTTTCTCACCCACATCAAGTCAGAAATGGTCAAGTGGGCCAACGTCATCAAACAATCAGGGGCAAAGGTAAACTGACATGGCACAGACATTGCGCACGGAACACTGGGATGTCGTAGTGATCGGCGGCGGCTCGGCGGGCATCGCAGCCGCGACCAGCGCGGCCCGCGGCGGCGCACGCACGTTGCTGGTCGATGCGGGGCCGATGATTGGCGGCGAACTCCTGTCCGGCATCCCCATCGACGGCTGCCTCAATACGCGCGGCGAATGGGTGGTGGGCGGCTTCCTCAAGGAACTCCTCGACGAATGCAACAGCATGGGCGGCTACGTCGGCCATGTATTTGACTGGCGCACGATCTGGGTGGTGATGGCCGACCCCGAGATCATGAAAATTGCTGTGATGAACATCGTGAGCCGCGCGGGTGTGAAACTGCTGCTTTACACGTTCGCAGAAGATGTCGTCGTCGACAACGGGCGGGTTAAGGGCATCATCGTACTGAACAAGATGCAGCGCACGCTGCTCACGGCGGATGTTTTCATAGACTGCTCTGGTGACGGCGACGTAGCCGTTCAGGCCGGCGCGCCGTTCGAGGCGGGAAGCGACAGCGGCGAGTTTCAGCCGGTATCACTCGTGTTCCGCATGGCGGGTGTGGAGGCCGCGCCGCTACTGGAGTTCGTGCGCACCCATCCCGATGACATCGGTGTAGCCGAGAACCCTTGGATCAAGCAGACGCGGGAAGAATGCATCGCGGAAATCGTAAAAAGCGGATTACCCAAGGTATTTCTCAAAGGTAATGGCCCGCTGGTATCGGCTGCGGTGGCGAGAGGCGAGATGTTTAAGACCTCACTGGTCGCGTCCACGCCAGTATCACTGCAGCGCAAGGAAGTGAGCCTCAACACGACGCGGGTTGCAGGTATCGATGCACGCGACACCGAGAAGCTCTCAAATGCACTACCCGACCTGATGTCGCAGGTCTGGCAATGCGCAACTTTTCTGAAAAAGAACCTGCCAGGCTACGAGAACGCACACTTTGCCGGTGTGGCACCGCGTATCGGTATACGGGAAACACGGCGCATCATGGGCGAGTACAAACTGACCTACGATGATGTCAAGAACGCGAGAAAACGCGAAGACACCGTACTCAAAGGCGCGCATCACATCGACGTACATGGCGCGGGCTTCGCGCAAAAGCGCGAGCCGATCAAGGACGGCGGTTCCTACGATATCCCGCTGGGAACACTGATCCCGAAGAATATAAAAAATTTGTTTGTCGCGGGGCGCTGTTTTTCTGCCGACCGCGAGGCGCATGGCGCCGCACGGGTAATGGGCACATGCATGGCGATGGGTCAAGCGGTAGGCACTGCCGCTTCCATGATGATTACCTCCGGCGACACATCCGACGTGCGGCACGTCGATGTACCGGACCTGCAAAATAAACTCAGGGCGCAGGGAGCGATTCTGGACGGGACCTACTAAACCGATACACTACAGCGTCGGGTTCTCAACCTCGCCACCCAGCGCCGCCAGCCCCCATGCCGGCGCCTGCGCATCGAAATTCAGGCTGATATGCGCACCCAGCGCATGCGCATCGCGGAAGATGCGTTCCAGCGGGTACGATTCATAAATACCCGTCGCGCCGGTTACGGCGTGCAGCGCATCCACCGCCCCCATGCAAAGGGTTGCCGCGTACGCCGCATTGCGTTTGTAGCGCAGTTTTTGCTGCATATCGGGAATCACATTTTTGCTCGCCTGCGCCTGCGCTTCTATGGCATCCGCGCGAAGCATCAGCCGTGCAGAATCGATTTTCGCGCCTGCCATAGCCACGCGATGCTGCACGATCTGCTGGTCGCGCATTTTCAGACCGGTGTAGTTGGTGCTGCGTTCTTTCACCAACGCGAGGGTGTGCTCCAGCGCCGCCATGGCGTTGCCCGCGGCCGTGGCGGCGATGCCATGTCCACCGAGCGCGTTCAGCGACACGCGATAGAGCGGATTAGGATTGCCGCGCGCACCCGGAAAGCGGTCTCCGCCGCAGATGTCGTACGCACACAACGCGCGATACTCAGGCACAAACACCTCTTTCGCTATGACGGTCATGCTGCCCGTGGAACGCATGCCCAGCGTGTGCCAGTCGTCCACCACGTCGTATTGCGATTTATCGAGCAGGCACATGCGATGGTCAATCACCTTGTCGCCGCCCCGCACGGTGACCGCCAGCATGCACCACTCAGCAATATTTACGCCGCTGGAAAAATTCCATTTACCGCTAATGACGAAACCGCCGTCGGTTTTTTGCCCACGCCCCTGCGGATACGCAATGCCCGCCGCGATCAGCGCCTCCGGGTCATTACCCCACACCTCGTCTTGCGCACGCTCGTCGTACATCGCGAGCATCCAGTGGTGGATGGATAGATTGACTACATTCCAGCTCGTCGATGCGCAACCGCGCGCAAGTTCCATCGGCACATCGATATAAGCGATGAAATCGCATTCCATGCCGCCCCAGCGTTTGGGCTGAAGGATGCGCAGCGCGCCGATGCGATGCAGGTCGCTGACGGTTTCCGGCAGCATCACGCGCGCGGCTTCGGCCTGCGCGGCGCGGCTGCGCAGCACGGGCACGAGCTCGCCCGCTTGCCGTACGGCGTCGTCGCAGGAAACACCGGCAAAATCAGGCGTCATCGGAGTCAATGCATTCATCGGCGTATTTCATAAAATAAACGACTGCCAGAAGTGGCAGCGTTGATTTTATTCCAGAACCGTAATCTTTTTATCGTGCAGCCAAACATTCAACACAATGTGAAAATTCAATTGACGCGCTACCAGGGCACTCGTAGCATGACTGCCTCCCTTATACGGCACCGCTCTGTGCAAATCCTGCAAAGGGGAATATGCGCCGCCCCTCCCGCTCGATTCGCACAGGCTAACGCCACACATTCAATCCGCCATGACCATCGACCAAGACGAAATACGCGTGCTCGCTCCCACCGGCGTCACCGGCTCGGGCTTTCTTGAAAGCTCTTTTGAACAAGGCCTGGCGCAAAAGCCGCATTTCATCGGTGCCGATGCCGGCTCCACCGACCCCGGCCCGGAGTTTCTCGGCTCGGGCGCCACGGCGTTTCCGCTGGCCGCCATCAAGCGCGATCTGCGCTTGATGATGATCGGCGCGCGCAAAATCAAAGTACCGCTACTGATCGGCACGGCTGGCACTGGCGGTAGTAACGAGCAACTGGAAAAAATCGCTGCGCTGGCGCGGGAAATCGCCGCCGCTGAAGGCCTGAATTTCAAACTCGCCCTGATCCACGCCGAGCAGGACAAAAGCTATCTCAAGAAGCGCCTGCGCGAAGGCCGTATCAAACCACTCTCGCCCGCACCGGAATTCAACGAAGCAGTGATCGACCGCAGCGAGCACATCGTCGGCATGATGGGCGCGGAGCCCTGGCAGCGCGCTCTCAACGCCGGCGCGGACATCATTCTCGCCGGTCGCTCGAGCGACACGGCCATTTTCGCGGCGATGCCGGTGATGCGCGGCTTTCCCGAAGGCATTTCGTGGCACATGGCAAAAATCCTGGAATGCGGCGCTGCGTCCGTCGTGCAACGCAAAACACCGGACTGCATGTTCGCATGGGTGCGCAAGGACCACTTTGTCGTCGAAGCGCCCGACCACGGCCTGCGCTGCACACCACAGAGCATTGCCTCGCACAGCCTTTACGAAAATGCAGATCCGTTCAAACTGGTTGAGTGTTCCGGCACGCTGGACCTTACGAATTCGCGTTACGAAGCGCTAACTGACCGCGCAGTAAAAGTCACCGGCAGCGAATTCATCAAAGCGCCGCGCTACACCGTCAAACTCGAGGGCGCCGAAAAGGCCGGCTACATGAGCATCCTTATCGGCTCGGTGCGCGACCCGTTCATCATCCGCCAAATCGACGACTGGACCGCGCGTGTCACCGAAAAAATTCACGCGCGCGTGAAAATGGTATTCGGCGATCAATTAAGTCCGTCGGATTACCTGCTCAACATTCGCATCTACGGCAAGAACGGCACCATGGGGCCTCTGGAACCGGTGAAGGAAATCCGTTCGCACGAGCTGTGTTTGATTTTTGAAGCGACGGCGCCGACGCAGGACATCGCCAACACCATCGCCGGCGTGATCCGCCATCAGGCGCTGCATCTGCCGATTCCTGAATGGAGTGGACTCATCACCGCGATAGCCTGCCCGTATAACCAGATGGAGCGCGGCGCGGTGTACAAATTCAACGTCAACCACGTGGTGGAGCCTGACTCGCCCACTGAAATGTTTCCGATGACGATGTTCGATGTGAACGGTTCGACCGTGAAGGAGATACAGCAATGACTCAACTCGCCGAACTCGCTCGCCTGATCCGCAGTAAAAATGCCGGGCCGTTTGAACTCACCTTCGACATCATGTTCGATGACGATGCAACGTATCAGCGCGTCAAAAATTCTGGCACGCTCACGCGTGAAGTGGTTGCCCAGTGCTACAACCTGCCCGTCAGCGACGTGAAGTTTTTTTATTGTGATCACGCGTATGCGATCAAGGCATCGATACCGCGGCCGTATTTTCAGGGCGACCCGCGCGACAGCGATGGGCATGGCGGCCAGCAATACGCGCCGTTGATGACCATTGATATTAAATAAATAAATGTTTAAAAACAAATACTTAACTATTTTATGTGCAAGCGTACTGCTTGCTGCAAACCATACCGCCGCACAACAGTACCCCACCAAGCCGATACGATTGATCGTGCCCTTCGCGCCCGGCGGCGGCACGGA
>JBEBHE010000087.1:0-14755 GCA_040081205.1 Burkholderiales bacterium | reverse complement strand
ATATTGTCATGCGCTCGGCGACGGACGGCTATACGTGGATGATGCTGACTTCGCAGTTGTTTATAGCGACGAACACCTACACCAATCACAAGGTCAACCTCGCGCGCGATTTTGCATCGGTCAGTTTGATCGGCACCGTGCCGTTTGTGCTGACGGTGAATTCGCAGCTGCCAGCCAAATCCCTCTCAGAATTGATCGATCTCGCCAGGAAATCGTCGCCGCAAATGCGCTACGGGTCGGCCGGTACCGGAAGCGCGGAACACCTCAGCGCATTTCTGCTGGGGCGCATGACGAACGCCAGTATGCAGCACGTGCCCTATAAGGCCATCGGTCAGGCGCTGGCTGATACTGTGTCGCGCGAAGTGCATCTGACATTTGCTGTGGTGCCCGTTGCGTCGCCCTTGGTTCAGGCCGGACGCCTGCGTGCCCTCGGCGTTACTACGCGCAAACGCGCTGCGCTGCTGCCTGACGTACCGTCGATCTCGGAAGCGGTGCCCGGATATGAGACATTTGGCTGGTACAGCGTTGTGGCGCCAGCGGGCACGCCACAGGACATTCTGGCTAAAGTGAACGCCGAAATCGTGAAAGCGGCGAAGGAGCCGGCGTTCGGCGAGCAATTGAAAAGCCTGGGCATTGAGATCATTGGCAGTTCGCGCGCCGAGTTTGATGCGTTTCGCGTGGATCACGCCAAACGCATCGGCGAACTGGTCAAAGCGGCGGGCGTGAGTTTGCAGCAGTAGATCGATTGTTTGTGTTCACTCCACCCGCACACCGGCATCACTGACGACTTTTCCCCAGCGTTGGATTTCGCGGTTGATAAAAGCGGACAATTCCTCCGGTGTGCCCGGCGCTACTTCGCCGCCCTCGTCTCGAAAGCGCGCCTGCACGTCGGGCAGGCGCAGTATGCGCGTGAGTTCGCTGTTCAATCGGGCGACAACCGGCGCAGGTGTTTTCGCGGGCGCCACCACGCCGTACCAGTTGGTGACGTCGTAACCGGGCAGCCCTGATTCGGCAATCGTCGGCACATCGGGAAAAGCCGACGAGCGCTGCGCGCGTGTGAGGCCTATGGGCTTGACCCTGCCCGCCGTGAACCATCCCTGCAAATTCTGTAATGGGCTGACGTAGAGCGCGATGCGTCCGCTGAAGAGGTCGCTGGTGGCGAGCGCAACGCCTTTGTACGGCACGTGCAGCATGCGCACACCGCCCGCGGACTTGATGATTTCGCCTGCAAGATGGCTCAGCGAACCGTTGCCCGACGAGCCGAATGCGATTTCATCAGGCCGCGTTTTTGCCAGTGCGATCAGTTCACGCACATTTTTCGCCGGCAGCGAAGGATGCGCCACCAACATGAACGGCGCCATCGACACCCGTGTGATGGGCGCGAAATCGCGCCGCGGATCGTAGGGCAGCTTGGGATAAAACACCGGCGCCAGCGCAAGATTGCCGGTTTGCCCCAATGCTATGGTGTAACCGTCGGCGGGCGCTTTGGCGGTGACATCCAGGCCAATGGTGCCGCTGGATCCTGGACGATTGTCGGCAACAACCTGCTGGCCCAGTGCTTCACTTAGCTTTTGTGCCAGCGTGCGTACCACAAAGTCGGTGCCGCCGCCCGGCGGGAACGGCACGATCCAGCGTATGGCTTTGGCGGGATACGGCTGCGCACAGGCGACTCCCGAAATGCCCATCGCGGCAAGGCCAATCCATCGTGCAATAGGGTGAATAATTTTCCTCAAGCGAGCTCCCATTTTTGTCACGTACCGATCATTCTGCTTTGACGCCGCTCGTTTTCACGACTTTGCGCCACTTCGCGATTTCATGCCGCACCAGCGCGCTGAACTCGCTGGCCTGCATGGGCGAGGGCACCGCGCCTTCAAATGCCAGCCGTTGCTTCATGTCATCGGTGGCGAGCATGCGGCGTACTTCGCTGTTGATGCGTTCAGCGATGCCTTTGGGAATGCGTGACGGCGCGAGCACGCCCCACCAGATCTCCGTGGCAAAACCGGGCAGGCCCGATTCGGCCACCGTCGCTAACTCCGGCGCAAAAGTGGAGCGTGCTGGACTGGTGACTGCAATAGCGCGCAGCCGGTTTGCCTTGACGTGCGACAGTACCGACGGCAGGCTGGCAATCAACAGTTGCACCTGCCCGCCGATGAGATCGTTGAGAGCCGGCCCCAAACCTTTATACGGTACATGCGTCATGACGATCCTGGCTTCGCTGACGAATACTTCTGTCATCAGATGCACCGCCGATCCATTGCCCGAGGACGCATAATTAATTCTTCCCGGCTGCGCTTTGGCCATTGCCATAAGTTCACGTATCGACGTGGCCGCTACGGCGGGATGCACCGTCACCAGCATCGGTGCCTTGCCGATCATTGCCACGCCGGCGATGTCGGCCACCGGATCATAGGCGGGCTTTACCTGAATCGCGGCATTCGTGGTGTACGAGGTCGACGACACCAGCAGCGTGTAACCATCCGCCGGAGATTTCGCGACGATCTCCGCGCCGATTGCGCCACCCGCGCCGCCGCGATTGTCGATCACCACCGGCTGCCCAAAGGCTTCGCTCAATCTTTGTCCGGTAAGCCGGGCGATGATGTCATTGCTCGCGCCCGGCGGGAATGGCACCACCAGGCGGATCGCCTTGGACGGGTACTGCTGGGCAAACGCTTCCATTGCGCAGAGGAGCGTCAGCCACAATGCCGTGCGGATTTGTCGTCCGGCGGTCACGTCATTACGGCTTCATGATGAGCTTGCCCATGACTTGTCCCGACTCAAACAAGCGGTGGGCGCGCGGCGCTTCAGCAAGCGGTACGCGCTCGTAAATCGGCACCTTGAATTTGCCTTCGGCCAAGAGGCGCAGCAGATCATGCGTGCACTTTGCGCGGAGTTCCGGCCAATCATCGAGGGTGTGCATGGTGAAATAGCGGAACGCCGCGCTGCGCCACGGGGCCTTGTGGATCGCGTCATGGATGTTGCCGGTGGGCGGGCCCTCGATGCGGCCATAGAGCAGCAGCATGCCGAAGCGGTCGAGGCACTCAAAGAGCGTTGTCATGTGCGGGCCACCCACGCAATCGACAATCAAATCGACGCCGCGGCCATTGGTAAGTTTTAATGTTTGCTCAACAACGCTGCCGTGCTTGCGGTCGATGACCTCATCGGCGCCCTGTGCGCGCACGAATGCCGAGCGCTCAGCGGAACTGGTGACACCGATGACGCGCTTGCCATACGTTTTGGCCAACTGGACCAAAGCCGTCCCCACGCCACCGGCGGCGGCGATCACCAGCACAGAATCGTACTGAAAGCCTTTCAGCGACGAATTCAGCACATGCCACGCCACTTGATAGTTGGCAAGACCTGCGGCCTGATCGAGATCAACGCCATCGGGAACGGCGTAGATCAGATTTTCCGGCCCCGTGATGTACTCGGCGTAGCAGTTCGCGCGCTCCTTGAATTCGCGCGCACACACGAACACTTTTTGGCCGACACGCAGTTTGCTGCAGTCGCTGCCGGTTTCGACGACGGTGCCGCTCATTTCAATGCCGGGTATCAGCGGCAGTTTGGGCATCCAGGCATATACGCCCTTGCGCACATAAGTTTCCGGCATACACACGCCGATGGCGTGCGCCTTGACCAGCACTTCGCCAGGGCCGGGCTTTGGTGTGGGCAGATCGACGTACTTCAAAACCTCGGGTGCACCGGTCTCGGTGATTTGTATGGCTTTCATGAGGCTGCTTTCATTTCAAAGCGCACAGAGATGGCGGCACTGGCAATCACCGCCATGTCGTGCGTACTTTCTTCCGGTACATTGAGTCCGCCTTTGACCACTTTCACTGTAACCTGGCCGTGCGGCAGGCTGGCCTTTACTTTTTCGACATCAACCCTGGCAGGTTCTTGTACGCCTATCGTTACTTCGACTTGCATCTGCTTTGAATTCAGCCCCAGCGAACGAATAAACGCCAGCGACGAGTGATGCAACGCGTCCTGTACGGCGCGCAGCGCTGCCTTGGTGTAATCGCCGCCGTGCAGATCGTTACCGGCGCCCATTTCAAGTATGAATCTTTTCAGTGGCATGGCAATCTCCTATACATCAAGACGGACAATCGCCGCCGCGTGCGCGAGCACTGTCGAACCGGTGCCTGCGTCGTTAAATATTTCAAGCCCGCCTTCATACACCTTCACCGTACCGGTGCCGTGCGGCAAAACTTTCAGCACCTCGGCTTTGTCCACCAGATCAGGCTTCGGCACGCCAATCAGTACTTCGACGATCATTGAATCGGTGGGCTTGCCCAGCGCATCCGCGACGTTGAGCGAGTTATGCCACAGCGCGTCACGCAACGCACGCACCGCCGCCTTGGTGTAATCCGCGCCGCGGATGTCCGTGCCCATGCCGATTTCTATCGCCATGCGTTTCAGGGTCATTGGATTTGTCCTTTGCTTTGTGGAATGGGGTGCATTCTAATCCGGCGCGCGCGCCAGCGTGCCCGAATGTTCCGGACGCGATAGTCAACTGCTGGCGTTCGGACGTGAACGCGGGGCTCGCTATCCGCACCACCGTCTTGCCCGCTGGAAATCCTTACTATTGACCGTTCCGCAATCAACGCATACATTGCTGACTCGCTAAAAGCCGGAACGACACGGACCAATGCGAACGCCGGCTTCAGCAGATAGACGTTGACATTCAAGAGGTGCCTATGATGACGAACAGGCGAGGTTTTGCCAGCAAGGGCATTATTCCTGCCATGATGGTTTTCGTTGTGCCGTTCGCGTTGTTTGCCGTCACTGCTGCCCCGGTATCGGCGCAACGCACGTATGACCGCTTGCCGATCGTCAAAGAAGGCACGACGCTCAAGATTTCGCCGCATGTTTACGTGATCCCCGATGAGAGTGCGCGCGGGGTACCCAATGTCGGCATCATCGTCGGCAGCCGCGCAACCCTGGTGGTCGATCCAGGCATGGGACTCAAGAGCGGGCAGGCCGTGGTACGCGAAATGGCGAAGCTCAGCCAGAACACGGAGGTCTTTCTCGTCAACACGCATTTTCATCCGGAACATACGAGCGGAGAGACGGCTTTCCCCCCGAACGTAAAAATCATCCGTGCCGTGGCGCAGCAGCAGGACATCGAAGAAATGGGGCTCAAAGTCGTGGCGGAATTCAGTGCGCGCTCGCCTGAACTGGCCGAACTGTTGAAAGACATCAAAGGTTTTCGCGCGCCGGCCGAAACGTTCGAGCGCGACAAGACGCTCGACCTGGGCGGCGTGCGGGTAAAACTTATCCGGCTGGGGCCCGCACACACGCGCGGCGACACGGCGATCTTCGTCGAGGGCGACGGTGTGCTGTTCTCCGGTGATCTCGCGATGAAGCAGGCGTTTCCCGCATTCGCAACGCCGCAGTCGCGCGCGGACAGCTGGATCACGAGTCTTGACGCGCTGGGCACGTTGCGTCCGTCGCAAGTTGTTGGGGCGCATTACGGCATGGGTGATGCGGCTGTTATTTCCGCGTATCACGGCTACTTTACGGCATTGCGCGCGCGCGTGGCCGACATGAAAAAGCAGGGCAAATCGTCCGACGAAACCGCGGTGACGCTGCGCAATGAATTTCGCGCAAAATATCCGGACTGGGATCAGCCGCTGCGCGTACATTCGGCTGCGACAGCGATATACGCAGAGTTGCCGTAGCATCCTTCGCGCGAGGCGGCGCTCTGACTTCACTCGCGCACGAGCACTGCGCGCCAGTCGCGTTTGACGCGGCCCTGCGCCACGCCTTGCATAGTGTCACCTTTGATATGGCCACTGTACTGCACCTGATTAACGGTGAAGCTGATTTCGGTACCGCGTAATTTGCCGTTCTCAATCGGTACCGAAACACCTTCAATCTGGTAGGCGCCAGAAAATTTCTGGAAATACTGTTCGATCAATAACCACGTTCCATCCGATAAGCGCCACGTGCCGGCCACCGGTGCCGGCACAATATACAAAATCGCGATGCACCAACTATTGCACGGCGTCGTGCGTACGGTTTCGTCGGGTTCCCAACCACCGCCGATTTCGTAAGTGTTCGATACGATACGCGCACCGGGCTTCAGCATTAGAAACTTCGGCGCCAGCGTGCTTAGGTGATTCGGCAGTAAAAACAGCGGCATCACGGTCGCTTTTGAAATATCCGCCTCGAACATATCGCCCTGTGAGAACGTGGCTTTGTCCGCTACGCCAGCGGCTGCCGCAGCGCGCTGCGACAGGGCCACCAGATCCGGATTGAACTCAACGCCATGCGCGCGCGCGCCGCGCCTGGCCGCCGCGATCACCATACGTCCGTCGCCGGAACCAAGATCAATCACGTAGTCGCTCGGGGCGAGTCGTGCCATGTCGAGCATTTTTTCAAGCGTGATATCGGGGGTGGGTATCCAGACGACATCCTTGCCCGGCTGGCCGGCAATGGGTTTGTAGGTTTCTGCCGGGGCTTGTGCGTGCGCGGCGCTTGCCGCAAGCAGCAAACACCAGCATATGCAGCGACCGATATTCAAGCGCATCCTCCGTACCGATACTTAGCCAAGCGCCGGCATCACTTCTTTCGCAAACCGTTCCATCGAACGCAGCACGCGTTTTTGCGTCATGTCGCCGAACCAGAAGCTGCAATTGAAGTGTGTGATGCCCATGATGGATTGGAGGGTTTTGATCTGGCGGATGCAGGTTTCCGGAGAGCCGACAATGATATAGCGCTCGATCAGGTCGTCGATATCGGGTTCGGATTTCGGCATCACGGGAATGGCTTTGCCGTTTTCGACTTGCTCGTAATGATTGCGCAGACTCAGGGTAACGCGCATGTTCCAGCGCGCGTGTTCGGCGGCATCGCGCGCATCAGCGTCGCTTTCCGCGACGTAAATCGCGCGCTGCACGCCGACGCGCGGCTTGGTGGGCGGATTGACTTTTGCTACCACTTCTTCAAACATTTTGCCGAACGTGCCGAGGTTTTCAACCGTGACGCCGAATCCGCCGGTGAGCACGTTGAAGCCGCGTTTCACCGCTGCCTCAAGCGCGTACGGGCTTTGCGCAACAATCCATATCGGCGGATGCGGCGTTTGCAGCGGCTGCGGAAACACCATGGTGTCGGGCAGTTTGTAATGCTTGCCGTCGTAGCTGAAGGCTTTGCCTTTGAATGAATTGAGAATGATATCGAGCGACTCATCCCAGCGATGGCGCGCGGACTCGAGTTCAAGACCGAAGCGCTCGAACTCGTAGTTTTGGTACCCGCGCCCGAAGCCGATGTCGAGCCGTCCGCCAGAGAGTTGATCAAGCGTTGCGATTTCTTCTGCCACCACCAGTGGATGATGCAGCGGCACCACAATCACTGCCGTGCCTACGCGCAACGTGGTGGTTTTGGCGGCGATGTACGTCGCAAGCTGCGCCGGACGCGATAAATAACCGTAAGTCGAAAAATGATGTTCGCCCAGCCACACATTGCGATAGCCCAGCGTTTCCGCAGCCTGCGCTAACTCGATGCCGCGCGAAAAAATTTCCTGCGACGAGCGCATGGAAGGCGATTGCATGAGCAGAAACGTGCCGATATCCATGATGATCCTTTGCTGTGGGGGGGTATTTTAAGTGTTTGTTTTCAATCAGATTTTATTTTTCCGGCGCGAATGACTTTGGTCCACTTGTCGAGTTCGCTTTTGAGAAACGCGTTCATGTCGTCGGGCGTCATGTCGAACGAGATCGCGCCCAGCGTCGCGAATTGTTGCTTCACTGTTGCGGTCTGTTTGATTTGCTTCACGGCGGCGCCAAGTTTGCTCGCGATGGCCGGCGGCGTTTTCGCAGGCGCCATCAACGCATAAAAAAGCAGTCCTTCATAGCCGGGCAATCCGCTCTCGGCAACCGTCGGTACCTCCGGCAGGTTCGGCACACGCTGCGCGGTGGCGACAGCGATGGCGCGCAACTTGCCCGACTGTATATGCGGCAGCGCAGCCACCACATGATTGAACGCAAACGGCACATGGCCACCCAGCAACGCCACCAGCGCGGGCGCATCTCCGGGATACGACACCAGCAGCATATCGATGCCCGCCATCTGCTTAAAGAGTTCCATGTTCAGATGCGAACTGGTGCCAATGCTTGACGAGCCGTGCGTCAACGCGCCCGGTTTGGCCTTGGCCATTTTGATCAGCTCCGGTACCGACTTCGCCGGAAAGGACGGGTGCGTCACCAGCACGCCCGGCACCTGCGCCATCATCGCGACGGGCGCGAAATCGCGCAGCGGGTCGTACGGCAATTTTCCGAACAGCGGCAACCCGGTGGTGAGCACGCCGCTGTAGGTAAAAAATAATGTGTAGCCGTCGGGATTGGCTTTTACCGCTGCGGCCGCAGCGATGCGGCCACTGGCGCCGCTACGGTTATCCACTACCACGGGCTGGCCCCACATTTCCTGCAAGCCATGTTGCAGCAAGCGGCCCAGAATATCGGTGCCGCCGCCGGGCGGCGAAGGGATGATCATCCGAACGGGTTTGTTCGGATACGATTGCACGGCTGCGGGCTGCGCGTGCGCGGGCACAGCAACGGCCATCAGCGCCGTTATCAACGTGAATCGTGTAAACAATATCCAGTTACGCATGCCGATGGAGCGACGACAGTAAGCGTCCATATTAAGTCAATGGTTGTGTAACCCCGAAACCAAGGCTATTGTAGTAGCTAATGCGGCAACCATTACAAACGCCAACAACCATGACAACCACCACGCAAGCCGCTTCCGTGCCTGCCAACGGATTCCCTCCTATCGTCAATGTGCTGTTGAATGTCGGCCACGCCATTGATCACATGTTTTTGCTGATCTTCGCCACGGCGGTGGCCACAATCGCGGTCGAGTTCGGCTTTAACAACTGGACGGATCTCATGCCGTACAGCGTGGGCGCATTCGCGCTATTTGGACTGGGCTCGCTCCCCGCCGGGCGGCTCGGCGATCTGTGGGGCCGCCGCGTGATGATGATTATTTTTTACATCGGCATGGGCGTGTCGGCGATGCTGGTCGCGCTGACGCAAAACGCGTGGCAGCTCGCGGCAGCATTGTCCCTGCTCGGCGCGTTTGCGGCGATCTATCATCCTGTCGGCATTCCGATGCTGGTGCAAAACGTGCCCAATCCCGGCGCGGTGATTGGCCTGAACGGACTGGCGGGCAATCTGGGTATTGCAGTGGCTGCGCTGGTGACTGGCTTTCTGGTGAAGTGGATCGGCTGGCGTGCCGCATTTATCGTTCCCGGCATCATCGCCATCGCGTGCGGCATTGTGTTCGCCATCACGTGTCCGAAGGAAAACGAATCGCCGTCCAAACGCAAAGGCGGCAAGGCGAAAGTCACGTTGACACCCGGGATGCTGGTGCGCGCATTCGCGGTGATGACCGCCGCCGCCGCAGTAAGTACCGTGTTGTTCAACTTCACCACCAACGGTAACGCACAGTTGTTATCGGAAGGTTTTCGCGGCGTGGTCGAAGACCCGGCGCTGCTCGGCGTCATGCTCGCGGTGATCTATGCCATCGCATCGCTAGCGCAACTGGTGGTCGGCCGCCTGATCGACCGCATGTCGTTCAAGCCGCTGCAACTGTGGATGTCGGTGATACAGGTGCCGCTGCTGATCATTGCCGCGCACACGCAGGACTGGTGGCTATTCGTATCGCTGCTGGCGGTGATGGTATTCGTATTCGGCTCAATCCCGTTTACCGACGCCATGATCGTGCGCTACGTCGATGATCGATTGCGCTCGCGCGTGGCGGGCATGCGGCTCACCGTCGCGTTCGGTTTCAGTTCGGCGGCCGTGTGGATACTCGGCCCGATGGTGAAACAAATTGGCTTTTCCAACGCGCTGTGGATCATGGCGGGGATTGCCGCGTTGAAAGCGGGGATTGTGCTGTTGTTGCCGGAGGAGCCGGCGGTAGAACAAAAAAATAGTTAATTAAAAAATAGTTGCGTATGTCTGTCGGCATAAAAATTATTCTCCAGCCAACGCCGTAAACGCCTGTTCCAGCACAGTATCTGCGCGCGCCAGATTGCTCGTGCTGTTTTTTAGCCACGCAACATCCGCTGCAACATTGTCGCGTTCTTCCGACAACATGCGATTGACTTCGCTGCGTTGCGGCCCGCCGACGCCTTTGCGCCCAAACACCATGTACTCGGCGCTAATCACTTCGCGGAACGCGGCTTCGGCAAGTGGCAGCGCATGCTGCGTTTGTTCTTGATAAATACGCGCGGCCTCGGCGTAGGGAATTTCGTGGATTTTGAGCCCGTTGCCGCGGCCATAGTCGGTGAGCCTAGAGGCAAAATGATGACCGATGCGAAACGGCACATCGGCTTTTTGCATCAGCGCATCAGCGATTTCGGTGGTAGTGGAATAGTCCGCGCGCACTTCGGCCAGCGCGCGTTCCTTATTGACGGCGATGCCGCCCATCACCTGTTGCAGCAGCCTGAACACCTGCAACGCGCGTGCGCACGGCACCGGATCGTACATGCGGTAATCAAACATGCCGGTACGGTTGTTGTGCGACAGCAGAAACACCGTCTGCATTTCGCCCAGCAAAATGCTGCTTTGCGCGCGCAGTTGTTCCAGCGCGGCGGGGTTTCTTTTCTGCGGCATGATGCTGGATACGCCGGTGAGCTCGCCGGTGGCAAGCAAAAACCACGGCATCGGATCGGCGTACTGCGTGTGCATGTCCTGCGCGAATTGCCCAATTTGCACGGCGGCGATGGCCAGCGCGCTGGCCACATCCAGCGCGCTATCTACCGGCGCCAGATGGTTGGCGTCATAGGCATTTTCAAGCAAACCGTCGAAACCCAGCAGCACGGCAAGGCGCTTGCGGTCGATGGGAAAACTCGATGTCGCCAATGCCGCCGCGCCCAGCGGATTGCGATTGATGCGCTGATACGCCTCGCGCAACCGTTGTGTTTCGCGCGCGAGTGCTGCGGCCAGCGCATGCAGATAGTGCGCAAAGGTGGTGGGCTGCGCCTGCACGCCATGCGTGTACGCGGGGATGATGGTTTCGGTGTGTTGTTCCGCCAGTGAGAGCGTTTTTTCACGCGCCGTCACCAACACTTCGATTTCCTGCAACAGCCCGTCGCGCAGATTCATGCGCGCGATGGTCGATGCAATGTCCTGACGGCTGCGCCCGCTGTGCAGCCGCGAGGCATCCGGCCCCACCGCCGCAATGAGCCGTGGTTCGTAATCGAGGTAGTCGGCGGAACGGCGCGGTACACCCGATGCGCGCGCATCCTCGATGACCTTGGCAATGCCGATGGCAATGCGCGCGGCGTGCGCGCGTGGCACGATGCCGGCCTCGGCCAGCATGACAATGCACGCTTTGTTGATCTGGTCGAGAAACTCGGGCGAGCGCCCGCCGCTGCGAAACGCTTCGTTGATGTCGAGCGCGCCGCCGTGCGCGGCGGCGGAACCCGTGTTATCGGTCAATGGTGATTGACATTGCGTTGCGCACTCGCACGTCTGCGTCTGTGCGTGCTGTTAGAGCTGCCAGCGGGGACGTTGCTCTGTGCCGAACCACAGTTTCCTGATCTGCACCTTGCGGAATTTGATCACGCCCGCGCCATGCTGAAGCGCGATCGGGCCGATGGCGAATTGCTTGTGGTCGAGTTCGGCGGTTTTGACACCGTTCAGCATCACAGTGATTTTTGAGTCGTAAGCCGTGATGTCGAACGTGTTCCACTGGTTACCCGCTTTGAGTTCCGCCAACACTTTGGCGTGATGCACGATGCCGCCGGTGCCGAACGACGGATCGGGGCGTGAATCGAAAATGTTTGCTTCATAACAGCTCTTGTCGGTAATCACCCGCGGATTGGCGCAACGCATGAAAATGCCGCTGTTGGCGTCGGGGCTCGACCAGAACTCCACGCGCAACTGATAGTTCGAGAAAAAGTCCTTGCTGACGAGGAAGCCGGTGTCTTTGCCGCGCTTGTCGGCTTGAATGGCGCCGTCAACGGCTGCCCAATTGGAATTGCCGACCGCATTGAAATTTTCCATGCCTTGCGTGCCGTCGAGCAGCGTGACCCATCCATCATCGGATTTTGTGGCGCAGCCCGATAGGGCCAAAACCATGGCGAACAAACTGGCGGCAATTAGCGACAAACGTTTCATTTTTACTCCCCCTGAGTTGATGGCAATCTTGATTGTGAACGCATAGTAATAACGCCTGCGGATTTTGCGCTGCTGAGCGGCGGTGTCAAGTCATTGCTTTTATCGCTTTATGATTTAAAAAATATCAATAAAAACAAATATTTATGTATTTCCCGCCCTGTGTGGTCGACCGTCGTTCCGATGCCGTCGACCCGCACAATAGCGTGTAAGATTCCCCGGCGCTGGCACTGTTCAACCAACGGCCTCGTGCCGTTTCACATGGAGAAAGCATATGACTAAACCGTTAGGCAACGACGATTTATCCGACAAGCCGGGCGAGCGGGTGATCGACAAACCCGAACTGCCTGCCGCCGGCATCACCAATGAAAACGATGTGCTGACCGAAACCGTCAGCGGTCAGTTGCAGCTCAAGCGCAGCCAATCCGGCAAGTTTGAGGTGTGGTGCGACGAACCCGCGCGCATCGGCGGCACGGATACGTATCCGTCGCCGATGACGTATCTGGCGATGTCAATCGGCTTCTGACTGCTCACCCAGGTTGCGCGGTACGCGCACATGATGAAAATGAAAGTCAGCGACCCGAAATGCCGCGTGGTACTGCGCAAACATCTTGGGGGTTCGGTGTTGAAAGGGACCGTATTCAACCGCTGGGAAGGCATTACGACGTATCTCACGGTTGACAGCGACGAGCCGGCGGACAAGCTGGCGCATCTGATCAAAAATGCGAAGGCGGGCTGCTTTGCGGAGGGGTTGATTACGCAGCAGGTGCCGCTGCACAGCCATATCGAAGTGAACGGCAAGCCGTTTCACATCGAGGGTGTCACCGAACTTTAGCCGGGGCGGTCCCGTATGTAACGGCGTTGAGGAGGGCGCTTCATGGGTTCTCCCGAGTTCCACGCCCTCCAGCACCGGATGGCGTATAGCAAAGAATATCGTCCATGTTTGCGCTGTATCAATCCGGATCGGGTGTGTTGATGGCAAGCTGGCCATCGATAAACCCACTCTGGAGAATGCAATGCTCAAAGAAGTCAGCGGCGACATACTGCTTAGCAACGCACAAGTCATCGCGCACGGCGTCGCGCCGAACGATTCGTTCACGAGCGGCTTGGCTCAGCAACTACGCACCAGCTGGCCGGCGATGTACAAGGATTTCCGGCACTATTGCCAGAGTTCTCATCCCAAAGCGGGAGGCTTGTGGGCCTGGATGGGCGCCGACGGCAAGCGCGTGGTCAATCTGTTCACACAGGAAGCGGCCTACCATGCCGGCGAAAAGCCCGGCCGCGCAACACTGCAGCACGTGGGCCACGCGCTCAAGGCGCTGCGTCACCTGATCGAAACCGAAAAGTTCACCAGTGTCGCACTGCCGCGTCTCGCGACGGGCGTGGGCGGCCTGCATTGGAATGACGTCAAGCCGCTATTGATACAAAATCTGGGCGACTTGCCGATTCCCATTGTAGTCTATTCGACGTTCCATGCCGGTCAGGCCGCAGCCGAAGGCTGGTAATTCGCTGGTGCCTGTCAGCATTCATCGCTAGCCGACACGTTCAGAAGCGCACCGACGCATTGTCGGCGGTGTCCGAACGGGTCGCTGCTTGCGCCCACGTTGGCGACGCATGGGTCAATTCCGCTTCTGTGGCCACGGCGGCGGAATCTGCCGCAAGGGCGTCGGGTGAACATTCCGTCGCTTCGGTATCCATTGCCGGCATCAGCGCCATGCCATGCGCGATCTGAACGGGGCCGGGTTCGATGCGACTTGCATCAGGTTTCATGTCGGCTTGCGCGGCCTTGATGTTCATTGCCGAGTAAATGCCCCACGCCACACCCGCTGCGAGCAGCACCGGGTTACTCAGTCCTGCCCACGCTGCCAGCGACCGGCCGGCGAAGGTGCTGCTGACGACCGCGTTGGTCCGTTGCAGGACCAGGCGTTTTTCCGGGTTCATCGGCACAGCGTCCAGCGCCTTGCCCACGATACCTTTGTAGATCACATCGGGCACGGTGGGCGGCAGCTTGGCAGCCTCCTGCGCGCGGGCGGAAAACGCCAGCAGGAGCAATGCTGCGACAACAAGGGAGCGGGAGATTGCCATGACAACACTGACTTGAGCAAGCTGCGTGCCATCGATTCAACTACCTGTTTTTTATAATTAAATTTATGAGTGCCCAAATGGCTGTGAACGCGATGCGGTGCGGGGCCGTGATGTACCGCACCGCTATGGTGCGGTAACTATTAATTCAACGATGCCGCGCCAGCGTTTCAAGAGGCGCGCTGAATGAAAGGGCCGCGATGCTGTAGGCAGCTTATCGCTGCACCTTGTGCCAGGGATGCGGATTCCCCGGTACTTTCACACGCAGTGTGTACACCGACGTGTGTGCGCAGCACAGCAGCGTGCGCATATCGGGGCCACCGAACGCGAAATTCACCGACTGTTCCGGAAATTTGATGATGCCCACACGCTTGCCGTCGGGCGCCATCACCCAGATGCCGCCCGGTCCCGTGCAATACACGCGGCCGATGCTGTCCACTTTCAATCCGTCAGGAATGCCCGGCTCGGTGCCTTCGTTCATGTCGGCGAAGATGCTGCGCCCGATCATGTTGCCGGCGGCATCGAGTTTGATCGCGTGGATGTATTTCGACGAG
>JBEBHE010000382.1:0-3936 GCA_040081205.1 Burkholderiales bacterium | reverse complement strand
GCATCGCGTAACTTGGGCGCGATCAGGCGCGCAAGCATGTCGCTGCCGCTGCCGGCGGTAAACGGCACGATCATGCGAATGGGTTTGGTTGGATAAACTTGCGCGCTTGCTGCGGAGACGGCGGCAACCAAGAGCAGCAACAACATAGCATCGTAAGCATATGTTTTTATTGACATATTTTATACTTCGCCTTCTATGTCACTTTTGCAGAACCGCCGGGTTCACCACATTTATCGGCTTGCCCGACGCGAAGGCAACGACATGATCAAACGCGCCGCCCAGATAACGTTCAAAGGTATCGAGCGCGTTATAACCCAGATGCGGCGTACACAAACAGTTGTCGAGTTTAGTCAGCGGATGGTCCGCACTCACCGGCTCGTCTTCGTAAACATCCACTGCTGCGCGGCCCGGTCGTCCCTTTTTCAGCGCATCGGCCAGCGCCTGATCGCCCACCAGCGCGCCACGGCTGACGTTTACCAGCAACGCGGTCTGCTTCATGCGCGCGAGATCGGCAGGTGTGACGACGCCGCGCGAATCGGGCCGCAACGGCATATGCAATGAAATAATATCGCTTTCCCCGAAAAACGCTTCGCGCGATGCCGCAACGTCGTAGCCCGCCGCACGCGCCTTTTCCATCGAAGCGCCACGCCCCCAGCACATAACGCGCATGCCGAAAGCACGCCCGACACCGGCGACGATGCTACCGATATTGCCGTAGGCATAAATGCCGAGCGTGCGTCCGTTGACTTCCGTACCCAGCGTCGATAACCAGCCGCCGGCGCGTATCGACGCGGCCTCTTGGGGAATGTGTCGCATCGACGCCAGTATCAGTGCCCATGCCAGTTGGGCCGGTGCGTCGTAATTGGTGGTGCCTGCGGCGGTGATGGCAATGCCGCGCTCGGTGCAGGCGGCAGCATCGATGTGCGCGTACCAGTGTCCGGTCTGACTGATGAGCTTGACCGAGGCGGGCAACTTTTCAATGACGGCGCGCGGCATCCACAACCGCTGCTGAATGACCACCAGCGCCTCGAATCCCTTAAGACGCGCGGCCAGCGCGTCGGGATCACGCACGTGATCGGTAAACGTGGTTACCTCATGTCCGGCCAGTTTGGCGTACGCCTTGAGCGTGCGCGCGGCGTTTGCGTAGTCGTCGAGAATCGCGATCTTCATCGCACTGGCTCCCTATCGATTCACATTCGATAAACAACCGGCACCCACACACCGCTGTCCACTATCCAACGTGGCAACAGCGGGAAAGCAAAAGCTAATCGATCGTGGATTTCGCCGGTGCGTGCGACTTCGGTTTGCGGCCGGGCGCGGCTTGCGGAATATAACCGGAGATGCGGCAGAGGATGCCTTCGATCTCTTTGCCTTCCTGATAACGAATCGATTTGCACACCATGATCGCGCCGCGGGAGCGCAGATCGTTCACGCCGCTGCGCACGTTCGCCAGCGAAAGACCGGTGGCCGCTGCGATTTCGGAGTCAAGGCGTTCGCCGCTTTGTTTGAGGTAATCCAGAATTGCTTGCATTTCGAATGTCTCTTATGGAAGTCAGTCGGGTCAGCTCGCGCGTGGAGAAACGTCGCGGGTGGGGGAGCGGATGATACAGGAAATCAGCGAAAATTGCCTTAAGGCCTATCGCCCGAAGGGATGGGGCGCAGTACAGACTCACTCAGAGTGGATTATAAAACCCAATAAAAACATATAGTTATGCACTCATAGCAATAGGTCGTCCGTATTGCGAAACCGCCTACGGCGCCAGCGCCCGATACAGAAACGGCAGGCTCACATCCATGCGGTAATCGATATCGGAGTGGTTATCGTCGAATTCCTCGTACGTGTGGCGTATGCCCGCCGCCGCCAGCCGCTTGGACAAAATGCGCGATCCATAATGAATGTGATACTGATCACGCCAGCCGCAGTCGATATAAATGCCGCGCAGTGACTTGAGATTCGCACGGTACTTCGCCACCAGATTGATCGGATCATGCGCGCGCCAGTTTTGCCAACGGCGTTCGATCAACTCGCCCGATTCCAGATTAAACGGCACGCGAAAACCGTTCGGCGCTTTTGTATCAGGATCGTAGGTAGCCGCCATGCACAAGTTCATCATGCAGTGGCCTTCCGCCGACGAGAGTTTTTCTTTTTTCCAGGCCTGGGCAAGAAAGCGTTTAATGCGCCCGTCGTCCACACCTTCGGCGATTCTTTTGCGCATGGAATCGCGCAACACATTGTAAGCACCCGCTTTGCGCTTGGGCTCACGATGTTTGGCCAACTCGTTAATCGTATTCGGCCAATCATGCCAGTACACAAAATCAAAATACGCATCGCCGGAATGATTGGCGATTGCCCCCCAGTGTTGGGGATATTTCATGCCGTGAATGATCGAGCCGTAACCACCCGATGATTTGCCGAAACAGCCGCGATGCTCACGGCTCGCCAGCGTGCGGAACTGGCGATCCACAAACGGAATAATCTCTCGGGTCAGATAGTCCGCGTAATGGCCGATGGCGGACGAATTCACATACTGATTGCCGCCCAGCGCCGTAAAGCAATCCGGAAACACGATGATCGCCGGCCCCATTTTCTTTTCATGGATCAGCCGCGCCGCGCGCTCCGGCACGTTGTCGCCGAAAGGCTTCCAGCTGGTGTGCGACAGACCCGACCCAGTAAAGCCAACCAGATCGTAGAGCACCGGAAAGCGTCGCTTGTCACCACGGTCATACTGCGGCGGCAACCACACGCCGAGCTTGCGCACATGCGGATCGCCGAGCGGATTGTCCTTGAGGATTTTCGAAGTGTGTTCCAGCACCAGCAGCGTGCCGGACGGGCCTTGCAGGCGTTTAAGTGCCATTGGATTTCTCGTCTTTGATGGATGCGGCGCAAAATCCGCAACAAGACAAGTTTACCTACATGACCGGCCAAACGGCTTGATTAAATTTCCGGCGGGTTCGCTAATGCCATTCAATACCACATGCCCGGAACCGTGCTTAAGTGCCGATAACACCGCCGTCGTTTTTACGGATAACGATGGTGGAAGACCGTGGCCGCCCGCCCGCCGCACCATCCGGCCATGAACTGACGGCTTTCGGGTTTTTGGGATCGTTACGTTCGCTCGACGTTTCGCCCGGATGCTGAATGTTCACAAACATGGTGCGTCCGTCGGGGGCATTGACGACGCCGGTTATCTCGCAACCACTCGGCCCGGTGAGAAAGCGCCGGATTTCACCCGTCTGGATGTCGGCAGCGAGCATTTGATTGTTGCCCATGTTTTCGTAGTCACCCTTATGCATCGCGCTGGTCGATACATCGGTCTGTATCCACAGGATTCCGCCGTCGTCGAACCATAATCCGTCCGGGCTGCCGAACGCGTCGCCTTTGATATTGCCGCGCTTGGCGGGATCAGAATGGTTGGGGTCGCCCGCCAGCACGAAAATATCCCATTTAAAACTCAGCGCCGCAGGATCGCTGCCCGCTTCGCGCCAGCGAATGATATGGCCGAACGTGTTGTTGGACCGCGGATTGGAGGCGTTCGTAGCCGGCACCTTGTCCGCGCCACGGCGCACATTGTTGGTGAGCGTGCAATATACCTCTTTCGTTCCGGGGTGAACCGCTATCCACTCCGGGCGATCCATCTTGGTCGCGCCGGCGGTATCTGCCGCAACGCGGGTTCGAATCAGCACATCGGCCTGGTCTGCGAACCCGCCCGCAGTGGTAAGACCATTCTTGCCGAACGTCAGCTCCACCCACGAACCGCTGCCGTCCTCATTGAATTTTGCGGCATACAAGGTTCCGTTATCCAGCAGGCCACGATTCGCCTTGCGGTCGTTCGGATTCCACGCATCGCGCGATACGAATTTGTAGATATATTCAAACTGCCGGTCGTCGCCCATATAAATCGTCACGCGTCCATCGCGGCCTACCGAGGGCCACGC
>JBEBHE010000381.1:0-3962 GCA_040081205.1 Burkholderiales bacterium | reverse complement strand
ACCAGCCGGGCATTTCTTCATAGACCGGTTCGCACTGCGCGAGCAGCTCGCCGCCGAACGGCAGTATGTCACGTGCAACACCATTCATTTTGTAACCGATCCCCAACCGCACGCGCTCCATACCATCCATCACGTCGAGTTTCATCACACACAGGCCTGAGACGCCATTGATCTGGATCGCGCGCTTTAACGCTGCCGCATCGAACCAGCCGCAGCGACGCGGACGACCCGTGGTAGCACCAAACTCGTTACCTCGCGTGGCGAGGTATTTGCCGGTGTCGTCTTCCAGTTCCGTCGGGAAAGGCCCGGAGCCGACACGCGTGGTATATGCTTTGGTAATGCCCAGTACATAATTCAGCGCCTGTGGCCCGACCCCCGAACCTGCCGCCGCCGCGCCGGCGACGCAGTTGCTGGAAGTCACAAATGGGTACGTGCCGTGATCGATATCCAACAACGTGCCCTGCGCGCCTTCAAACAACAAGCTTTTGCCGGCCTGCTGCGCTTCGTACAGCATTCGCGGCACATCACCCATCATTGGTTTGATGCGCTCGGCGTACGATAGCGTTTCGTCCAATGTCTGGTTGAAATCAACGATGTCCGTCTTGAAATAATTTTTGAGGACGAAGTTGTGAAAATCAAGCACTTCGCCAAGCTTAGCGGCAAAACGTTCGCGATGAAACAAATCCTGCAAACGAATGCCGCGACGCGCCACTTTGTCTTCATAGGCCGGCCCGATACCGCGGCCGGTGGTGCCTATCTTGCCGGCGCCCTTGGCAGCTTCTCGCGCACGATCCAGCGCGACATGATGCGGCATAATGATGGGGCATGCTTCGCTGATAAACAGCCGTGACACTACATTCACACCCATTTTTTCCAGCGTGTCGAGTTCTTCCAGCAGCGCTTGTGGCGACAGCACCACGCCGTTGCCGATGTAGCAGGCCACACCGTCACGTAATACGCCCGACGGAATCAAATGCAGTACCGTTTTTTTGCCGCCGATCACCAATGTGTGACCGGCATTGTGTCCGCCCTGAAAACGCACTACGCCCTGCGCGTGATCAGTGAGCCAGTCAACGATCTTGCCTTTACCTTCGTCGCCCCATTGAGCGCCCACTACTACTACGTTCCTCGACATGCCTGATGCGCCTTAATGTTTATTAAAAATTATACTTTAAAAACAAAAACTTAAAAATAAATTCACAGCGCAATCCTCACCATCTTCCAAACACCTTCGCGGCGTAACAATTGGCGATTGCAGCCTAACTCAGGACGCGTGCCAGCGTGTCCTGGCAAATCAACAATCACAATTTCTCCACGCGCACGCAATGCCGCGACACGTCTTAGCAACGCAGCGTCATTGGGTTTATAAGGCGCCAGCACACCGGGTTTTGGGCCACCGTTGGGACGTGCCGACGCCAGTTCGCGCAAATCCATGCTGAACCCCGTCGCAGCGCGTGCGCGTCCGAAAGCCTTACCCACTTCATCATAACGACCGCCGCGCGCCAGCGCGTTGCTCCAGCCTTGTGCGTACGCCGCAAACACCACGCCGCTGTGGTAGTGATAGCCGCGCAGTTCCGCCAGATCGAAGCGTATGCGCGCCACGTCGCTCAGGGCACCCGATAAGCGTTTTAAGTCACGCAATGCATTGCGAATCTCGGGATAATTTGGCAAGCGTTTGCTTGCGGCCGACAACACATCATGGCCGCCATAAAGATCAGGCAGCGCCGCCAGCGCGTCGCGTGTGGTCTTATCCAATTTCTTCGTCAGCGCACGTAATGCCGGCACATCTTTCAACTGCATCGCGCGAAACAAATCCGATTCCTGTGCCAATGCGATTTTCGCGCGGCGCACCAGCGCACGGAATATCGCTACGTGTCCCAGATCGAGATGTGCCTCGGCAATCCCCGACAACGCCATCGCTTGCATCATCAGGCGCTGAACTTCAATATCGCTTTCCACGCCCTTATGCCCGTAAACCTCGGCGCCGATCTGCAATGGTTCTCGTGTGCGATTCATGTCCGACGGTACGGTGTGCAGCACACTGCCGGCGTAGCACAATCGCGTTACACCGCCACGATTCAACAGGTGCGCGTCAATACGTGCGACCTGCGGTGTAATGTCTGCACGCACACCGAGCATGCGCCCTGACAACTGATCGACCAGCTTGAAAGTGCGCAGATCCAAATCGTGCCCGGTACCAGTCAACAGCGAATCGACATACTCCAGCAGCGGCGGCATAACCAGTTGATAACCGTGTACCGCAAACAAATCGAGGATGACACGACGCAGCCGCTCGATGCGCGCGGCTTCGGCGGGCAATATGTCTTCAACGTATTCGGGCAACAACCAGGCGCGCATAAGTTCCGTCAGTTTCTTCTGGTAAAAAACAACACTAATAACCCGATCAGCATGAGCGTTAGGCCAAGGAAACGGATCCGCCCATCGTCCCACTCTGCAACGCGACGGAGCATTTCTCGCCATAAACCCGGCGCAAGAAACGGCAGGATACCTTCGAATACCAGCATCAGGGCAACCGCGGTGAGCAGCAGTTGTAGGCTCATGTCGGAATCGAAATTCGCAGTGCGAACTTAAACCCGCGGGCTACCTGCCGGCCCGCCCGCCGGACTTGAAATACTTGAAGAAGTCGGAGTTCGGATCCAGCACCAGAACGTCGCCTTTGCTTTTGAAGCCGGCTTTGTAGGCGTCAAGACTGCGGTAGAAATTATAGAACTCCGGGCTTTGCTCGTACGCCTTGGCATAAATAGCCGCCGCCTTGGCGTCGCCTTCACCTTTGATTTTTTGCGCATCACGGTACGCTTCCGCTATAAGCACAGCGCGCGACTTGTCGGCCTCGGCACGTATCTTTTCGGACTCTGCCGAACCGGTAGAGCGCAATTCATTTGCCACGCGCGTACGTTCCGCCGTCATGCGCTGGTACACAGACTCGGTCACACCTTCAGGCAGGTCCACGCGCTTCAATCGCACATCAAGCACTTCAATGCCGATCTTGCTGGCATCTTCGCTGGCTTTCTGACGCATCAGATCCATGATTTTGTCGCGCTCGCCAGACACCACGTCATGCACGGTGCGGCGGCCGAACTCTGCACGCAACCCCTCGTTGATGGTTTGCAGCAAGCGCGTCTGCGCCTGTGATTCACCATTACCGCCGCTGCCACCCACGATACTCACGTAGTACTGCCGCACGTCGGCAATACGCCACTTAACAAATAAATCAACTTGTACGTTTTTCTTCTCGGAAGTCAGAAAAAGTTGTGGTTCTGGTGTGTCTATTGTCAGTATGCGTACGTCAAAAAAGCGCACGTTATCCAGCAATGGCAATTTGAAATAAAGACCCGGTTTCGTATTGATCCGCACTACTTCACCAAAACGGAACACAATCGCGCTTTGACGTTGATCAACGATAAACATCGACAAAAACACAATGACCAATACCCCGGTCAGGCAATAGAGAAATATGGAAATGCCCTTGTTCATGGCCGTTGCTCCCGTTCACGCGAGCGGAAGGCATCACGACTGCGCGCGACCGATGGGTCCACGGCTGCCGCAGCCGGCGGCGCCGGCGCTACAACCCCCGCCGATGTCGATGCCGGTTCGGTAGCACCCATCTGCATGATTTTATCGAGCGGCAGATACAACAAATTATTGCCTCCCTTTTCGACTACGATTTTTGTGGTGCTGGACATAATTTGCTGCATGGCATCGAGATACAACCGGTCGCGCGTTACTTGCGGCGCTTTTTTGTATTCGACAACAACCTGGTTAAAACGCTCGGCATCGCCGACTGCTTCTTGCTCGACACGCTGCCGATGGCCTTCTGCCTCCTGCATCAGGCGAGCCGCCATACCTTTCGCTTTGGGCAGAATGTCGTTTGCGTAGGCCTGCCCTTCGTTCTTCTGCCGCTCGCGATCCTGTCCCGCCTTCACCGCATCTTCAAATGCGGC
>JBEBHE010000380.1:0-3971 GCA_040081205.1 Burkholderiales bacterium | reverse complement strand
GCACCGGCGGTAGCAACCGCTTCCGCACCACCCACCACCGCAAGCCGCTCTTTGACTTCAGGGCGCTTCAACGCGTCCGCGGATGCCGCATAGAGTTTATTGACGGTGGCTGCGGGCGTGCCCCTGGGAACGAACAGGCCCACCCAGATCGACGCATCAACGCCGGGGATACCGGCCTCCTGCGCCGTCGGATAGTCAGGCACTTGCGGCGAGCGCTTGGCGGTGGTAACGCCAATCACCTTGACGCGCTTACCCTGCAAATGCGGATTCACACCGGGCAGACCCGCGACAGTGAAGACCACTTCGTTGGTGGCAACAGCACCTACCGCAGGCGCACCCCCTTTATACGGCACATGCAGCATCTTCACGCCTGCAGCTGCGGCAAGCCACTCGCTTGCCATGTGATTCACCGAACCTGCGCCGGGAGAACCGAACGACACTGCGCCCGGCTTGGCGCGCGCAGCAGCCACTAAATCTTTCAGGCTGTTGATCGGCGACTGCACGTTCACCACCACCAGCATCGGCGCATCACTGACCATGATCACCGGCACAAAATCTTTTTCGTAATCGTAGGGCATGGTCTTGAACATCACCGGATTCACCGCGAATTCCCCGGTGTGTGCGGCCAGCAGCGTATGCCCGTCGGGATTCGCCTTTGACGCCGCGCCTACGGCAATAAAGCCGTTTGCTCCCGGGCGATTGTCCACCACGAAATGCCAGCCCAACGCCTCGGTAATCTTGCTGGTGACAATACGCGCAGAGGTATCCACCACGCCGCCGGGCGCAAAGGGCACCAGCACGCGTATAGAACGCGTGGGATAGTCTTGCGCCTGGGCCTGGGCCTGGGCCTGCAACGGCAATGCCAGCGGCAACATCAACAGCAAAACTGCAACAATATATTTCATCATTTTTTCACTTTGCTATTTGAACAAATCTTTCCACTTCGCACGCACCGCATCCTGCAACGCTTTGCTTGCCTCGGCTACATCCGGAAATGTCTTTAAAAAATCATACGGCCGGCACGCATCGATCACTGCCTTTGATGTCAGCGGCGCATCATACCGGTACGCAATCGACATCGGATCGTTCTTCGATCCCATGCCGCGCTTGATGATATCGATATCGATTTCCGGATCGGTGCGCGTGGCAATGGCCCACATCACCTCCTGCAAATTCGACGGATCAATGTCTTCATCCACCACCACCGAATAGCGCGACATATACGCGCCGACACCGCACTGACTCAGAATGTGCCCCGCCTGACGCGCATGCCCCGCGTAACGCTGCTTGATCGACACCACGTTGAACATGCGCGCGCCGCCGATTTCGTGCGCCCATACATTTTGAACATCAGGCACACCCGCCGCCGCGAGCGCATCGAGCAGCAGCGCCGAGCGCATCACCGCCTTGGAATACGAATAGTCATTGGGGGGTTTGGCGGGCGGACTGCCGACGATAATCGGATTATTTCTGTAGTAAATTTTTTCAATCTTCACCGCGGGCGCGGTCGCCGCCTTGCCCGGATAGTAGCCATGAAATTCGCCGAACGGCCCTTCAATGCGCTCGTCGCCAGGATGCGCCCAGCCTTCAAGCACGATTTCCGCGCCGCTCGGGAATGGCAAGCCCGTTACTTCGCCACGCACCACCGACACCGACTCGCCGAGAATCGCGCCGATATAGTTGTATTCACACATGCCAAATGGCACTTCAATGCCGGAAATCAGATAGCCCAGCGGATCGGCGCCGCACACAATCGCCACCGGAAACGGCTTGCCGGCCTTCATGTAATTTTCGTAATGGATCGCGCCGTGCTTGCCGGGAATCATGTCGAGGCCGACGGTGTTGCGGTCGTGCATCTGCACGCGGTACGTGCCGACGTTGACCCATTCGCTATCAAGATCGCGCGTCACCACCATGCAACCCGTGCCGATATAGCGTCCTCCATCTTTCTCATGCCATAGCGGTGCGGGAAAAGTATTCAGATCAACCGCTTCGCCCGACTGAACGTTCTCGAACACTGGGCCTTTTTCCGCGATCACGGGTTCGAATTCCGGCGCGGCCGCCTGCCAGCCTTTGGGCAGACCGCGCAACTGATGCACGAGTGCCGCGTGCGTTTTGATTTCGCCCAGACGCAGCAGGCTCGACAAACGTGCGGGGCTTGCCGTGCTGCACGTGAGCACGCGAAAACCCGATGGGTAACCTTTAATGCCGTCGAACAGCAGCGCCGGCGCAGAATCAATTTTGACGTTGAGTTCGCTGATCGCACCGAGTTCCAGATTCCAGTCGGCACCGCGCACGTCTTTCAGTTCACCGAGCGTGCGCACAGTATCCAGCCACGCACGCAGATCGAGCGGATTGCCGGTGGTTTGCGTCATTTTGTGCTCTTGCGTTCGCTCTTGCGTTTACCGGCAGCCAGCTTAACCGCCTTGATGATTTCGGGATACGCGGCGCAGCGGCACAGATTGCCCGACAGATAGTGGCGAATATCGTCCTCCGAGGGATCGGGATGTTCGTCAAGCAGCTGGCGCGTCATCAAAATGAATCCCGGCGTGCAATAACCGCATTGAAACGCGCCGCATTCGATGAATGCCTCCTGCACAGCATCCAGTTTGCCATCGGGCAGATGCTCGATTGTGCGCACGTCCGCGCCGTCGGCGAACACAGCGAGATACAAGCAACCGGATACCGCCACATCATTCACCAGTACCGTACAGCAGCCGCACAGCCCCTGCGCGCAACTCTCACGCGCGCCGGTGAGGCCACGCGCTTGCAGCACGTCCACCAGATGCTGGTGCGTGCCGATTTGCGCGGTGACGGGTTCACCGTTGAGCTTGAAGGTAATGGTCCGCGTTGAATTCATGGCAGTTCAATCATTCTTAAGCGGATCGCCCGCCTTGACGCGCAAAGCGCGATACACCGCCTCAGCCGTCAGCGGCAAACTCGTCAAGCGCACGCCCACCGCATCATCAATCGCATTGGCAATCGCCGGCGAAACGCCAAACGTGCCGCTCTCACCCACACCTTTAGCGCCAAATGGGCCGCTTTTTTGATTCGCATCCACGGCTTCATTTTCCATCAGCAGCGGCACATCGCGTATGCCGGGTATCTTGTAATCGGCCAGCGAGGCATTGGTGACCTGACCCGCATCGAAATCCATACGCTCGGTCAAGGTAAAGCCCAATTGCATAATAGTTGCGCCGGAAATCTGCGTTTCGACAATCGCTGGATTGATGGCGCGGCCCACATCCACCAGATTCACCAGCCGCATCACTTTGAATTCGCCGGTTTCGGTATCCACCTCGACTTCAGCGCCCGTCGCGCCGATCATCCAGAACGGTGTGGCATTCGTAGTCTGCCCATTCGCATCGGGCGACGTGTAAGGCGGAATAAAGCTGCCCACGCCGACGATATTGCCCGCCTGCATACCGTATTTCTTTTTGAACACATCGGGTATCGGCGTAGTTTCCGCCGACAATCCCACCTCTCGCGCCAGCGCAAACAATTTGTCGCGCGCGTCTTCGGCAGCATTTTTGACCGCGTGCCCCATGTGATACGTCGAGCGTGAACCGAGTGTCGCCATGTCGTACGGCGTGACATCGGTATCGGGATGCACCACGGTAATCACCGCCACCGAAATGCCCAGCACCTCGGCAACCATCTGCGCCATCGCCGTATCGGAACCTTGCCCCATGTCCACCGTGCTCGAATACAGGTTGCAGCTTCCATCCGCATTGAGATTAACGATCGCCATTGAGGTGGTCGGCGAAATGCTGGCCTTGAAGCCGATGGCAATACCGCGTCCGCGCCGTTTGGTTTCCGTGCCACTCACACCACGGTCGAAGGGCTTTTCCGCATTGTTCCAGTCCATACGCTTGGCCAGTCGCTCCAGCACGGTATCCAGTTCGGCATCGTGCATCAGCGTGCCCGTCGCCTGAGGACGGCCTTCACGCAGCAAATTCTTGCGGCGAATT
>JBEBHE010000086.1:0-14984 GCA_040081205.1 Burkholderiales bacterium | reverse complement strand
GCCTCGTAATGCACGGTGACGAGAAATTCTTCGCGCAGGGTGCGGTCGGGCATGCGCCGCGCGAGTTTGTGTGACATGGCGTCGAGCCACGCGCGCGCATCTGTGGTCGAGGCGAATGCAAGAAACGGAACGGATTGATCGGCAACCGCTTTATGCAGCGCAGCGCGCACGCTGTCGGACATCTTTTCTTCAAGCTGATTACCCGCCTGCGCCAGCGTGGCCGCAAGTGTGAAAGCTGCCGCACAAATTATCTGGATTAGTTCTCGCATGTATTTGATTTTACATGACTTATTATATCGTTCAAGCTTATCTGCGTCGCAGCCGAATCCGCGCGTCGCTGGTATTCGACCTGGCCCGTTTTCAGACCGCGTTCACCGACCACGATGCGCTGAGGGATGCCGATGAGCTCGATATCGGCGAGCATGGAGCCGAGACGGTCTTCGCGATCGTCCAGCAGCACGTCCAATCCGGTGGCTCGCAAATCTGCGTAGAGTTTTTCGGCGGTTTCTTTGACCTGGGCGCTTTTTTTCATGCCGATGGGCACAATGGCGACATCGAACGGCGCAATACTCGGTGGGAAAATTACACCGCGCTCGTCGTGATTTTGCTCAATGGCGGCAGCGACAACGCGCGTGACGCCAATGCCGTAGCAACCCATTTCCATGATTTGCGATTTGCCGCCTTCATCAAGGAACGCGAGATTCAACGCCTTGGCATACTTGGTGCGCAACTGGAAAATGTGGCCGACTTCGATGCCGCGGCACAGTTCGAGTTTGCCTTTGCCGTCGGGGCTGGTGTCGCCGGTGACGACGTTGCGGATGTCGGCGACCAATGGCTCGGCAAAATCGCGCGCGATATTGGCGCCGGTGTAATGTTGGTCAGTCTCGTTTGCACCAATCACAAAGTCTGCCATAGCGGCCACAGTGCGATCCGCAATGACGGCGCCTTTGAAATTCACCGGCCCCAATGAGCCGGGATCGGCGCCAAAGGCATCGCGGATGCTGGCGGGGGAGGCGAAGGCTATCGGTTTTTTCACCGCGTCGAGCTTGCCTGCTTTGATCATATTCAACTCGTGATCACCGCGCACCATCAGCAGTACCGGTTTGTCATCCATGCCATCGACGACCACCGCTTTGACCGTATTTTCGGCGGGTACTTTCAGGAACGTACACAACTCCGCAATGGTTTTTACGCCGGGCGTGTGAATTTTTGTTAGCGGCTGGCCGGCGGCAGAGCGCGATGTTGCGGGTGCCACGGCTTCAGCAAGCTCTACATTCGCGGCGTAGTCCGAATCCGGGCAGTACGCAATGGCATCTTCGCCAGAGTCTGCCAGCACATGAAACTCATGTGATCCGGTGCCGCCGATGGAGCCGGTGTCGGCTGCCACTGCTCGAAATTTCAAGCCCAGCCGGGTGAAAATGCGCGAGTAGCAATCATACATTTCGCGATACGTCGCTTGCAAATCTTCATACGACGTGTGAAACGAATACGCATCTTTCATCACGAATTCGCGCCCGCGCATCACGCCGAAGCGCGGACGGATTTCATCGCGGAATTTGGTCTGAATCTGGTAGAAATTCAGCGGCAACTGGCGATAGCTTTTCACTTCGCGTCGCACTACGTCGGAAATCACTTCTTCGTGGGTGGGGCCGAAGCAGAAATCTCGGTCGTGACGATCCTTGATGCGCAGCAGTTCGGGGCCATATTGCTCCCAGCGGCCGGATTCAATCCATAGCTCGGCAGGTTGCACGGCGGGCATCGAAAGTTCAATGGCGCCACTGCGGTTCAGTTCCTCGCGGATGATGGTTTCGACCTTGCGCAGGACCTTGAGGCCCAGCGGCATCCAGGTGTAAACGCCGCTGGTGAGGCGTTTGATCAGGCCCGCGCGCAGCATCAGCTTGTGGCTGATGACTTCGGCCTCGGAAGGGGCTTCTTTCAACGTGGAAATAAAGAATTTAGATACGCGCATGGCTGCCAAGTGTCGAAAAGTCGAAAAAAAACGTATTCTACCGGACAAGGCAAATTTTTCGGGACATTCACACCATCATGAACATGCAGGGCAGTTGGCGTATCAGGAAACCAGCAGTGGATGCCGAGACGGTTTACATCAGCGAGAAATATGGCGTGCGTTCGCTGCATATCGGCAGCGACACGGTGCAAAGCGCCATGCGCATTGCGGCGCCGAATGATCTGGAGCTTTCGTATACGCGCAGCATGATGGGTTTTTTGCTGTTTAACGATAAACCGAAGTCGGTGCTGATGATCGGTTTAGGTGGCGGCTCGGTGGCTAAGTTTATTTATCACCGCATGCCGTGGACGACCATACGTGCGATTGAGCTGCGCGAGCGCGTGTTGACGGTGGCGCGGCGTTATTTCGAATTGCCGCTGAACAACGAGCGCTTTGAGGTCATCATCGGCGATGGTGTGGAATTTGCCAGCCGTCCGCAGGTGTGCGCAGACCTCGTGGTGGTCGACGGTTACGATGGCGAATCGCATGTACAGGCTTTAGCCACGGTTGCGTTTTATAAGGATTGTCACGACCGGCTGAACAAGGGCGGCATACTGGTGGTGAATCTGTGGGGCGGCGATCGCGAGTTTCACGAGACATTGAAGCGCATCGAAACGGCTTTTCCGGCGGGAACGTTGTGCCTGCCTGCGGACAAGCCCGGAAACATTATCGTTTTTGGCTTTCGTACCGCGCCCGGCAATATCGATTGGACTGAACTCGAGCGGCGCGCCGCAGTGCTGGAGCCGGCGTATGAGTTGGGGTTTTCCCGGTTTGTCGAGAGTTTGCGCCGGATGAATCCGCACGATGAAAAAGAGTTGTTTTTTTAAGCACTAGCCGCTGCTTTCATTCGCCCCAAAATTGTGGAAGAATCGACGCAACTTAAGCATTGATGGGGTCGTGATCGTGATAGACCGCGATGGGTACCGCCCCAATGTAGGCATCATTCTTTGCAATGCGAAGAACGAGGTTTTCTGGGGCAAACGGGTGCGCGAGCACTCTTGGCAGTTTCCGCAGGGCGGCATCAATCCGGGCGAGTCGCCGGAGGCTGCCATGTATCGTGAACTGCATGAAGAGGTCGGGCTGCGGCAGGAGCATGTCAGCATCCTCGGCCGTACGCGCGAGTGGCTGCGCTATGAGGTGCCGGAGCGCTGGCTGCGCCGGGAATGGCGCGGCAATTACCGCGGCCAAAAGCAAATCTGGTTTCTGCTGCGCCTGATCGGACGCGACACCGACGTATGTTTGCGTGCGACCGAAAAACCGGAATTCGACGCTTGGCGCTGGAACGAGTATTGGGTGCCGACCGAGGCCGTGGTGGAGTTCAAGCGTGATGTGTATCAAAAGGCGCTGTCGGAACTGGTGCGCTATCTTGAGCGGCAGAATCACGCCCTGACGCGTCGCCGGTCGGCGCGTATTGCCGAAGACGAACGGGCGGGTGAAGGCAGCGGTGAGCAGCCGGTTTGACACCGAATCTCAAGTCTTTTACACTTCAATTGCGAGTTAGATTTAATCTAAATTGGGTTTGGGTTCCCCCGATTGAGACTTAGGCGCATCCGCGCAATCTATTTTCTTGATGTATCGCAACCAGCTAATTTGTTTGCGATATATAATGACGCATGTTTGTAAGTATATGTTTTTAAAGGAGATTTAAATGCAACTTAAAGGCTCAAAAACCCACGGTAATCTGAAAGCCGCCTTCGCTGGCGAATCCCAGGCCAATCGCCGTTATCTTTACTTCGCAGCGAAAGCCGACGTGGAAGGCCAGAACGACGTCGCCGCCCTGTTTCGTTCGACGGCTGAAGGTGAAACCGGCCATGCACACGGACATCTGGAGCACATGGAAGCCATCGGCGATCCGGCGACCGATTTGCCGATCGGCAGCTCGCGTAACAATCTGAAAGCCGCGGTTGCCGGCGAAACGCACGAATACACCGATATGTATCCGGGCATGGCCAAAACCGCGCGCGATGAAGGCTTCGGCGAAATCGCAGACTGGTTCGAGACACTCGCTAAAGCTGAGCGCTCGCACGCCAATCGCTTCCAGAAGGCGCTGGACGCACTGGCCGACTAACAGCGTGAGGCGTAAGGGGTGAGGGGTGAGGCGTGAATACGGCGCTGCCCCGCACCCTTTTTTTTCGCCCGCGAACGCCCGGCTCCTCGCGCCTAACCCCTCACGCCTCACGCAATTCAAATGGCCATTACCGTTAAAGAAGGCAGTCTCGAAAAACCTACGCGGCATCCGCTGGATTGGAAGTCGCAGGCGTTTTACGACGAAGCATCGCTCAACAAAGAGTTGGAGCGCGTGTTCGACATTTGTCACACCTGCCGCCGCTGTGTGAGTTTGTGTACGGCATTTCCTACGTTGTTCGATCTGATCGACGACAACCCGACGATGGAAGTCGAGGGCGTGGCGAAGGCAGATTTCGGCAAAGTCGTCGATCAGTGTTATTTGTGCGACATGTGCTACATGACGAAATGTCCGTACGTGCCGCCGCACGAGTGGAACGTCGATTTCCCGCATCTGATGCTGCGTGCCAAAGCGATCAAGTTTAAAAAAGGCGAAGTGGGTTTTCGCGACAAATTGCTGTCGAGTACTGATGCGATCGGCAAACTCGCGTCGATACCGGTCGTGGTGCAAGTGGTGAATACGGTTAACAAGAACCGCACCGCGCGCGGGCTGATGGACAGCGTGCTGGGTGTGCATAAGGATCGTGAGCTGCCGGAATACGACAGCGCGAAGTTTCGCAGCACCGCGCGTATCAACGAAGCCTTCCCGGTGCAAGATGGCCAACAGACGCCCGGCAAGGTTGCGATTTATTCGACCTGTTACATCAACTACAACGAGCCGGGCATCGGCCACGATCTGCTGAAAATTCTGGCGCACAACGACATCCCGGCGAAACTGGTTGAAAAAGAAGTCTGTTGCGGCATGCCTAAATTAGAACTGGGCGATCTGGAGGCGGTCGCACGCAACAAGGACATCAATATTCCGGTGCTGGCGAAGCTCGCGCGCGAAGGTTATGCGATCCTCGCCGCCGTGCCGTCGTGCGCATTGATGTTCAAGCAGGAACTTCCGTTGATGTTCCCCGATGATGCCGACGTTAAAGCCGTCGCCGAGGCGATGTATGACCCGTTCGAATATTTTGTGCTGCGGCAGAAGGATGGGTTGCTGAAAACCGATTTCAAAAAAGCCTTGGGCCGCGTGTCGTATCACATTCCGTGCCACCTGCGCGTGCAAAACATGGGACAAAAAACACGCGAGATGCTGGAGAAAATTCCCGGAACGCAAGTGACGACCGTAGAACGCTGCGCCGGTCACGACGGCACTTGGGGCGTGAAAAGCGAGTACTACGAAAATTCGATGAAGATTGGCCGCCCCGTGTTCAGATTAATGGGCGAGTCGCAGCCGGACTACATTAGTTCGGATTGCGCGATTGCCGGGCGTCACATTCAGCAAGGGATGAACGAAAGCAATGCCGATAACAAGGCTGAAAAACAGCATCCGGTAACACTGCTACGCATTGCGTATGGACTTTAAAACGAAGAAAGCAATGCCGAAAATTACCCGCGATAGCCTGATGACCCTCGAAGCTTACGCCAAAGCTCGTATCGATTTCCGGGCCAAGGTCATCGAGCACAAGAAAACGCGCACGGTCGCTTTGGGTGAGCACGTTACCCTCATATTTGAAGACGAACTCACCATGCGCTATCAGGTGCAGGAAATGTTGCGTGTGGAGAAAATCTTCGAGGAAGCCGGGATACAGGGTGAACTGGAAGCGTACAATCCGCTGATTCCCGACGGCAGCAACTGGAAAGCGACGATGATGATTGAGTATCCGGATGTCGAAGAACGACAGCGTATGCTGGCCAGGCTAATCGGCATTGAAGAACGGGTGTGGATGCGTGTCGCCGGTTTTGCGCCGGTGATTGCGATAGCGGACGAAGATCTGGATCGTTCGACCGATGAAAAAACGTCGGCGGTACACTTTCTGCGCTTCGAGTTGGATGCAAAGATGCTGCTGGCTTTGAAATCCGGCGCAGCGTTGGCTGCGGGTGTGGATCATTCACAGTATCGTATGTCGATGGATCCCTTGCCACCGTCGACCACAGCGGCATTAGTATCGGATTTAATGTAATTATTTGTTTTTATTGATAATTTTGTGAGAAAAATCAAAAATAAACACAGCGTACTTCGGCGCGCCGTTACGTGTTTGGCGCTCGGCGGGCTGCTTATGGCGCTGCCGGCTGCATCGCAATGGAAGGATTGGGATTACGACCTCGATCAGGAAAAGAAGCCGTGGAAAGAATTACAGGCGCAGTTGCCGCCGTATCCTAAACCAGAGAATTTGTTGAGGTTTGATACCGGCGCAACCGCGTCGAACAGCTACTTTGTGGATTCGACATCCATCTCGGTGGGCGACGATGGCGTAGTGCGTTATACGCTGTTGATAAGGACGGGCGGCGGCGCCACGAACGTGTCATTTGAAGGCATACGTTGCGACCCGCGCGAACTCAAGGTGTATGCATTTGGCCGTCCTAACAGCGAATGGTCGCGCGCCCGCGATACGAGTTGGCGGCGCATTGAATTTCGCGAAATCAATAATCACCATTTGACGCTGCACCGAGAGTATTTTTGTCCGGCCAGGAAATGGGCGGCGCCGTTGAAGCAAATTGTGCAGACGTTGAAATACGGTCCGCCGAGACAGGTAGCGGACTAAGCTGCGCCCGTTGCGTCTATCGCTGCCACCTTAAAGCAGTACCAGATCGTCGCGATGGATGAGTTCGGCTTCACCCACATATCCCAGCTTGGTTTCGATTTCACTGGAAGGGGTGCGCAATATGCGTTGTGTTTCCGTGGCGCTGTAGTTGATGAGGCCGCGCGCTATTTCGCGGTTTGTCTCATCGCGACAACTGACCACTTCGCCGCGCTCGAATTCGCCCGAGACCGCGTAAACGCCTATCGGCAGCAGGCTCTTGCCGTCGGTCGTCAGCGCGCGTACGGCGCCAGCATCAAGTGTAATGCTGCCACGCGTTTGCAGATGGTCGGCCAGCCACTGCTTGCGCGCGGCAAGCGTGGCGGATTTTGCCAGCAGCAGCGTGCCGATGCGTTCGCCTTGCGCGAGCCGCACCAGCACATCGGGCTCGTGGCCTGAGGCAATCAATGTGTGCGCGCCGCCGCGTGCGGCGCGCTGTGCGGCAATCACTTTGGTAATCATGCCGCCCAAGCCGATGTGACTGCCTGCGCCCCCGGCCATTTTCTCTAGTGCAGGGTCACTGGCATCGGCTTCGGGCACCAACTTGGCTTGCGGATTGGTGCGTGGATCGGAATCGAACAGGCCGGTTTGGTCGGTGAGTATTACCAGCACGTCCGCTTCTATCAAGTTGGTGACCAGCGAGCCCAGCGTGTCGTTGTCGCCAACACGGATCTCGTCGGTGGCCACGGTATCGTTTTCATTGATGATTGGAATGACGCCGAGTCCCAGCAACGTTCGCAGGGTCGAGCGTGCATTCAGATAACGCTTGCGATCAGCCAGGTCGTCGTGCGTGAGCAAAATCTGCGAGGTGAGCAAACCATGCTCACGAAAACAGGATTCGTAAACCTGCACCAGGCCCATCTGCCCGACGGCCGCTGCCGCCTGCAACTCGTGTACTGCGCGCGGACGCTTGCGCCAGCCCAGGCGTTGCATGCCTTCGGCGATGGCGCCGCTGGAGACCAGCACGACTTCGCGATTCAGCTTCCGCAGTTGCGCGATCTGTGCCGCCCATCGCGCGAGCGCGGCGTGATCGAGTCCCTGTCCCTGATTGGTGACGAGACTCGACCCCACTTTAACGACGAAGCGCTTGGCGGCTTTCAGCGGCGAATTTACGATGCACGATGGCATGGTGTATTACGCGGGAACTGTCGCGCGATCCTCCGCGCTTTCAGCGGTTGCCGTAGCTGGCAAACTGTCCAGGTAGCGCATGATGGCCTGCACCAACTCATTGCAACCGGCACCGGAAATCGCTGAAATAACAAATACGGGACCTTTCCAGCGCAGGCGTCGCACGATGCTTTTAGCAAGGTTTTCGCGCTCGGCATCGTTCAGCAGATCGGCTTTGTTGAGCACCAGCCAGCGTGTTTTTTTGTATAGCGCCTCGTCGTATTTGCGCAACTCGGCGACGATGGCGCGCGCGTCTTTTACCGGATCAGCGCCATCTTCAGGCGGGGCAATGTCGAGCAGATGCAGCAGCAATTTTGTGCGTGCGAGATGGCGCAAGAACTGATGGCCAAGTCCGGCGCCTTCCGCCGCGCCTTCGATCAGGCCGGGAATATCAGCGATCACAAAGCTGCGATTCATGTTCGCACGCACTACCCCCAGATTGGGATGCAGCGTGGTGAACGGATAGTCGGCGACCTTGGGTTTGGCCGCGGAAACCGCACGAATCAGGGTGGATTTTCCGGCATTCGGCATGCCGAGCAGGCCGACATCCGCCAGCACTTTTAATTCGAGCCGGAGCTTGCGTGTCTCGCCTTCATCGCCGCGCGTGAACTGGCGTGGGGTGCGGTTGGTGCTGGATTTGAAATGCAGATTGCCGATGCCACCTTTGCCGCCTGCAGCAATCAGGGCGCGCTGTTGGTTGCGGGCGAGATCGGCCAGCACTTCGCCGGTTTCAAAATCGCTGATGACGGTTCCAACTGGCATACGCAGTTCAATGTCGTCCGCGCCTTTGCCGTAGCAATCGGCGCCACGGCCTTTTTCGCCGTTTTTCGCACGGTGGATGCGCGCATAGCGGTAATCAATCAGGGTGTTGATGTTGCTATCTGCAATGGCGTAGATGCTGCCGCCTTTTCCGCCATCGCCACCGTCGGGGCCGCCAAAGGGCATGAATTTCTCGCGGCGGAAGCTGGCGACACCGTCACCGCCCTTTCCGGCGTGAACTTCAATGATGGATTCGTCGATGAATTTCATGGCGTCAGCTTACTGCAATCGTGTCTGAAAACAAAAAAGCCCTGTCGGCGACAGGGCTTGTTGCCGTGGTTCCGCGGGATCAGACCGGCGCTACGCTAACGATGCTGACCATGGTGCGGCTTTCCGGGCCTTTTTTTGCGAAGGCTACCCGCCCGGTGACTTTCGCAAACAGCGTGTGGTCGCGGCCCATGCCAACGTTGTCGCCCGCGTGCATACGCGTGCCGCGCTGACGCACAATGATGCTGCCCGCCGGAATGAGTTCGCCGCCGAAGGCTTTGACACCCAGACGTTTTGATTCAGAATCGCGACCGTTACGTGAACTGCCGCCGGCTTTTTTATGTGCCATGGTGTGGTGTCCTTCTTATCCAGTGATGCCGAGAATCTCGATCTCGGTGAAGTTCTGACGATGACCCTGCTGTTTGCGATAGTGCTTGCGGCGGCGCATTTTAAAGATATGCACTTTGTCACCACGCCCGTGCGCCAGCACCTTGGCCCTGACCGTGGCGCCTGCCACCAGTGGCTTGCCCAGTTTGACCGCTTCGCCTTCGCCTACGGCCAGCACCTGATCGAGTACTATTTCAGCGCCAACGTCTGCAAGTAGTTGTTCTACCTTGACTTTTTGACCGCCGCTGACGCGATACTGCTTACCGCCGGTTTTTACGACCGCATACATATTAGACCCCGTTTCGTGCGGAAATTGCGCAGGCCGCTAACTGCTGAACCCGCTTACAAACCCACTGTTCGAATCCGAAATTCGGAAAGCCGACCATTCTACAAAAAATCAGCCGATTAGTCAAAATAAGACGGATTGGGTCAAGAAGAGGAAAATTCCACGGTTTCAACGGGATACTGTGCGCCGGTCGCGGGCGGCGCGGGCAGGCATGCGGTATCATTCGCCTCCTTCGTGGTTCTGAGTAGCGTCAACTGTGTCCATAGAAGCCATTCGCGAATTTATTGCCGGGGATATGCGGGCAATAGACGGTGTCATTCGTTCCCGCCTGCACTCCGACGTGCCCCTGATCCGGCAGGTCGCCGAATATATCATCGGCGGCGGCGGAAAGCGCCTGCGCCCGGCGCTGGTGGTGTTGTCCGCGGGCGCGTTTGGCTATCAGGGCGCGCGTCACCACGAACTGGCTGCGGTGATTGAGTTCATTCATACGGCTACGTTGCTGCATGACGACGTAGTGGATGAATCCGCGTTGCGCCGCGGGCAGGCCACGGCGAATTCGCTGTTCGGAAACGCTGCCAGCGTGCTGGTAGGCGATTTTGTCTATTCGCGCGCTTTTCAGATGATGGTGGAAGGCGGCAATATGCGCATCCTCGAAGTGTTGGCCGAAGCGACTAATATCATCGCCGAAGGCGAAGTGCTGCAACTGATGAATTGCCACAACCCGGACATAGAGGAAGCGGGCTATTTGCAGGTAATCCGCTGCAAAACCGCGAAGTTGTTTGAGGCGGCCACACGTATCGGTGCATTACTTGGCGGCGCCTCGGCAGAGGCCGAAGCAGCGATGGCGCGTTATGGAGCGCACTTGGGAACGGCGTTTCAATTGATTGACGACGTGCTTGATTACAGCGGCGATCACACGGTCATCGGCAAGAACGTGGGTGACGATCTGGCCGAGGGTAAGCCCACGCTGCCACTGATTTATGCCATGCGCACGGGGACAACGGCGCAGGTGGCTGCGGTGCGCGGGGCCATTGAAGCGGGCGGTTTGGCGGTATTGCCAGCCGTACTGGAGGCCATCCGCGATACCGGCGCACTGGACTATGCAAGGGCGCGAGCGGGCGCAGAAGCGCAGTTGGCGCGTGATGAATTGGCGGGGTTGAGCGACACCAGGCAACGTGAATTTCTGTTACAATTAGCGCAATTCTCTGTGACGCGAAGTTACTGATGGCGTTACCGATATTACCAAGTCTCCGGTAAGTTGAAGTGGCTATGAAAACGCGGCTTGCCGCGTGTTTTTTTCTGTAGGTGGCGGGCGTTGTGGTTTGTTTTCGCCGGCCACCTTCATTCGGGGTGTAGCTCAGCCTGGTAGAGTACTGCGTTCGGGACGCAGGAGTCGGAGGTTCGAACCCTCTCACCCCGACCAATTTTTGGTCTTTTGTTATTCGCGGGTTCCTTGTGGTTGCAGTGCTTTGCGATTACATGGAAGCCTCCCGCGATCACATGTGATCGCACACGGGTGTCCCGCAGGCCGTGTGCGCCGTACACTCGACGTCGGCGCTGGATTGCGGCAGACTTCCTCCGGTCTCTTTTGAAAGCGATGCCTTCATGGGCAAATACCTGTTGCTGATCGGCGGCGCGTTACTGATCTACTGGATCGTGCGTGCGAGCCTGCGTCGCCGCAAGCGCGATCAGGCGCAAACTCAGGGAAAGGCAGCATCGGAGGACATGGTGCGCTGTGTGGAATGCGGGATACATCTGCCGCGCGGCGAAAGCCTGACCCTGCGAGGGCAGTTCTATTGCTGTGCTGACCATCAGCGCCGGCACGATCCCGGCACCTGAAATCCAATGGCAGTACTCGCTGAGCGACAGGTTCGTGTGACCACGGTAGGAGCGGCGGTTTCTGCGGGATATCCGGAGTCGTACTGGCGATCGCTACAATTCTTCAATCTTTATCGGCTGGTGATCGGACTCGTGTTGTGCGTGGGCGCGTTGTTTGGGCAAAACACGTCCCAGTTGGGTTCCTACGACCGTGTGCTGTTCATTCAAGTGTTGTTGGGCTACCTGTTGTTCACGGTGGCTTGCGCGGGCGTCATCAGGACACGCTCGCGGTTTAACCTGCAACTTGCGGTGCAGGTGATCGCCGACATTGGTTTCATCGTAATTCTTATTTACGCGAGTAATGGCATTACCAGCGGCTTGGGTTTGCTGTTGTTGACCACGCTGGCTGGTGCCGGGCTGATTAGCCGTGGGCGGCTTACGTTGTTCTACGCGGCGCTCGCCAGCATTGCAATATTGCTTGAGCATACCTACGAGGTTGTTGTTTTTCAGGAAGGTGTTTCCCAATACATTCAAGCCGGATTTTTGTCGATCGGCTATTTTGCCACTGCACTTGTGGCACATACGCTGGCGCGACTAACGCAGCAGAGCGAGCAGATCGCGGCGCAGCGCGAAATCGATTTGGCGAATCTTTCTGAGGTAAACCGGCTGGTGATTCATGACATGCCGGATGGTGTGGTGGTGGTGGATGGCGCTGGCGTTATACGCCAGATCAACAAGCAGGCGGAAGCATTGTTTGGCGAACTCGCGCTGGACAAGCGTGACGTGATGTTGGTGGATTATGCGCCGCGACTGGCGGCGCATCTGGGGCGTTGGCGCTCCGGCGCCGCAGGCGTTGCGTCGGGTTATGCGGCGTCCATGGACGAACGTCACGGGCTGCGCTTTGTGCCGGTGAGCGACCGACCGGAAGCGGGTACAGTCATTTTCCTGGAAGATCTTTCGCGGGTGCGTGAAGAGGCGCAGCAGATGAAGCTGGCCGCAATCGGTCGTCTGACGGCTAACATCGCGCACGAGATTCGCAATCCGCTCGGATCTATCAGTCACGCGGCGCAGTTGCTGCATGAAGAACCGGAAAGCTCTCCTACCGCACGGCGGCTGCTCGGCATTATTCACGATAACACGCAGCGCTTGAATCGCATGGTCAACGAAGTGCTGGGACTCAATCGCGGGCAGGTGGCGCATCTTGAAACGGTCGCGATTGACGCGTTTGTGCGGCAATTCGTGGGCGAATTCGCCGAAACCGAAAGAGCGGATGCCCACGTATTTACGGTGCGAGCCGACGCGACAGTGGCTGTGTTATTTGACCGCACGCATTTAAACCAGATTTTGTGGAATTTGTGCCGCAATGCGCTGCGGCATTGCCGGGGCAAGACGGGTAGCATCGAAATCGTGACGCACCGGGTGCGTGCGAGCCGTGTTGTAAAATTGGATGTAATCGACGATGGGCCTGGCGTTGCGCCCGCCGTACGTGGTGGTTTGTTCGAGCCGTTTGTCACGGCTGCAGCAGGCGGAACAGGGCTTGGCTTGTATATCGCGCGGGAGTTATGCGTGGCCAACGGTGCTACGCTGGATTACGTCGAGAGTTCGGCGGGGGCGCAGTTCACATTGACATGCAGGGCGGGGTAAAGAGCGCAATGAACTCAAAAAGTCATGTGCTGGTGGTGGATGACGAGTCGGACATACGTGAGTTGCTCGGCATGACGCTTGCGCGCATGGGGGTGGAATCGCATAGTGCTGCCTCGCAGAGCGAGGCGCTGGCGCTGTTGTCCGCCAACAGCTACGACCTGTGCCTGACCGATATGCGGTTGCCAGATGGCGATGGTCTTGCCGTGCTCGACTACGTAGCCAAAAATCATCCGCAGATTCCCGTGGCGGTGATTACCGCGCATGGCAGCACTGAGAATGCGGTGGCGGCGCTGAAAGCGGGTGCGTTTGACTACCTTGCCAAGCCGGTGTCTCTGGAACAGTTGCGTGCTTTGATCCGGTCGGCGCTGAATTTGCCGCGCTTGCTGCGGAATGGTCAGCCCCGGCGAGCGGACAATGCGGTTCCCGCTGAAGACTCTGCACTGATTGGAAATTCGCCGCTGATGCAGGCGGCGCGGCGCATGATCGACAAGCTCGCGCGCAGCCAGGCACCCGTGCATGTAACTGGCGAATCCGGCAGCGGCAAGGAACTCGCAGCGCGTCTGATTCATGACAACGGGTCGCGGCAGGGCGCGCCATTTGTGCCGGTGAATTGCGGTGCGATTCCTGAAAATCTGATGGAGTCGGAATTTTTCGGCTACAAGAAAGGCGCTTTCACCGGTGCGGCTGCCGATCGCGATGGCTTCTTTCAGGCAGCGAGTTCCGGCACGCTGTTTCTCGACGAGGTGGCGGATTTGCCGTTGCCGATGCAGGTTAAATTGTTGCGCGCAATACAGGAAAAAAAAGTGCGGAAGGTCGGCTCAACAGCTGAAGAGAACGTCGATGTGCGTATTATCAGCGCGACGCACCGCAATCTGGGCGACGAGGTCAAGAACGGCGTATTCCGCCAGGATTTGTATTACCGGCTGAATGTGATCGAATTACGCATGCCTAGTTTGCGCGAAATGCGTGACGACATTCCGACGCTGGCGGCGTTATTGCTTAAACGTCAGGCGGGCAACAGCGTCAGCGCGCCGAGCCTCTCGGTCGGCGCGCTGACGGCGCTGCAACAATACGATTTTCCGGGTAATGTGCGTGAGCTGGAAAATGTTCTGGAACGCGCGCTGGCGCTGGCGAGTGGTGACGAAATTGCTGAAGACGATCTGGGTTTGACCAGCGGCACCCGTGACAGCCGCGAGGACGAAGGCGCGGATTTTGTGGGGTTGTCATTGCCGGAAAAACTCGAGAATATTGAACGGCAAACGATCATGGCCGCACTGGAAAAAACACGCTATAACCGTACGGCAGCGGCAAAGCTGCTGGGGGTAAGTTTTCGTGCGCTGCGTTACCGTATGGAGCGCTTGGGTATTAAAGATGAACTCGACGACGAGAGCTAACGCAAGGTGCGTATTGCGGACGACGGTTTGCTGGAAGGTGTGCGCTATATCGCGTCCCCCAATTGCGATTCGCGTCCAGCCGATGCGGCTATCGAACTCATCGTTGTCCATAACATCAGTTTGCCGCCGGGTGAATTCGGCGGGCCTGCGATCATTGATTTGTTTCTCAACCGCCTTGATCCGGCGGCGCACGCTTACTATGCTGAAACTGCGCGTTTGCGGGTGTCGGCCCATTTTTTGATCCGCCGTGACGGCGAAATCATTCAATTCGTAGCGTGCGCGCAACGTGCCTGGCATGCGGGTGTGTCGCATTGGCAGGGGCGCGAGCGCTGCAATGATTTTTCAGTGGGTATCGAACTGGAAGGGGCAGACGAAATTCCCTTCGAGGATGCGCAGTATGCGTGTCTGGTGAGTCTTATAGCGGCACTGAAGGCCCGGTATCCCATCCTGGCAGTGGCCGGGCATTCGGACATCGCGCCGGGCCGTAAGACCGACCCGGGCGC
>JBEBHE010000379.1:0-4002 GCA_040081205.1 Burkholderiales bacterium | reverse complement strand
GTCCAGATTTTTCGTTCGCGCGTGTTGATTTCGCTCAGCAGCGAATGCAGCGTGGTGGTCTTGCCCGATCCGGTGGGGCCGCAAACGAGAATCATGCCATAGGGTTTGGCGATGAGACGTCTTAATTCACCGGTCAAATGATCATCCATGCCGATGTGTGCCAGCGAACGCAACGTTGCGCCGGCGAGCAGCCGCATGACAATGTCCTCAAGGCCATTCGCGGTAGGTATCGTTGCCACCCGAAATTCGAGCTTGGGTTCGCCGGGCGTGCTGAATTCCAGCTTGCCGTCCTGTGGTTTTCGCTTTTCGGAAATGTCGAGGTTCGACATGATTTTGATGCGTGAAACAATGGCGCTGCGAAAGCGGTACGGAATATTCAGGTAGTCGTAGAGCGCGCCATCGCGCCGGAAGCGGATGCAGGTGTCCTGCCTGTCGGGATAATTCTCAATATGGATGTCTGTGGCTCGCTGCAGATTGGCGTCGGTCAGAATCTTGTTGACCAGTTTGACGAGGCTATTGTCGGATTCGGTGACCCGCGGTTCATTGACCTCGATATGCTGGGTGGTGGACAGGTTCAGTTGGGTAACCAGATCCTCGGTTTTGGATTTTTCCTCGGCGTTGCTGGTAAAGGAGATGATTTTCGACGGCAGCTCGTCTTTGGTGGAGACCCCCCAGGACTCCGCGGAAATGGACGCGCCGTAGCAGCGCTCAATCGCTTTGGTGATGGCCTCTCGCGTGGCCATCACCGGCGCGATGCGCATTTGCGAATGAAAGCGCATGGATTCAATGGCTGCTGCATTTAGCGGATCATTCAAGGCAACGACCAATACGCCGTGCTCTACGTAAAGCGGCATGGCGCTGTGCTTGCGCGCGATCTCTTCAGTGAGTCGCGATGACGCGTCGAACTCAATGGCGAATGAATCGAGGTCAACGAAAGGTATGCCTAATTTTTCGGCCAGCGCCTGCTTGAGGCGTTGCTCGTCGATGATGCCAGAATTGACCAAAATTTGGCCTAATGGCGTCTTCCGATCATTGCGTTGCTGTTGCAGCGCGGTGTCGAGTTGTTCCTGCGAGACGAATTTCATCTGGAGTAAGGCTTCGCCCAGCCGCATCACAGGCATGCTCTCCTGCCGTTTTAGCGCCACCGCCAGATCGTCACGGGTGATAGCGTGATTTTTTTCGAGCAAATCACCGAGACGCTGACCGCGATTTTGGTGCTGTTCCTGCAGTGCCGCTTCGATGTCACGCCGCGACACTTGATTCATTTCAAGCAGGATATCGCCAAGCAGGTCGCCGATCTGCCGGCTGCGTAACGCGCTATGCGGATGAAAACGGCGTTCCACGGTATCAACGCCCAGCGGAAGAAACAAATACAGTCCGGCGCCGTCTTCCAGCGAACCGACAGTCTCACCCGACAGTGAGACGCCGTCGCGCAGCGTCAGCGCGTAGGATTGGCTGAGGGCTTTGCTTGCGTCAGCGGCAAGCCGTTGCTGCGGGCGCTGGATTTTCACCGGACGCTTCAGGCGTAGTGTATGTATGCTGTCGAAATGCAGTTTTTCCACACTGACAGCGCTGGAGGCAATCAGCTCAAGCGTTCGTTGTTCCGGGGCAAAGTTAACGAGCGTTCCGGCAATTTTGCTATTGTCGTTTAGTTCGATTTCGCAGAATTCAGCCAGAATTCGTTCGGCGCCTTCGGCTGGTATGCATTGCACGGGGAATGGCCAAACACCAGCGTTCGCAGAGGCGTCGTCGCTTGCAGCGCACGCGTGTGTTGGGGTTGGCGTGACGCGTGGCTGAAAATCTATTCCCGTATCGTACATGGCTGTGTCCTTGTCAGGGCACAGGGATCACTCGATGACGAACGAGTGCAACGCTGGACAGTGCCCACTCTCGTTATCGGCGATGCCGCAAGAATCTTTAGGGCGGTGTTTAACGGCTGCCTATGTGGCGTGGGGAAAGATTAAATTAAATCATGTGGTTATGATGCCGTTTTGCAGTCATCGCGCTGCACTGACGCATCGCGATATTGCTCCGGTGAGTGGACTTACTTGAAATGGCAGACGTAATCGAGCGTTTCGAGGGTCTCAATGTCGAATGATGCGTTGCCCGGCGCATCAAACGATTCGCCTGCGCCCACGGTGCGCCAGGCGGTCGCGCCCGGCAGCTTGACTTTGCACACGCCTGCGTTGATTTCCATGACTTCCGGCGCGCCGGTGTTGAAGGTGAGCTTGCTGGGAAAAATGACGCCCACGCTTTTGCGCGAGCCGTCCGCGAACAGCACGGTGTGGCTGACGCATTTGCCGTCGAAGTAAACGTTGGCTTTTTTGACGACGCTAACGCCATCGAATTGTTGGGATTGCGGCATGATGTTCCTTCGAAGCTTATCTATTTGCGGCGTTTATTCAGTTTGGCGGCGATGCGCAGGCGCAACGCATTCAGGCGTATGAAACCCGCGGCGTCTTTTTGATCGTATGCGCCACGATCGTCCTCAAACGTGGAAATAGCCGGATCGAACAGCGAGTTGGGCGAGGTGCGACTGACGGTCATTACCGTACCCTTGTAGAGTTTGACCTTTACTGTGCCGTTGACTGAGGCTTGCGATTCGTCGATCAGTTTTTGCAGCAGGACGCGTTCTGGGCTGAACCAGTAGCCGTTGTACACCAGACGCGCGTAACGCGGCATCAGATCGTCTTTCAACGCCAGCACTTCGCGGTCAAGCGTGATCGACTCCATCGCGCGGTGTGCCTTTAGCATGATGGTGCCGCCGGGCGTTTCATAGCAGCCGCGCGACTTCATGCCGACGTAACGGTTCTCAACGAGATCAAGCCGGCCCACGCCGTGCTTGCCGCCGAGTTGATTGAGTTTTTCCAGCACGCTCGCGGCCGACATTTTCTTGCCATTGATGGCCACGATGTCGCCGTGACGATAGCTCAGCTCGACGACTTCCGGCTTATTGGGCGCTTTTTCCGGCGATACGGTGATGCGCCACATCGAATCTTCGGGCTCATAGGCGGGATCTTCGAGCACGCCGCCTTCGTATGAAATGTGCAACAGGTTGGCGTCCATCGAATAAGGTGCACCGCCGCCTTTGCGCTTTTTGTAATCAACCGGGATGCCGTGCTTGTCGGCATAGGCCAGCAATTTTTCGCGCGACAACAGATCCCACTCGCGCCATGGTGCGATGACTTTTACGTCAGGCATCAGTGCATAGGCGCCGAGTTCGAAGCGCACCTGATCATTGCCCTTGCCGGTGGCACCGTGCGATATCGCATCAGCGTTGGTCTTGCGTGCAATCTCCACCAGCCGCTGCGCGATGAGCGGGCGCGCAATCGATGTGCCCAGCAGGTATTCGCCTTCATACACGGCGTTGGCGCGAAACATCGGAAACACGAAATCACGCACGAATTCTTCGCGCAAATCTTCGATGAAGATGTTTTTTGGCTGGATACCCATCTTGATTGCTTTGACGCGCGCCGGCGCAACCTCTTCGCCCTGACCGATATCGGCGGTGAAGGTAACCACCTCGCAGTGATATACGTCCTGCAGCCACTTCAGAATGACCGAGGTATCCAGGCCGCCGGAATAGGCGAGCACGACTTTTTTTACGGCATTACTCATTTAAAAAATTCCAATAAAAACAAATAGTTATGAATGTTCTGTGGCAATGACTGAACCCAGCCTATGGGATGGTCAACTTAACTTGCGCGACGGATCCGTATTCTGCGCGCGCGGCAGCAGCAGAAATTCGAGCAGCGCTTTTTGCGCGTGCAAGCGGTTTTCGGCTTCATCCCATACCACGCTCTGCGCGCCGTCGATGACCTCGGCGGTGACTTCCTCGCCGCGATGCGCGGGAAGGCAGTGCATGAACAAGGCATCTTTTTTTGCGGCGCGCATCATGTCTGCGTCGACGCGCCAGTCGGCGAAGTCGCGTTTGCGCTCTTCGTTTTCCGCTTCCATGCCCATGCTGGTCCACACGTCGGTGGTGATAAGGTCGGCGTCTTT
>JBEBHE010000378.1:0-4006 GCA_040081205.1 Burkholderiales bacterium | reverse complement strand
ACGTCGAGCATCGATTTGCGTGAAACGGCCTACCGGGTGCTGCGCATGCCGTCGGTCGCGGACAAAACGTTTTTAATCAGCATCGGCGACCGCAGTGTGGGCGGCATGACGGCGCGCGATCAGATGGTCGGGCCGTGGCAGGTGCCGGTGGCGGATGTCGCCGTCACCCTAATGGGATTCAATACCTATCGCGGCGAAGCATTTGCCATGGGCGAGCGCACGCCGCTGGCGATGATAAATGCCGCAGCGTCCGGACGTATGGCGGTAGGCGAGGCGCTGACGAATATCGCTGCCGCGCCCATCGCCAGCATCGGTGACATTAAACTCTCGGCCAACTGGATGGCAGCGGCCGGCCACGGTGCTGAAGACGCAGCGCTGTTCGATACGGTGCATGCGGTCGCGATGGACCTGTGCCCGCAACTGGGCATCAGCATTCCCGTTGGAAAAGATTCGTTATCGATGAAGACTACGTGGACCGACAACGGAGAGAAGAAAGAAGTTGTCGCGCCGCTATCGTTGATCATCTCTGCATTTTCGTCGGTGGCCGATGTCCGTCAGACGCTGACGCCGCAGTTACGCACCGATTGTGGCGACACGGTGCTGCTGTTGGTGGATTTGGCAAATGGCAAGGCGCGCCTTGGTGGTTCCGCGTTGGCGCAGGCTTGGGGCGTTAGCGGCGCGGTTGCGCCTGACCTGGAATCGCCTCATGCAGTTATTAAATTTATTGAACAAAAACAAATACTTACAGGCAGTCTGAAAATTCTCGCCTATCACGATCGTTCTGATGGCGGATTATTCGCGACGGTGTGTGAAATGATGTTTGCTGGGCGCACCGGGGTAACACTGGTGCTGCCGGAGCGTGCATCGATCATCGACACGCTGTTCAATGAAGAACTCGGTGTGGTGCTGCAAGTGCGTGTTGATGATAAAACTACGGTGCTGCAGGCGTTTCAGGACGCCGGCATTTCCTGCCAAATCATCGGGCATGTGACTGCCGACGCGACGTTACGCGTGATCGCAGGCCCACAAGAAGTGCTGTGCGAGCAGCGCGCAGACTTGCATCGCGCGTGGTCTGAAACGACATACCGATTGCAGACGCTACGTGATAATCCGCAATGCGCGCAGCAGGAATATGATCGCATACGTGACGCCAGCGATTCGGGAATCACGCCAACGCTGACGTTCGATTCAACAAATAATATTGCTGCGCCCTTTATCGCCACCGGCGTGCGACCGCGCGTGGCCATTCTGCGCGAGCAAGGCGTCAATGGGCAGATTGAAATGGCGGCCGCGTTCGACCGTGCGGGCTTTGCGGCGTTCGATGTGCATATGAGCGATATCATCGAGGGCCGCGTGAGTCTCGCGGATTTCAAAGGCTTCGCGGCATGCGGCGGTTTCTCTTATGGCGATGTGTTGGGCGCCGGGGAAGGCTGGGCAAAGTCGATACTGTTTAATGCGCGCGCGCGCGATCAGTTCGAAGCATTCTTTAAGCGCGACAATACGTTTGCTTTGGGTGTGTGCAACGGTTGCCAGATGATGAGCAATCTGAATCAATTGATTCCCGGCGCGAACGCGTGGCCGCATTTTGTCAAAAATAAATCTGAACAGTTCGAAGCGCGCGTGGCGATGCTGGAGATTCAGCAAACACCCTCGCTGTTTTTCGACGGTATGGCGGGCAGCCGGCTGCCGGTGGCGGTAGCGCACGGCGAGGGTTATGCCGAATTCGCGGACGATACCGCGATCAAGAATGTGCAGCCGTTGATTGCGCTGCGCTTCATCGACAACGCAGGACAGATTACCGAGCGTTATCCGCTTAATCCGAACGGATCACCGCAGGGCATCACCGGTTTGACCACGCCCGATGGCCGTTTCACCATCCTGATGCCGCATCCCGAGCGCGTGTTCAGAAGTGTGCAGAATTCCTGGCATCCCGACAGTTGGGGCGAAGACGGACCGTGGCTGCGCATGTTTCGCAACGCGCGGAAGTGGGTGGGTTGACGGGTTTCTTCAGCGGCAATCCCCAATAAAAAACGGCGGAATATATCCGCCGTTTTTTATTTAAAAAATACTTACTCTACTTTTGCCTTGGCGCGAAGATCCCCCAGCATTTTCTGGATGAGTTGGCCTTGCATGCCTTGTTGAAGTTGCGGCTTGGCCTCTTCGAACGTCGGAACTTTAGTGGCGCGTTCGTCGTCGAGACGTATCACATGCCAGCCGAATTCTGATTGCACCGGTGCGTCTGTCATCTGTCCTTTTTTCAGTTTCGCGAGCGCGTCGCCGAACGGCTTAACGTAGCGGGCGGCCGGCCCCCAATCAAGGTCGCCACCGCGGGTTTTCGAACCGGTGTCTTTGGATTTGTCGGCTGCGATTTTTTCGAAACTACCGCCTTTTTTGATTTGCGCGATCGCTTCCTTGGCTTCGTCTTCTTTCTCGACCAGGATATGGCGGGCCTTGAATTCCTTGGCCGGTATCGTCGGCCTTAGCCGTTCATACTCCTTGCGCATGATGTCGTCGGTGACGGGGTTGGCTTTCATGTAATCCTGCACAAAAGCGTTGACCAGAAGCTCCTGACGCTGAATTTCCATTTGCGCCGCAACCTCAGGATTTTTGTGCAGTCCTTTTTTGACGGCCTCTTGAGAAAACACCTCGTTGTTGATCAATTGCTCTCGGACCCGGGTGCGATTTTCCGGCGTATCCGGCTGTTTGTTGGCAGCCAGCATTTTGAGTATGACCTCCATGCGTGCCTGCGGTATGGCGACACCATTCACCGTGGCAACCGGCGCTTGCGCAAAAGCAAAGGCGGGCAGCAGCAGCAACGCGAAAACAGAAGGCAGCTTGAAACGGTAGACGTGCATAAATTATCCTTGGTGGTTAAATTTCATCAGGCGCGTAGGCCTTGATCGACAGAGCGTGAATTTCATTTTTCATCATGGAACCGAGCGCATCGTAAACCATACGATGCCTGGCAGGCAACGCCACACCGTGAAATTGTGCCGAAACCAGCAGCAATTGATAATGCCCGCCGCCGCCTTTTGCGCCTTCGTGGCCCAGGTGTTGGCCGGAATCGTCCAGTATTTCGAGGGATTCGGGTGATAGTGAAGTCAGTCGCTGCTTCATGCTCTCAATGGTATTCATAGGGACACGGCGTAACAGACTCTTCGCGGACGGAAAGGTTCTGCGATCACTCCGGTTTTTTTTCCTGAATATGCTTTGCCAGCATGAGTGCCTGCCCCAGCACGAACAGGAGCATCAGGCCCATGCCGCCAAACAGCTTGAAATTTACCCAGGTATCGGTGGAATAGTTGAATGCCACATACAGGTTGAGAACGCCCATCACGCAAAAAAACGCGATCCAGCTTAGCAACACGCGGCCCCATAGCGGTTCCGGCAGCGTCATCTGCTTTTCCATCATGGCACGAATCAGATTTTTCTTGAACACCAGCGCAGCGATGCCGAGTGCCGCGGCAAACAACCAATACAGTACGGTGGGCTTCCATTTAATAAACGTTTCGTTTTGCAGCATCAAAGTCGCGCCACCAAACACCACGATGACCCCCAAGCTTACCCACAGCATGGGTTCGATCTTGCGTTTTCTAAGCAGTAGCCAGCCGATTTGCAGCAAAGTAGCGGCAATGGCCACTGCGGTTGCGATGTAAATGCCGTAGAACTTGAATGCCACGAAGAACAGGATCACCGGGAACATGTCAAACAAAAACTTCATGGGGTCACATCCTCGTTGATTTAGGCGCAGTTACGACTTTTCAAACTTGAGCGAAGCCGAGTTGATGCAGTAACGCAATCCGGTCGGCTTTGGCCCATCCTCGAACACGTGTCCGAGATGCGCATCGCAATTACTGCATAACACTTCGGTGCGGCGCATGAAAAAGCCGTTGTCTTCTTCCGACGCGACGTTCTCCGCAACAGCCGGTTGCCAAAAACTCGGCCAGCCGGTGCCCGATTCAAATTTGTGCTCGGACTTGAATAACTCGGTATTGCAGCAAACGCA
>JBEBHE010000377.1:0-4047 GCA_040081205.1 Burkholderiales bacterium | reverse complement strand
CGTCAACACCATGATTTCCAACCCGACATCCGTGGTGCCGCATATTCGCTCCGGCAAGCTCAAGGCGCTGGGCATCCTCGGCGGCACGCGCATTGAAGCGCTGAAAGACGTGCCTACAGCGGTCGAACAGGGCTTCAAGGAATTCGCCGATGTGATCGAGTGGTATGGCATGGTCGCGCCCAAAGCCACGCCGCGCCCGATCATCAATCAGCTCAACGCCGGACTGACCAAAGTGCTGATGATGCCCGAGGTGCAGGAGCGCATCCGCGCTTTGGGGATGACGCCGTCGCCAAGTTCGCCGGAGGAATTTGACAAGCAGATCCGCGCGGATCTGGCGCTGTGGGGAAAAGTGGTTAAGCAGGCGGGGGTTAAGTCGGAGTAATTCCGTTTAAACGTGGAGCCGGGATTCCAGCCCGGTTTCCTTCGCAATCCGCCGCAGATCAGCAATCGTGTCGTCCGGCAATTGCAGTCCATCACGACGGAATTTTGCGTCGTTGTTGTCTTCGATCTCGCCGGGATAAAACACCTCATCGAATCCCTTGGCGAGCGGTACTGATTTGATTTCGTGGGTGAACGCCGCCATGCGCTCGTGAAATTGTTCGAGCGGCTGGAATTTGGCGATATCCATTGCGATCATCAAATGGCCGCAGTTGCTTTTCTCGGCGGTTTTGTAAGGGCTGTGCACCGCCGACAAAAAACTGCTGCCGGTTAACACGCCGGACAACATATCCACCATCGCGGCGATAGCGTAGCCTTTGTGTTCGGCCATCGGCAGAATGATGCCGTCGATAGCCTCTTGGGGATCGGTGGTGGGCGCGCCTTCGCTGTTGATCGCCCAACCCAGCGGTATCGGCAACTGCTTGTTGCGCGCCAGATAAATTTTGCCGCGGGCCACACCCGTTGCCGCCATATCCACCACGAACGGTGCGCGCTTACCGTGAGCATCCACGGGTGCGGCGACCGACCACGGATTGGTGCCGATAATTTTTTTGCGGCCGCCCCACGGCGCCATCGCCGGCCCGCCGTTGCTGGTGAGCATGGCAGTGCAACCTGCCGCCGCGGCACGCCGCGTGTAATACATGCAGGTACCGAAGTGATTTGAGTTACGCACCGCTACCGCGCCGATGCCATGTGTTTTCGCGCGTTGGATCGCTTCATTCGTTGCCAGCATCGCCAATACATGGCCTACGCCATCATGGCCGTCGATCACGGCGATGGCGCCCGCATCGACCACGAACTCCGGCGTGGTCACCGGCTTCATCACGCCGTTACGGATGCGATCAAGATACCAGCCGAGGCGCAGCACGCCGTGCGACTGGTGGCCCCACAAATCAGCTTGCACCAGCGTGTCGGCGATGAGCCGCGCATTTGGCTCCGGTACACCTGCGTTGACATAGACGGCGGTGGCAAAATCGATCAGGGCGCTGGCGTTAACGCGGTCTTGTGAGGGCATGATTCTATGGAATGATTTTTACAACAGCGACGCCACGTGTTTACCAAATGCTTGTGTGCCCAGCTTGCCGCCGATATCGGGGGTACGCGTTTCAGGTTTTTGCAGCGCGGTGTTGATGGCAGCATCAATGGATTTTGCGGCGGCGTCAAACTCGGACCGTTTGTGACGGATGCTTAACCAGTCGAGCAGCATGGCTGCGGACAGGATTAACGACGTGGGATTGGCAATGTCCTTGCCCGCGATGTCGGGCGCGGAGCCGTGCTGCGCCTGCGCGCAGCAGGCGTCATCGCCCGCCATCGTGGAGGCGGCGAGGCCAAGTCCGCCGGAAATCTCGGAGGCTTCGTCGGAAAGGATGTCGCCGAACATATTGCCGGTGACGATGCAGTCGAATTTATCCGGGTGGCGCACCAGCAGCGCCGCCATCGCGTCGACAATTTTTTCGTCGAGTTCAACGTCCGGATATTCTTTGGCGACCTTGCGGACTTCGCGCAGAAACAGGCCGTCGGACATGTGCAGCACATTGGCTTTATGCACGGCGGTGACTTTCTTGCGGCGCTTGCGCGCCCAGTCGAACGCGACGCGCGTAATGCGCTCGCACTGGCGCGCGGTGACTTTGCGCACGGCGATGGCAATGTCTTCGGTGGGCATGAATTCACCTTTGCCCATGAACATATTGCGGTCGGCGTAAAAGCCTTCGGTGCATTCGCGGAAGATCACCAGGTCAATCGGTTTGCCGGTGAGACCCACGCCCATGCGCGAGATGGCAGGGCGGATGTTGGCGAACAAATCGAGCTTGGTGCGAAACTCTCCCGACGGATTGATACCGCCTTTTTCGCGCGACGGATAGATCAGATGATCCACCGGCCCCAGAATAATGCCCGGCGCTTTGCGCGCGGCTTCCATCACGTCATCGGGCAAGGTCGAGCCTTTGGATTTCAATGTCGTGAGGCCGATGTCGCGCTGATCCCACTCCAGGCCGAGTTTGAATTTTGCATTGGCGCGGTCGAGCACCGCGAGCGTGGCTTGCGTGATTTCGGGGCCGATGCCGTCGCCGGGGAGTACGAGAATCTTCATTGGGGTTCCTGATTGGCTTTGTTAAAATTGCCTCGACACGATAAACAATGAAGCAGTAACAATCAATCCGGCGGCGAAAGAAAACATGACTTTGATGGCGATGGCTAATGCGACGGCGGACGATTACGCGCGTGATCCAACCCGTTGGGGCAGTGCGGAAGTCGCGGCACATTTCCCCGGCTTTGAGCATATGGACGTGCGCACCAGCGGCGCGATCATTCGTCTGCGGCATTCGGGCGCGAACGGCGCGGGCAATGGCAAACCACCGCTGCTGTTGGTGCATGGCAATCCGCAGAATCACACCTGCTGGTACAAAATTGCCGCGCGTCTTGCCGAACACTATCACGTGATACTGCCTGACCTGCGCGGCTATGGCGATAGCTCACTGCCGGAGCCGGGCGCCGATCACATTAACTACAGCTTTCGCGCAATGGCGAATGATCTGACCGAGATCATGGACCAGTTCGGCTACGATAAATTTTTTGTCGCGGGTCATGATCGCGGCGGGCGCACGGTGCATCGCCTGTGCATGGATCATCCCGAGCGTATCCGCAAGGTGTGCCTGATGGATATTATTCCGAACCACTACGTTTGGACGCACCCTACCAAAGCGTGGGTAATCGGCACCTGGCATTGGGCGTTCATGGCACAGCCGGAGCCGTTTCCGGAGCGTCTGATCAGCGCGGTGCCAGCGGAGTATTTCATCAGGAGCCGCATGCTGATACGCGGCGGCACCGGGCTTGGATTTTTGACCGAGGGCGCGATGGCGGAATATATCCGTTGCTATACGTTAAAGACGATCACCGGTTCTTGCCGCGACTATCGTGCCACCGCGACGTGCGACTTCGCGATGGATACCGCCGACAAGGATAAAAAACTCGCCATGCCGCTGATGCTGCTGTGGGGCGCGCGCGGACATTCGCCGGAACGCGCGAAAGAATTTCTCGCTATCTGGCAGCAGTACGCCAGCAACATCATTGCGACCGATGCGATGGACTGCGGTCACTATATGCAGGAAGAAATGCCGGACCGGATTGCCGATCATTTCAGCCAATTTTTCGTGGCGTAGTTACTTGAGGAATGCAATGCGCTATCTATTTGTTTTTATTGGTATTTTTTGTTCGGTATCGTTGGCGTCAGCGCAGCAGCCCGCTTCGACAGGCTCAGGACAGGCGTATCCAATAAAGGCGGTACGTTTAATCGCACCGTTCCCGCCGGGCGGCGGCGTTGATGCCACCAGCCGCGTGCTCGCGTTGAAGCTCACCGATGCGTGGCGGCAGCAAGTGATCGTAGACAACCGTTCCGGCGCAGGCACAACGCTCGGTACCGAAATTGCCGCACGCGCGGCAGCGGACGGCTACACGCTGCTGCTCACCAACAACGCGCTGGCGATCAGCGCCGGACTGTATTCGCAACTGCGCTACAACACCGGCAAGGATTTGTTACCGATCATGGAGATTCTGCGCCAGCCGTTCGTGCTGGTAGTGCCCGCAACCACCGGCGCGAAAACACTGAATGAT
>JBEBHE010000376.1:0-4055 GCA_040081205.1 Burkholderiales bacterium | reverse complement strand
TAAATCTTTGGGCACGATCGGTTTGGTAAGGTAGGCGTTCATGCCGATGTCGAGGCATATCTGCATGTCGGTTGCCAGGGCGTTTGCGGTGAGCGCGATGATCGGCAATTCTGCGGCAGATATTTTTTCGCGAATGATTCTGGTGGCTTCTTTGCCGTCCATGACCGGCATGTCCAGATCCATTAACACGGCATTGAAGTTCTTGCCGTCACGCAGCACGGCATCGACGGCTTCCTGTCCGTTGTTCGCGATGACGACCTGTACACCCTGTTTTTCGAGCAGCGTGCCTGCCACTACTTGATTCAGTTTGTTGTCCTCAACCAGCAGCACGGTAAGACCGGTAAGGTCGATGTTTTCCTTATCTGCGTCGTTAGCGTCAATGGTTTCTTTTTCAGTGGACAATCCGAAGGGAATTTCCACCCAGAAGCGGCTGCCTTTGCCCGGTTCACTGTCGACGCCCATGCGGCCGCCCATGACGCCGGCGAGATGCTGGCAGATCGCGACGCCGAGTCCGGCGATGTTTGCGGTCGGCGCGGCGGTGGGGCCGCGCGTGACCGGTCCCAGCAGCACGGACAGTTGTTCTTCGGAAAGCCCTGTACCGGTATCGATGACGGTGATTTTCGCGGTGACGCGTTCCGCGTTGTTCGCGATGGCTCTGACATCGAGCGTCACCGATCCGTGGCCAGTGTATTTGATGGCGTTGCTGACAAAATTATTCATTATCTGCGCCACGCGCACCGGATCGCCGGTAACGCGGGCTGGAAATCCGGGGTCAACCAGTACCTGGAATTTCAGGCCTTTTTCAAGCGCCATGGTGCTGAAAATGCCCTGAACGTTTTCGGTGACATCGCGCATGCGAAACGGCGTCTTGTCGATAAGCAGTTGCCCGGACTCGATTTTGGAAAAATCGAGCACGCTGCTTACCGTACCCATCAGCGAGTGCGCTGCCGTCAGGATTTTGATCAGATAGTTTTGCGTCGATTCGGGCGGCTTATCACGCAGGGCGATGTTGGCGATTCCCACGATACTGTGCAGCGGCGTGCGTACTTCGTGGCTTACGTTGGCAAGAAACGCGCTTTTCGCCTGAGTGGCGGCTTCTGCGGCTTCCTTGGTTCTGATCAGTTCTTCACGGATTCTTTGGTAATTGGCGGCTTCGGTCGCGAGATCCGCGTTAACGGTGTTGACGCGCACGATTTCCTGATGCGCGCGCTGTATGCCCAGGTCGTTGATGAACGCCAGTTCGAAGGCGCTGCCCAGCAGCGAACTGTAGCGGCGCGCCACGATCAACAGCAGCGCCATTACGCCGATCAGTAATGCGGCAATCAGCAGCGATGCGGGGCCACCTCCAATGAGCATCAGTACCGCTGCTATCGCAAGGGTCACCGCGCAGAAAGTGGCATACACGGGCCACAGCGCGGCCAGCGAAGGCAATGCCGCGGCAACGATGCCGGTCAACACCAGGGCGACTGCGATCCGAAGATTAAGACTGGTTGACGCCATGCACAACAGCCCGGCACCGCCCCACATCACGCCTGAAAATGCGGCGACGACGACAGCTTTTTGATGCCAGTTGCCAATAGTTTCAGCGGCGAGTTCGGCGCGGCGAAAAGCGACTGTCAGAGCGATCCATAGCGCGATCGCAGCGAGCGTTAAAACCGCCCAGCCTGCAGCCCATAGCGGCCCGGGTTGGTCCCATGCGAACGCGGTGATTGCCGCTGTGCCGACGACCGCCGCGATGGGATTCGTGATGTCAAAACGCAGAACGGTATAAACGCGTTCGGTAAAGACGAGGGCGTCAACGGTAGGTGCGCGTGTTGTATTTGTTGTTGCAACCATTAGAGGCTAAAAACTCGCCGTTTGAGCGGAGTGTTCATTGTATGCTGAAGCCTAGCGCCGCGCCAGCGTGCAACGGCCAGCGCGGTGCAATCACGCGTGCGAGCGATAGCTATACGTCTTGCGGGCTCGCGATTCCCGCAGAGCTGTGTTTGGCGATGTCGCGCAGGGGTTTGGCGCCGCTGATGCTGCGCCCGGTCGGCGTCCAGGTACAGATGTCCGCACCCGGCGCCCAGATGGTTTTGTATTCGCCCGGAACGAAAAACTCCACGAACGCCATTGCTTCATCGCCTTCGCTGCGCAGGTAGTGGCGCTCACGGTCGTCGTAATAAATCAGATCGCCCTTGCGCACCGGGATCGGCGATTCGTTGGCGTAGGCCGTGCCTTTGCCTTTCAGTACGTACATAAAGTGTTCTGCGCCTTCGTGGTGATGGTTCGACGCTTGCGTGCCCGGCGGATAAATGATCATTTCGCCTTTGATGGCCTTGGTGCCGAAGAGTTTGGGCGTCACCATGTAAATGCGTTTGCGCGCATCGTGTTCGGAGTCGAGCACAGGCTCGCGCGTCCAGTCAACGATTTTGAACGGCGGCGGGGCGGCCGTGAATGCGGCATCAAAGCGCGCGGCATTGGGCACGGTGGCGAAAATCAGCGTGACGCCGCTTTGCGTTGCAAGCGCGCCGCCAAAATGCGGCGGCAGAAAAACGATGTGCGCGTGCGTCAGTGATTCCACGGCGCCGCCATGCGCGAGCGTGGCGGCGCCTTCGAGTATTTGCACCCACGCAAGATCGTTGGCGGCGATGTTGAGCTTGTGCGCGCCGCCGGCCTCAATCACAATTCGGTCGAGTAATACTTTGCCGTCCGGTGTATGCTTTTCCGTAAGCAGGCGCTGGCGTTTGACATATTCCGCGATGGACTCGGCGGCAACCGTGCTTTCGTTAATAGTGATGGCCATGATGTTTTCTCCCGGTTTGTGTAAATGTAGCTGCGTGCTTCGCTCGCTGCAAATGCTTTTAAAATTTTAGGTATGTCAGGATGGCATCCATTTAAGTATTTGTTTTTAAATAAAACTATTTTCCTTTTTCCGCGCTCAATATGTCCGTAAATCTTACCGCGCCGTTACTGCTACGCGTTAGTTGCATCGTCCCGGCCATTGGTGCTGCGATTGAAGGCATTGACGCGTCGTGCGATTTAGCGCATCTCAGCGACGCGCAGTTCGCGCAGATTCATGATGCACTGATGGCGCACCATGTCATTTTCTTTCGCCGTCAGCAAATCAGCAAAGAGCGTCTTGTGACGTTCGCGCGGCGCTGGGGCGAGCCGCAGGCGGCCACCGAATCGTCGTTCGGCAAGCTCGACGGTTTTCCGGAAATCGATGTACTCGATTACGACGCCACGCGTCCGCCCTACGTCACCAAGGAAATGTGGCATACGGATTTCACCGGACGAGCGTTGCCGACGATGGGCTCGGTACTCTATGCGCTGGAAGTTCCGGAAGCCGGCGGTGACACGATTTGGGTAAGCCTCGCTGCTGCGTACGACGCGCTGTCGGACCGCATGAAGCAATACCTCGCCGGTACGCGCGCCGAGCATCGAACGATCAAGGCCTTTGGCGATGACATCCGCAGCAATCTGTGGAAAGACGACGCCGGTCAAAAACGGTTTGAGCAGATCAAATCGCTCGCGCCGGTAGAACATCCGGTGGTGCGCACGCATCCGGTCAGCGGTCGTAAAGCGTTGTTTGTGAACGAGGGCTATACCACGCGTTTGCTTGGCGTGGAGCGCAAGGAAAGCGACGCGGTATTGCGCTATTTGTTCGATCATTTGCGTACGCCGGAATTTCAGATTCGCCACCATTGGCGCAAAGGCGACCTCGTGGTGTGGGACAATCGCATCACGCAGCACTACGCCGTAGCGGATTATGATGTGCGGCGATTGATGTATCGAATTACCATCCAGGGCGATAGACCTGTTTAATGTTACGCGGTGCCGGAGGAAATAATGTTTAAAAACATATATTTAATGAAAATATTCGCAGCAGGACTGCTGCTGCAAACGGGTATTGCCAGCACTGCGGATTATCCGGTGCGCCCGATACGCGTGATCGTGCCGCTGCCGCCGGGCACCGCCACTGACTTTATCGCGCGCACGCTGAGTGTGCCGCTCTCTGACGTTTACAAACAGCAGATCGTGATCGATAACCGTCCCGGCGCTGGCGGTTTGAT
>JBEBHE010000085.1:0-15243 GCA_040081205.1 Burkholderiales bacterium | reverse complement strand
TTCCAGGCGGTTGAGCACATCCTTTAACGCGCTCGCTCGTGCCGTACCCAGCACACTGCCGGCCAGCTTGTCGAATTTCGCGTCGAGCCGTTCGCCTTGTGCGCGCCTATCGGTATCGGGAACGCCGGCATCGTAGGCCGCTTGGAGCCGCTTGCCATCGATCGTCTCGATGATGACTTCGCCGTTGACGGCATGTTGCGGCCAGGTGCCGACGAGCTCTACGGTGATTTTGTCGCGCAGGGCGATTAAAGCGAGATCGGCGCAGCTGGCGCCGCTGTAGGTGGAGAGATCCGAGGTGTCGCGTCCAAGCAAAGCGGCGGCCGTCGTGAAGCGCAGGCTGAATTTGGCTTCAAGGCTGGTGCGTGGCTTCTGGATATTGCACATGCTGTCGGCGCCATTCGCTGCGCGCACCACAACACGGCGTATCGTTTCAGATGGAAGCCCGTGATCGGCGCGCAACTGGCGCACGCACTCAATGGCCGAGTGCGTGCCGTAGCAGGCGGCGTGGTATTTGAACAGGTTGTCACGGATGAAATAGCGCTGTGGATCGGCCAGCGCCACGCCGGGCTCGAAATCCGGACTGAGCGTGGCAGCGAAACCGCCGCGACATTCGAGGGCGTCGGGGCGGCTTTCCATGCCGCGCGACGCTAGCAGCGCCGCGCGCAGGCCATTCTGTGCCGCCACGCCCGCGTGAAACGGTTTGCACTGCGTGCCGAATTGTCCCTTGAGTCCCGAGGCTTGCGTGGCCGCGATGCCGATCGCACGTGCCGCCGCGTCTGCATTGAGACGAAGCAAGCGCGCACAGCCTGCGGCGGCGGCGATTACGCCAATGGTGCAGGTGGCATGGTAGCCACGCGCGTAGTGACCCGGCGCGACCAGCAGGCCGACGCGCGCTGCGGTTTCGTAGCCTGCGACAAAGGCTGCGAGAATCTCCGTGCCGCTGGCGCCGCGTTTTTCTGCTAGTGCCAGCACGGCGGGCAAAACCGCAGCGGTTGGATGGCCGTTCATGCTCAAGTTAACGTCATCGTAATCGAGCACGTGCGATGTCGTGCCGTTGATCAGCGCAGCTTGCAGCGGCGCAACGCGTTCGCGTTGCGCGATCAGCGTGCAGTGCGGATGGCCGCCTTCTTCCATCGCGGCGTCGATCAGGATGCGGATCAGCGGATCACTTGCACCGGCGAGCGCGACTGCCATCCAGTCGAGCACACAGCGGCGCGCGGCCTCGCATACATCGGCGGGCATTCGTGCGGTTTCCCGGGAGAGCGCCCACTCGGCGAGCATTGCGGTAACGGCGGGCGATGGCGTGTGTGGTCTGACAACAGCGGGCATTCCAGTGGCCTCGTTGAGGGTCGATAGACAAACAACACTGATGCAATGTTGGGCAATCTATGCCAACGGCGAGAGCAAGACAAGCGCTATTGTGTGCGTGGTGCGCGCAGGCTGTTCCAGGATTCTTTTAGTCAAGCAGTTCGGTCTCGGCAATCCGGCGCCGCGAGCTGTATGGAATACCTGAAATCCAGGCACTGAACTTTAGTATGATGACGCGGCCTAATCTCGCATGTCTGTGAATATGAACACGGTTTCAATAATAGCCGGTTGCGTGGCGTTGACCCTGTGGCTAGGCGCCTGCACGTCGGTGCAGCAGGCGCCGTCCCCGGGAACATCGGGTGCGTCTGGAGCCGCCGGCAGTACTGCGCCGCGCACCAACGCCAACGTCAATCTGTCGGGCTATCCGCCCGCCTTCAAAGACGGCTTTAGCGACGGCTGCGAAAGCTTGCGCGGCAACTACCGGCGCGATGCGAGCCGTTTCGGCAAGGACAACGATTACACGCTGGGCTGGCAGGACGGCTATAGTATTTGTGGCCGGCAGAAACGTTAGTTTCGAAGCCGCGTGATTCGCGCCACTTCCGGAATGCGCCGCAGTTCGCGCATGATGCGCGCGAGGTGCTGGCGATGAGAGACTTGTAATGTGAATTGCATGGTGGCGTACTTGCCGCCGTCCTGCGGTTCGACCGCCACGTTCTGAATATTCGATTCCGCGTCCGCAATGCTGGCCGCTACCTGCGCCAGCACGCCGCGCTCGTTGGCGACTACCACGCGGATATTGACGTCGTGCAACTTGCGCGATTCGTTGTCCCATTCGACATCCAGCACACGATCCGGGTCGTGATGCGACTTCGCCAGCACCGGGCAATCGTGCGTGTGAATGGCCATGCCCTGGCCCTTGCTGATGAGGCCGATAATGCGGTCGCCGGGAATCGGATGGCAGCATTTGGAAAATTGCACCGCCATGCCTTCGGAGCCGTGGATTACCACGGTGCCCATGCCGCCCACGTTGGGAGATTCCCCCGGCGCCGGGTCGCGTATCGCCAGCAACTGGCGTGCGACGACGACCGCGTGACGTTTCCCTAAACCGATATCAGACAACACATCCGTGCGCGATTTCGCATTGGCGTCGCGCAGTAGTTTGTTCCACTGTGTGTCGGGCGTTGTACCGAGATTCGACTTGAATGTGGCAAGCGCCTGATTGAGCAGCCGTTCGCCGAGCTGCACCGACTCGTCGAAGTGCATGGTCTTCAGATAATGGCGGATGTGCGATCGCGCCTTGGCGGTGGCGACAAAATTCAGCCACAACGGATTGGGTTTCGCATGCGATGCGGTGATGATCTCGACGCGATTGCCGTTTTTGAGCTCGGTGCGCAGCGGCATCAGCTCCTGATTGATTTTCACCGCGACGCAGCGATTGCCGATGTCGGTATGCACGGCATAGGCAAAATCCACCGCGGTAACGCCGCGCGGCAGCGCCAGAATTTTGCCTTTCGGCGTAAACACGTAAACCTCATCCGGGAATAGATCGACTTTCAGGTGTTCGAGAAACTCCGCCGAATCGCCCGATTCGGACTGCATTTCCAGCAGGCTTTGCAGCCACTGATGGGTTTTCTTTTGCAGGTCGGTGACCGACTGATCGGCGCTTTTGTAGAGCCAGTGCGACGCCACGCCGGCCTCGGCGATCTTGTGCATCTCCTGCGTGCGGATTTGCATTTCAATTGGACTGCCGAAGGGGCCGAATAAATGCGTGTGCAACGACTGATAGCCGTTCGCCTTGGGGATGGCGATGTAGTCCTTGAATTTGCCGGGGATGGGCTTGTACAGTCCGTGCAGCACGCCCAGCGCGATGTAACAGGCTTGCACGTCCTTGACGACGATACGAAAGCCGTAAACGTCGAGTACCTGTGCGAACGACAAATGCTTTTCACGCATCTTGCGATAGATCGAATACAAGTGTTTCTGCCGCCCGCGCACCTGTGCGGTGATGCCGTTATCGAGCAAGCGTTTTTCAATGGCGGTGAGTACCTTGCTTACGACTTCGCGCCGGTTGCCGCGCGCGGTGCTGACGGCCTTGGACAGCACCCTGCAACGATCCGGATACAGGTATTTGAACGAGAGATCTTCGAGCTCCTGATAAATGCTGTTCAGGCCCAGCCGGTTGGCGATGGGCGCGTAGATGTCCATTGTTTCACGCGCGATACGGCGATGCTTGTGCGCGGACACGGAATCGAGCGTGCGCATATTGTGCAGCCGGTCGGCAAGCTTGATAAGAATGACGCGCACGTCGCGCGCCATCGCTAGCAGCATCTTGCGGAAATTTTCGGCCTGCGCTTCTTCATGCGTCTCGAACTCGATCTTGTCGAGTTTGGAAACGCCGTCAACCAGTTCGGCGACCGGCTTGCCGAATGTTTCAAGAATCTGGTTTTTGGTGATGGAGGTGTCTTCCATCACATCGTGCAGAAGTGCTGCGGTCAGTGCCTGCGAATCAAGGTGCCACTCGGCAAGAATGCCGGCTACCGCCAGCGGATGTGAAATATACGGTTCGCCGGAATTGCGAAACTGGCCTTCATGCGCCGATGCGCTGAAGTGAAAAGCGGCTTGAAGCTGCGAGACATCTTCCGGCTTGAGGTACGCCGAGCAATCCTTGATAAGTGTCGCGGCCTCGATCATACGATTTACGGCCTTATGGCGTGTGAGCGCTGATAAGGCTACCAGTCATTCATGTGGATGTCTTGCTGAGGATTTCGGCGCCATACTTGCCGGCCGCCAATTCACGCAGCGCGACCACCGTGGGTTTGTCGCGGTTGGTTTCCATCATCGGCTGCGAGCCGTTGGCGATTTGCCGCGCGCGGAAGGTAGCCGCGAGCGCCATTTCAAAACGGTTGGGTATTCTTTTGAGGCAATCTTCAACGGTGATGCGTGCCATAAATGCTCCGGTCGGAAAAGGGGTGCTGCTATGGTGCTACGGTTGTAGCAACTGGTTGATCAGGTCTTGGTGACGCGCCGTTTGGCGAGCGCGTTTGAGTCGTTCGGCTACCACGATGGCGGCGAGTTCCTGCGCCGCACGGTCGAACGCTTCGTTGATAATAACATAATCGAAATCAAAGAGATGCGATATCTCCTCGCGCGCATTATTCAGGCGTTGCGCGATGATTTCTGCGGCATCTGTGGCACGGCTGTTGAGTCGTGACAGCAACGCTTCATACGAGGGCGGCAGGATGAAAATGGTGATGGCAGCAGCGTTCAAGCGCCGCACCTGCGCGGCGCCCTGCCAGTCGATTTCAAGCAGAATGTCGTGACCCTCGGCCATGCGCGCGCCGATCCACTGGTGCGAGGTGCCGTAGTGATTGCCATGCACCAGCGCGCTTTCGACGAATTCGCCGCGCACGCGCATGCGCTCGAATGCTTCGACGGCTACGAAATTGTATTCTCGGCCGTTGACTTCGCCGGGACGGGGGCTGCGCGTGGTGAACGATACCGATTTACGTACCAGCGGATCCGCATCGAGCAGCGCTGCGACGAGGCTGGTTTTGCCGGCGCCGGAAGGGGCGCTTACGATAAATAGGTTTCCGCTCATGGTGACTGTCAGTGGCTGGAGCGTTACTCGATATTTTGTATTTGCTCGCGCATTTGCTCGATCAGCAACTTTAACTCCATCGACGCTTGCGTGATTTCAATGTCGGCGGCCTTGGCGCCCAGTGTGTTCGCTGCGCGGTTCAATTCCTGCATCAGGAAATCCAGCCGCTTGCCGGCAGCGCCGCCTTTGCCAAGGATACGCCGCAATTCGGCCATATGGGTTTTCAGCCGCGTGAGTTCTTCATCGACATCGATTTTGCCGGCGTAAAGCACGACTTCCTGGCGAATGCGCTCGTCGTCGGTGTTGACCATCGCCTCTTTCAGGCGCTGGTTGAGTTTTTCCTGAAAGGCGGCGATGGCGGCGGGCATACGGGGCGCGACGTCGGCGACGCGTTGTTCAATTGCGGACGCGCGTTCGAGAATGGCCTCTTTCAGTTTCGCACCTTCGCGCGCACGCGCCGCCATGAATTCATCGAGCGCCGTGACAGTCAATTCGCGGCAGGCGTTGCGTAGCGCTTCGGCAGGCAGCGTATCCGCGCCCAGCATGCCGGGCCAGCGCAGCACGTCGGCGGCGCGCAAGCTGCCGGCTTGCGGAAATACCTTGATTACTTGAGCGTTGAGCGTGGCGAGTTGTTGCAACATCGCATCGTTGAGTTCCGGCGTCACCGCGACCGCTGCCGATGCGGCGAGCGATACGCGGCATTCGATCTTGCCGCGCGTCAGTTTGGCCGCGAGCATTTCGCGCAATGCCGGTTCGACCGCGCGCAACTCTTCCGGCAAGCGAAATTGAATGTCGAGATAACGGTTGTTCACCGCGCGGATTTCAACCGTGAGCGCGCCGGTGGCAAGCTCTTTGGCCGAGATGGCGTAACCGGTCATGCTGTAAATCGTGGAAGGGTTGCTCACGTATAATCCGCATTCATTATTTGAACCGGGAAGATAGCATGAGCACACGCCCCAGCGGAAGAAAACCCGACGAATTGCGCGCAATACGCATCACGCGGCGCTATACCTGCCACGCCGAAGGTTCGGTGCTGATCGAAAGCGGCGATACGAAAGTATTATGCACCGCCAGCGTGCTCGAAAAACAGCCGCCGCATCTGCGCGGAACGCCGCAGGGCTGGGTGACGGCGGAATACGGCATGCTGCCGCGTTCCACGCATACGCGCATGGATCGCGAGGCGGCGCGCGGCAAGCAGTCGGGACGCACGCAGGAAATTCAGCGCCTGATCGGCCGCTCGCTGCGCGCGGTGGTGGATTTGAATGCGCTGGGCCCGCGCTCGATCCATCTCGATTGCGACGTGCTGCAAGCCGACGGCGGCACACGCACCGCGAGTATCACCGGCGCGTTTGTTGCCCTGCATGATGCCGTGAGCGGATTGCTCGCAAAACAAATCATCACGGCGACGCCGATACGCGATCATGTCGCCGCGGTTTCCGTGGGCGTTCATGCAGGCACGCCGTTGCTTGACCTGGATTACATCGAGGATTCCAGCTGCGACACCGATATGAATGTGGTGATGACCGGCAGCGGCGGTTTGATCGAAATCCAGGGCACGGCCGAAGGCGCGCCGTTTTCGCGCGCCGAAATGGATGCGATGGTGGAGCTGGCGCAAGGCGGCATACGCGCGTTGATCGCGAAACAGCGCGCGGTGCTAGAAGTTTAGTAGATTTTTTTAAACAACATTTTGTGAATATCCATCGGCTGGTTTTGGCTTCCGGCAATCCCGGCAAGCTGCGTGAATTCCGGCAACTGTGCGAGCCGCTGGGGCTGACGATACTGTCGCAATCCGAGCTGGGCATCCACGACGCGGACGAGCCGCATTGCACCTTTGTAGAAAACGCGCTGGCCAAGGCGCGTCACGCGAGCCGCGCGTCGGGATTGCCTGCGTTCGCGGATGATTCGGGCATTTGCGTAGCCGCATTGGACGGTGCGCCAGGGGTGCACTCGGCGCGTTTTGCTGCGCCGAACGAACATATCGCACGATTTGCCGGCATGTCGCCAGATCGAGATACGCAAGACGCGTGTAACAACGCAAAACTCATCGCGATGCTCGCGGCTAAAGCAGACCGCAGCGCGCATTACACCTGCGTGATCGTTCTGGTGCGCCACGCCGACGATCCTGAACCGTTGATTGCCGAAGGCCGTTGGGAAGGCGAGATCATCGCCACGCCACGTGGTGACGGCGGCTTTGGCTACGACCCGTATTTTTTTCTGTCTTCATTAAACAAAACGGCGGCGGAGTTGCCGGCGCACGAAAAAAACAGGATCAGTCATCGCGGCAAGGCGCTGGCGGCGCTTGCTGCGAGGCTTCAGAGCGTGAGGTGTGAGGCGTGAGGCGCGACGGAGTGCAGCGCGATCCGGCAGTTATGGGTGTGCCCCTCACGCCTCACGCCTCACCGCAGTTCACCGCGCTGCCGCCGCTCGCGCTCTACATCCACATTCCGTGGTGCCTGCGCAAATGCCCGTACTGCGATTTCAATTCGCACGAGGTACGCACGACACACGGCGTGCGGAGTGAAATTCCCGAGGGGGATTATGTTGCCGCGCTAATTGCCGATTTCGAGCAAACGCTGCCCCGCGTATGGGGCCGGCGCATCAGCAGTGTGTTTTTCGGCGGCGGCACGCCGAGTTTGTTGTCCGGCGCGGGGGTGGATTCGATACTTGCCGCGGTGCGCGCGCGCTTGCCGTTGAATCCCGATGCCGAGATCACGCTGGAAGCGAATCCCGGCACGGTGGAAGCGCAGCGCTTTCGCGATTATCGTGCGGCGGGCGTCAATCGCTTGTCGCTCGGCATACAGAGTTTCAATCCACGACATCTGAAATTACTGGGGCGCATCCACGACGACACCGAAGCGCGGCGCGCCATCGACATCGCGCGCGAGCATTTCGACAATTTCAATCTGGATTTGATGTACGGCTTGCCGGAACAAAACATCAAAGAAGCGCTGGCCGACATCGAAACGGCGCTCACCTTCAAACCGCCGCATTTGTCGGCTTATCATTTGACGCTGGAACCGAATACCTACTTTCACCGCTATCCGCCGACGCTGCCGGACGAAGATACGTCTGCCGAAATGCAAACGGCCATCGAAGCTTTGCTTGCGTCGCACGGTTACGACCACTACGAAACCTCGGCGTTCGCGCAGCCCAACGCAAGCTGCAAACACAATCTGAATTACTGGCAATTCGGCGATTACATCGGCATCGGCGCGGGCGCGCACGGCAAGATTTCATTTCCCGATCGCGTGATGCGTGAAGCGCGCTATCGCCAGCCGAAGCAGTTCATGGAGAAAGCGGTCGAGGGCAATGCCATACAGGAATCACATGAAGTCACTGCGGCCGATATCGGTTTTGAATTCATGATGAATGCGCTGCGGCTGAATGGAGGCTTTGACGTGCGATTATTTGCCGAACGCGCGGGCGTGCCACTGACCAACGTATTAAAACCGTTGGAGGCTGCGGAGCAGCGCGGTTTGATCACGCGTGATCATCAGCGGATTGCGCCGACATTGACGGGGCGGCGCTTCCTCAATGAATTGCTGCAAGTTTTTTTGCCGGACCCGGATTCAGAAAAATACAATAAAAACAAATAGTTACAACGCCATTTTGTTGGCGGGTTTTTTCGCGCCACACTTCGGTAGAATCAATGGATGTGCGTATCAAATCAAGTGGCTTATAAACAGGAGGATTTCAGCATGCGCGGTTTCATAAAAGCGGTAATCGGTTCGGCGGCGGTGGTGATCATCACGAGCGCATCCGCGCTGGCGCAAACGTATCCCAACAAGATGGTGCGATTCATCGTGACGTATCCGCCGGGCGGCAGCTCCGACGTAATGGCGCGCATTATCGGCCAGCAGTTGGGCGAATACTGGGGCCAGCAGGTCATCGTCGAATCGCGTCCTGGCGCCGATGGGTCCATCGGCATGGAATACGCGTCGAAGCAGCCCGCTGATGGGTATACCTTTTTGCTTGGCAATTTCGGCCCGGTGGTCGCCAAGCCGCTGCTGGCCAAAGTGAATTACGACTGGCGGAAAGACTTCGTGCCGGTGTCGCGGATCACGATTTCCGCGAATATTCTGGTGGTTCCCAAAACCTTGCCGGTGACCAATATCAAACAGCTGGTGGCGCTTGCCAAGCAGCGTCCCGGCGAACTCACCTATGGCACCAGCGGTCCGGGCAGCATGTCCCATTTCGCGGGTGAAATGTTTCAGCAGATCGCCGGCGTCAAGATGATTACCATTCCGTACAAAGGCAACGCGCTGGCGATTACCGACATCATGGGCGGGCAGATCACCACCATGTTCTCGGATGCGCTGCCGGCGATGCAAGCGATGAAAACCGGCAAGCTGCGCGCGATGGCGGTGACCAGCGAGCAGCGCTGGCCGTTCACGCCGGAACTGCCGACGCTTGCCGAAAGCGGTTTGAAGGGATTTGCTGCGGTGAACTGGTGGGGTATTTTGTTTCCGGCTGGCGTGCCGCGTCCCATCATCGACAAAGTGAATGCCGATCTGGTGAAGGCGCTGGCGACGCAGAACGTGAAGTCGCGTCTTGGCGAACTGGGTGTGGACGTCATATCCAGCACGCCGGAGCAGTTTGGCGCCTTCATGGCGAGCGAAACCGAGCGCTGGGGCAAGCTCATCAAGGAAGCGGGCCTCAAGGTTCAGTAGCGTCAGCAGGCAGGCGGAGTATTCGAACAATGACCACGGCGCGCACATCCAGCGTCATCCATGGATATTAAGCGCCTCGCACAGACGCTTGGCGATAGTTTTCTGGAAGCGCTGCCCGAACCGGCTTGGGTAAAGGACGCCGGGCAGCGCTATGTCTTGGTCAATGCGGCGTTTCGCAAGCTGTGCGAATTTCAGGCGGACGGCGGTGTTGATGTTATCGACGCCAGCGACCTGAGCCTTTTCCCCCTGGAGATTGCCGAGCAAATTCAACGGGAAGACAGCGCCGTCATCGCCACGCGCAGCGCGCAGCGCAGTCGATGGGTGGTTCGCAATCGGGCAGGCGAAGCACGCGAATTCGAAACGCACAGGATCGCACTGCTCGATGGCGCCGGCAGTGTGGCAGGCACTCTGGGCTTTGCCTATGACCTTGCCGGCCGCGCGGTAACCGATGCGCGCCTGCGCACGGGTATAAGCGAGAACGAGCGCAACCTTTCAACGCTGGTGAGCCATCTGCCGGTAGTGGCTTTTCAGCGGCAGATCGATGCCGCGTGGAGCATGGTATTCGTCAGCGAAAGTTGCCGTGAATTGACCGGTTACGCACCGGCGGATTTTTGCGCGAGTGCCGCGCGCACCTGGGGATCGATCATCGCCATCGATGATTTCGAGCGTGCGTGCTTTGAGTTTCAGGGGCAACTCGCTGCTGGAAATCAATATCACATCGAGTACCGCATCGTGCGCGCGGACGGCGAGGAACGCTGGGTAAGCGAGCGCGGCGTGAACATCGGCGGGGATGGCGGCGGCGCGGCTTCGCTGATTGGCGTGATTATGGATTTTACCGAAACGCGCCATTATCTCGACGAGATGGTGCGCCGGGATACGCATGATGCACTCACGGGCGTGGCCAACCGCTCGTTGCTGGTGGAGCATTTGCGTCACGGCATCGCCTACGGCGAGCGTTACAAGTGCATGGCTGCCACGCTGGTGGTCAATATCGATCACTTCAAGTATGTGAATCAGAGTCTGGGCCATGCAGCGGGCGACGAGGTGTTGAAGGAGACGGCGACCCGGCTGCGCGGCGCTTTGCGCGACCACGATTCGATTGCGCGTCTGGGTGCGGATTCATTTGCGATGACGTTGATCGATATCGACAATCTCGGCGGCGCAGCGCAGGCTATGACGCGCGTGCTGAACAGCGTGCGCGCGCCGTTCATGGTGGACGGGCACGAAATCGTGGTGACCTGCAGCGCGGGCTGCGCGCTGTATCCCACCGACGGGCCGGACCCGGAAACGCTGCTGCGCCGCGCGGACACGGCGATGCGGCATGCGCGCAATCTGGGCGGCGATTGCTACTATTTTTATTCGGCAGACAGCGACCGCCTCACGGAAGAGCGGCTGTATCTCGAAGGGCATCTGCGGCGCGCCGTTGAAAACGGTGAGTTGCACCTGCATTTTCAACCGCAGGTGGAAGCAAAGGATGGTCGCTTCATCGGCGTGGAAGCGCTGGTGCGCTGGAAGCATCCCGAAATGGGCATGGTGCCGCCGGGCCGGTTTATTCCGGTGGCCGAGGAGACGGATCTCATTGTGAGCATCGGCGGTTGGGTGCTGGAAGAAGCCTGCCGCCAGACCAAGCAGATGATGGACGACGGCTTTCCGGTGGATCATGTTGCCGTCAATCTGTCGCCGCGCCAGTTTCGCGACAAACAGCTGATCCCCCATATCCGCGATATTCTCGCGCGCACCGGGCTGGATGCGAAACACCTTGAACTTGAAATCACCGAAAGTCTGGCGATGAAAGACGTGGATGCCGTTGTCGCCAAGCTCACAGAGTTGAAAGATATCGGGTTGCAACTCGCCATTGATGATTTTGGCACGGGGTATTCCAGTCTGACGTATCTGCGGCGTTTCCCCATCGACCGTCTGAAAATCGACCAGTCATTCACGCGTGAAGTGACCTCGTCCAAAGATGGCGCCGCCATCGCGCGCGCGATCATCCAGATGGGACATGCACTCGAGCTGCGGGTGATCGCGGAAGGGGTCGAAACCGAAGGCCAGTTGACCTTTCTGCGCGAGAACGGATGCGACGAAATTCAGGGCTACTACTATTCACGCCCGCTCGAAATGGCGGCGTTACGCACGCTGTTGCAGACGCTTGCGCCGGTCGAAGCAAGTGCGGACGGCAAACCCGCTGGGGTGGTGCTTAACCCTGCCGCCTGAATACGATATCCCACACGCCGTGGCCCAGCTTCAAGCCGCGGTTTTCGAATTTGGTGTGCGGGCGGTAAGTGGGGCGTGGCGCGAAATTTTCTGCCGTATTGGTTAACGCGGGTTCGGCCGACAGCACCGCCAGAATTTGTTCCGCGTATTCATGCCAATCCGTGGCCGCGTGAAAGTAGGCGCCGGGTTTCAGCTTTTCAGCTAGCCATTTGACCAGCGGCGGTTGAATCAAACGCCGCTTGTGATGGCGTTTTTTAGGCCACGGGTCAGGGAAAAAAATGTGCACGCCGTCGAGGCAGGCGGGCGCGATCATGTGGCGCAGCACTTCCACGGCGTCGTGCTGGATGATGCGCACATTGATGAGTGCGCGTGCCTCGATCTGTTTTAGCAGACTGCCGACGCCGGGCGTATGAACTTCGATGCCGAGATAATCGTTTTCAGGATGCGCGGCGGCGATGTCAGCGGTGGTCTCACCCATGCCGAAACCGATTTCGAGGATTTTTGGCGCGGCGCGGCCGAAGACCTGTTCCAGATCCAGGATGGATTCGGCGTAGGCAACGCCATAACGCGGCAGCAGCGTCTCGTGCGCGCGCTGCTGTGCGCTGGAAACGCGGCCCTGGCGCAGCACATAGCTGCGGATATGGCGTGCGCTATGGCCGGGATTCGCGGATTCAGACATGGGCGCCGAGTGTAGCTGCGATGCCCTGTCGCCGCAAAGGTTCATGCGGCGCTTCAGAAAGTGCTGGGCGTCGTTGAATACGATTTTGGACGGTTATAGGGCAGCCGCGCCAGCAGTTGCGCCATCATGCAGGAGCCGCTGGCGCCAGCGAAAATCAGGCCGGCGCTTACGCCGCCCGGTATCAACAGGAACCACGGGGACACCAGCGCGCCGAGCAGCGTTCCTGCGAACATCAGCGATCCGGCGACAATTTGTACCTGGCGCATCAGACTAATGGGTGCACTGCGGTCTTCGACCAGCGGCAACCCGGCGGTTTTCCAGGCGGTCAATCCGCCGTCAATGTGAGCGATGCGGGTGTAGCCGGCAGCGGCGAGTTTGCGCATGGCCGATTGCGAGCGCTGGCCGGAGGCGCAGCACAGAACGATTAGTTTGTCGCGCGGCAGTTGTGCCGTGCCGAGTTGTGCGCAGAAATTCGACAGCGGCATCGAGCGCGCACCGGCAACGTGCTCGCGGGCGAATTCATTTTTTTCGCGCACGTCGAGCAAAAGCAATTGGTTTTCGGCGAGTTGCTGCTGTGTGGTTTTCAGATCCAGGGCGTTCAGCGTGTGCATGGTGTTCCGTTGATCGCGGGCTTTGCGCGAGCCCTTACTGATGCAACGTACAGCCGAGGACTTCGTTGACGTGTTTTAGAGAAATTTTTACATCAATGTAAAAATATCGTAAGTAATTGTTATTAAATAATATTTAATGTTTTTAAGGGGCTTTGCCGATCATGCCGGTGGTCGGTGAGCTTGGCGCAGCCGTGTAAAGCTTCTTCGGCATGCGTCCAGCGCGCCATGCTTCACGTCCGGCTTCGACCGCTTTTTTCATGGCGGACGCCATTAAGATGGGATCACGCGCGGTGGCAATGGCGGTGTTCATTAATACCGCGTCGCAGCCGAGTTCCATCGCAATTGCCGCATCGGATGCGGTGCCGACGCCGGCATCGACCACCACCGGCACTTTGGCATTTTCAATGATGATTTGCAGGTTCCATGGATTCAAAATGCCCATGCCGGAACCGATGAGAGAGGCCAGTGGCATTACCGCGACGCAGCCGATGTCTTCAAGCTGCTTGGCGACAATGGGGTCGTCCGAGGTATAAACCATCACTTTGAATCCGTCTTTCACCAGTGTTTTCGCGGCAGCGATGGTTTCGACCACATTCGGGTAAAGCGTTTTCGGATCGCCCAGCACTTCGAGCTTTACCAAAGCGTGGCCGTCGAGCAACTCACGCGCCAGGCGAAGCGTGCGTACCGCATCGTCGGCGCTGTAGCAGCCGGCGGTATTGGGCAGCAACGTGTATTTCGATGGTGGAATCGCATCGAGCAGGCTCGGCTCGCTGGGGTTTTGCCCGATATTGGTGCGGCGTATCGCTACCGTGATGATTTGCGAGCCGCTGGTTTCGACGGCGGCTTTAGTTTCGGCGAAATCCTTGTACTTGCCGGTGCCGACCAATAGGCGTGAGGCGAACGACTGGCCGCCGATCAGCAGCGGATCAAGATTTTCGTGCGGGGTCATGATGGACAACTCCTTTGATAACTACTGACGTCGTATCGTGCCAGGTTCAGCCGCCGCCGACAGCAACCACGATTTCGATAGTGTCGCCGTCCGCGACTGATTGCGTATCCAGAGCGCTACGCGGCACGATTTCGCCGTTGCGTTCGAGAGCGACGCGCTTGCCCGCTAGGCCCAGCGCTACGACCAGACCCGCGCAGGTCAGCGGCAGTTCGAACTGGCGGTTGTCGCCGTTGATGGTTACGGAAATCAAATCGGGTACTTTAAAGTAACGAAACGCGGATAGAAAAGCTTGATTGCATTTTACCGGGTCTTGGCATCATTGGCGAAACTTGCCCCGTGCGGGGTTTACAATAGTCCCGGCAACCAGCGGTAGTTCCTGGTTAAAATTCGAGGGTGATGAGCGGGCTACGGGAGATTCGGCATGCTGAATTGGATAGGAGGGCGAAAAAATACGAGTGCGAGTGCCACGCGTGCTGCAAGCGCGACGGGGCCGTCGGCGCTCATGCGCTCGCGCGATGTGGTTGCCGCATTGCCGAAGGGCAATGCGGTGGCAGCCGTGAACGCCATTACCGAGGCGCTGGAAACGGTTAAAAATGCCGAGGCGCTGACGCTGGACGAGCGTTACGATGAAATTCAACAACTTGACATTGCTGCCGTGGTGCATACACGCACGTTATTGCGTGAGTACCTAAATACGTCCCGTCAGAAAAAACTGCGTGAAGGTGAGCTGTGGAACAGCGCCTACGGTTGCTGGAGCGAACTGGCCTCAGCCTATGTGGGTTGTGTGCAACGCTACGCCGCTGATGTGAACGGTTCGGTCAACTTTCGGATTAGGGTGCCGGTGGCGCTGGCGCGCGCATTGCGTGCGCTGCGGCGGCAGTTGCAGTGGACACGTATCCGCTACGCGGTGCCCAGCGCGCCATTGTGGGCGGATTTGGCGAGCCTGTATTCGTTTCTCGCGAAGGGCAACGTCGAAGAGTCCGTATTGATCTACCCCGGCGAGAATACGTCCATCAAGCTCGAATTTCTCAAGGCGCTGATGCAATCCGCGCTGTCCTGCGAAATTCTTCAACCGCCGGGACAGGATCTGGCCACACAGGTCGTCAGTCATTTTGCGCCCTTGTTTGTGTTGTCGAAAAAAGCCGATGCGGGCTGCACGCATTGGTTCGATTTGCACAATCCGCAGATGCCGGTGCGGACCACCCGTGCGCCGT
>JBEBHE010000375.1:0-4071 GCA_040081205.1 Burkholderiales bacterium | reverse complement strand
CTTCGCCGCGCCCGCCGCGGCACCCCCGAGCATGATCGCCATGCGGCTACCGACAGGACTGTTCGACGGCAGCGCCGACAGTGAATCGGCGCGAACCACGCATATGTTCGCCGGATCGCGTTCGAGTATTTCGCCGATCACGGTCGATACCAGCGTTTCGTGGCCCTGGCCCGAGGACGAGGTGTTCATCACGCCGGTGATTGATCCTGACAAATCCACGCGCACCAGGCACGAATCCATCCAGGTGGTAGTGTCGTTTTTCGGATTGAACAGCGGCTCGAATGCCGAATTACCGCCGCTGGGCTCGAGGCAGGTTGAGATGCCGATGCCGGCGAGGCGTCCTTCGCTGCGCGCTTTGTCACGTGCTTTGACGAGCGCCGGATAATCGGCCGCGTGCAATGCCTTGTCGAGCACCGTGTGATAGTCGCCGGAGTCATAGCTTGATCCGCTGGGAATGCGGTACGGAAATTCGTCCTTCGTAATCAGGTTTTTACGCCGCAGTTCGATGCGATCCATGCCGAGATGTTGCGCGATGGTATCCATTGTGCGTTCGATGGCGAAGTTGGTGGGTGATTGCCCAAAGCCGCGCACGGCTTCCTGCGGCGTTTTATTCGTCAGCACCGAAATCGGCTCGTATTCGACCGCTTTGATACGGTAAGGCCCGCAGATTGCCGATACCGGTTTGCCGAGTTGCAGCGGCGCGCGGCTGGCATGCGCGCCCACGTCGTCCAGCGCGCGGATTTTAAGTGCGCGCACCGTGCCGTCGTTATCGAACGCGGCCTGCATGTCAAAAATGCGATCCGGCCCCTGCATATCGCCGCCGCGCATATTTTCGAGCCGGTCTTCGATGAAGCGCACCGGCATACCGATACGCTTCGCCAGATACCCCACCAGCACCGAGTGCTTGATGCCGCGTTTGACGCCGTAGCTGCCGCCGACATCCACATCGTAATGCACTCTGAGCGCGTTGCCCGGCAAGCGGAGCGCGCGCGCCATTTGGTCGGGAAATTTCGGCGTCTGGATCGACGCCCAGATATTAAGCACTTGCTGTCCGGCATCCCACTGCGCTGCGACGCCAAAGGTTTCAATGGGTACTGTCGAACTGCGTGCCCACACGGCACGCAATGCAATGCGGTGATCGGCTTTCGCAAACGCGTCATTGACCGCGCCCCACACAAAGCGTCGTTGATACAGCACGTTGGAGCCGTGCGCCGGATGCACCAGCGGACTGCCCGCGCGCGCTGCTTGTTCTGCGTCAATGACGTGCGGCAGCACGTCATAATCAACTTCGACCAGTTCCGCCGCGTCCTCGGCCAGCGCGCGCGTGTCGGCAACCACCGCCACTACCCATTCGCCGGAATAACGCACCAGATCTTTCGCCAGCGCGTAGCGTTTGACTTCCGGTATATCGAGCCCTTGCGCCAGCGCGTCGGTGGCGGCGCAGAATTCCTCGCCGGTCAGCACGTAATGCACGCCGGGCGCGGCGCGCGCGGCATCGGTGCGAATCGCGGTGATGCGCGCGCAGGCATAGGGCGAGGCAACGATAGCGACATGCTTCATAGCGGGCAGTGCAATGTCGGCAACATAACGACCGCGGCCAGTCACGAAACGCGGGTCTTCACGGGTGCGGCGCTGCGTGCCGATATAGCGATAGCCGTAAGGGCTTTTGTTCGTCTCGACGGTCATTTTTTTTCAGATAAGCGTTCGGCGGCAAGTTGCACCGCATCCACGATCTGCTGATAACCCGTGCAGCGGCACAGATTGCCGCCGATGGCTTCGCGTATTTGTGCTTCGCTCGGACGTGCAACGGTATTGAGCAATCCTTGTGCGGCGATCAGCATACCCGGCGTGCAATAGCCGCATTGCAGTCCGTGCATCTGGCAAAAACTGTCTTGCAGAACGCTTAACGTGCCGTCGGCATTCGTAAGGCCTTCGACCGTGGTGACGCGATGGCCGTCGGCCTGCACCGCGAACATCAGGCACGAACGCACCGGATCGCCGTCGAGCATGATCGAGCACGCGCCGCAGATGCCGTGTTCGCAGCCGACGTGCGTGCCGGTAAGCAGAAGTTCGTCGCGCAGCCAGTCGACTAAAGACAGCCGTGCCGGCACGGTTGCCGAGCGCAGCACGCCATTGACCTCGACAGATATTGCATGGCGTTTTTCGTTCATCGTTTGCCTTGTGCGGTGTCACGCGCTTCGCGCAGCGCTTTCGCCACCAGTGCGGTTGCGAGGTGACGGCGGTAATCGGCGCCGGCGTGAAGGTCGCTGGAAAATTCTGCTTCGGCTGCTGCAGCGTGTGCCGCGCTTTTTATGGATTCGTCGTCCAGTGATGTGCCGGCCAGTTGCGTCGCGATTTGCGGAAAGGCCAGCGGTGTTGCGTTGGCGCCGCCAATGCCGAAACTGGCGCGCAGGCAGCGTCCGCCGCTATCGAGGGCCACTTGCGCGGCTGCTGCGACTATGGCGAAGTCGCCGTGTCTGCGGCTGGTTTCGTTGAAGCATGAACCCGTGCGTGCTTCGTTCCACAATGGCCAGCGGATTTCTTCGAGGCATTCGTCTGGCTTTGCCGCGGTAGTAAGCGGGGCTATGAAAAATTCCGCGGCAGGCATGGCGCGCACGCCATCGATCGAGCGCAGGATCATCGTTGCGCCGAGCATTTGCGCTACCAGCGGAAGTTCCGCCGCAGGATCGGCGTGCATCAGGCTGCCGCCCACCGTGCCGCGATTGCGCGTTTGCGTGTGACCCACCCACGCCAATGCCTGTTTCAGGAGTGGCGCGCGCTGCGCCAAAGCCGTGTCGCGTTCGATCACACATTGCCGCGTGCAGGCGCCCGTGCGCACGGAATCCGTCTCCACCGTGATGAATTTGAGTGTGGCGATTTCGTTGATATCGACAAGCCGCGTGGGCCGCGTGAGGCGCATCGCCATCATTGGCACCAGGCTTTGTCCGCCGGCGATCAGCTTGGCGTTGTCGCCGTGCTCGCGCAGCAGCGCACAGACCTCGGCAACCGAGCCAGCGCGCACGTATTCAAAAGGAGCTGCTTTCAAGATTCGTTTACGAGTGTGATAGGGTTTGGCAGTGCAGCGCCGGAGTTTACCTGCAAGGCGCTGACTTTGCCGCGTACTAATCGATTTTCATGCCTGACGCTTTGACGACCTTGCCCCAGCGCGCGATTTCGTCGCGCACTTTCTTGCCAAGTTCGTCTGCCAGCATTAGCGCGGGTTCGGTGCCCGCTGCAATCAGCTTTGCGCGAACCTCATTGTCGCGTATCGCGGTGGCGAATTCGTTGTAGAGCCGCTGCACCACGGCGGCAGGTGTTTTGGCCGGTGCGAACAAGGCGCTCCAGCCTTCGGATTCATAGCCGGGCAAACCCGCTTCGGCAATGGTAGGCAGGTCGGACAGCACCAGCGAGCGCTTCGCATTCGTCACTGCCAGTCCGCGCAGGCGGCCGTTTTTGATGAACGGCACCACCGCGGGCGCACTGAGAAAGGCCAGTTGCACTTGTCCCGCGACCTGTTCAACCGCCGCCGGTCCGCCGCCTTTATACGGCACATGCAGCAGTGTGATGCCGCTCATGGTTTTCAATAACTCGCCCGCAAGATGCGACGGCGAGCCGTTGCCCGCCGAGCCGTAGGTGAGTTGCCCCGGTCGCGCTTTCGCGAGCGCGATCAGTTCCTTCACCGACTTCACCGGCAGCGACGGATGCGCGGTGAGTATGCTGGTGGTGATGACGAGTTGCCCAATGGGCTCGAAATCCCGGCCCATGTCGTACGGAATTTTCGGAATCAGGCTGACGTTTATGGTGTTGGTGACCGTGCAGATCAGCAGCGTGTAGCCATCTGGCGGCGATTTCGCGACAAGATCGGAGCCGATAATGCTGCTGGCGCCGCCGCGATTGTCGATAAGGATGTTGTGTCCCAGCGCTTCGGAAACTTTAGGACCGATGATGCGCGCGGTGATGTCCACCGGGCCGCCCGCCGGGAAAGGCACGATCAATCTAATGGGCTTGGCGGGATAGGATTGCGCTTGCGCGGTGATCGCGGCGGCGAATAGCGCCAGACCTGGTAGATAG
>JBEBHE010000084.1:0-15315 GCA_040081205.1 Burkholderiales bacterium | reverse complement strand
GGCGCCGCAGCGATGAACGTGTCGTCTCGCGTGCGATAGAGAAAAAATCGCGGGCTGCCGCCGGTGACCAGTTCGCCTCCGGGTTTCGGCCACTCACCGGCGACAAGGCCATTGCCCATGGCCCAATACAAAAACGTGAACAGGTTGTCGCCCATCGCGATGTCGAGCTTGCAGCCCTGGCCGCTCGCATCACGCGCGCGCAGGGCAAGCAAAATATTGATCACCGCCGGATACGTGCCGCCGCCAATATCGGCGATCAACGCGGGTGGCACGATCGGCGCGCCGTCTTCACCCGCCGCCAGCGACAACATGCCCGACGCGGCCACATAGTTGATGTCGTGCGCCGCAACTTCCGCGCGCGGGCCGTTTTGTCCGTAGCCGGTGATCGCGCAATAGATGATGCGCGGGTTAATCGCGTTCAGTGCGTCGTAGCCCAAGCCCAGACGATCCATCACGCCGGGACGAAACTGCTCCACCACCACATCCGCCGCTTTGATCAGCGGCATGAGCGAGGCGCGTGCCGCGGCATCCTTCAGATCGATCGCGATACTTTTCTTACCGCGATTCAACATGGCAAAATTAACGCTGTCCGTGCCGAACTTCGGCATATAAGAACGCATCTCGTCACCGCGTCCGGGCCGTTCGATCTTGATCACTTCAGCACCAGCCTCGGCAAGAATCAGCGTCGCCAGCGGACCGGGGAGTAGAGTACTGAAGTCGAGCACGCGGATACCCGCGAGCGGTTGCTGGGCATTGATGTTGGACACGGTTAATCGCTGCCGGGGCCGCCCGGCGATGCAGGAAACGGCGAGTCGCGCAGCGCCTCGCGTGCCGCCACCGCCCGCGCATACGCCACACGCGCGCGGCGCGCCGGCGCGTAAGCGGCATCGCCATAGGCATCAAACAGCATTTGCGTCACCTCGCAGTGATGTTCAAGACCCGTGCGTTCGAGTAACGAAATCGGCCCTTCGGGATAACCGAGGCCGAGCTTCAAGGTGATATCAAGATCGTCCGCCGTGGCAAGCCCTTCGTCGAGCCGCGTGAGCGCCGCGTTGTAATACGGGCGCACCAGCCGGTCGATGATGCGTCCCGCAAAATCGCCGCACACCGCCACCTGCAATCCTGCGCCCTCCAATAGGGCTTTCGCTGCCGCAATCGCCGTATCGCGGGTGCGCGGCTGACGTACCAGCTCAACAAGATTCGTGGGGGCCGCCGCGCCGATGCGAAAGCGCGTGAAGCCCAGTACGTTGCCGCCTTCTTCGCCGCGCGCTTCGCCGGTGTGCACGCCGAGACACTCACCGTTCAGTTCAATCAGCACTGCCGTTTTCGCTGCTGCATCGTGCAGCGCACCGAAAGCCTTGCCAGCTCCCGCGCCGAGTATCACCACGATATCGCCGTTACGGTTAGCGCCCGTCAGCAACGCATGGCCGTCTTCAAATCCGCTGCCTCCGCCGGTATTGATGAGGGAATAGTTCATGCCGTCGTCAGCCTCCGAACATCGCGTTGGTTTTATAAGTGTAAAATCCCCGCCCCGTCTTGCGCCCCAACTGCCCAGCCGCGATCATGCGCTTGACCAGTGCCGGCACCGCGGCGCGCGGTTCATGCGTGGACGAGTACAGCGCCTCCGCCACCAGCAGATGCGTATCCAGTCCGACCAGGTCCAGCAACTCCAGCGGCCCCATTGGGTAACCGAGGCCGGCCTTGATCGCGAGGTCGATGTCGGCGGGCGCGGCCACACCCGCTTCCACCAGACGAATCGCGTCGTTGTTAAACGGCACCAGGAAATAATTCAGGATGAAACCGGGATTGTCCTTGGTCTTCACCGGAATCTGCCCCAGCGCTTTGGCGAAATCCCATGCGGTTTGAAAGGTTTCGTCGCTGGTGCGCAAGCCCGGCGACATTTCCACCAGTTTCATCAATTGCGCCGGCAGACAGAAATGCATGCCAACGAATTTTTCATCGCGCCCCGATCCGGCAGCAATTTCGGTGATCGACAGCGTGGAAGTATTCGAGGCAAAAATCGTCTGCGGCGGGCATGCTTTGTTGAGTTGCGCAAGCAGGTCGTGTTTGACCTTGAGATTCTCGAACACGGCTTCGATCACGATGTCGCATGCCGCCATGTCCTCGATGCGCGTCGTGCTCGTGAGGTTTGCCATGATGGTATTGACCTGCGGCTGGGTGAGTTTTTTGCGATCAACGGATTTTGCAAAGAACCCTTCGGTCTGCTTGCGTGCGCGATCCAGCGCGGCCTGCTGCGTGTCGAATACCATCGTCTTGAAGCCCGCGCGCGCCGCGACTATCGCAATGCCCGCGCCCATGGTGCCGCTTCCAGCAATGCCTACGGTTTTGATGTCATTCATCTCAAAAAAATCATTTCTTTAAAAAACTGCGCCCGATCAATTGCCGGTGTATCTGATTGGTGCCTTCCCAGATTTGCGTAATTTTTGCGTCGCGCATCAGGCGCTCGACGCGAAAATCCTTGATGTAGCCGTAGCCGCCATGCAGTTGCACCGCATCGGTGGTGATGCGCATGGCAATGTCAGCTGCGCGCATTTTGAGCATCGACGACTCGACGCCGAAATCCGTGGCGCCGCCATCGACCATGCGCGCGACGTGCCACAGCCATGCTTCGCACTGCGCGAGATCGGTGGCCATGTCGGCCAGCATGAATTGTATGCCCTGAAACTCGACAATTTTGCGGCCGGATTGCGTGCGTTCGTTGATGTAATTCACCGCATCCTCGAACGCGCCGCGCGCAATGCCCAGTGCGTGAGCCGCAACACTGGGTCGCGATTTATTGAGTGAGGCGAGCAAGATTTTCAACCCATCGCCGGGATTACCCAGCAGATTGGCGCGCGGCACGCGGCAATTGTCAAAGGCCAGCGCCGCCGTGCTGGACGCGCGCAAGCCCATCTTGTCCTCCTCGCGCACTATCTTCAGTCCCGGTGTGTCTTTTTCTACAACCAACGCGGATATTGACGATTTGCTGTTTTCAATTTCGCTCCACTTGCCGAATACCATCAGCAAATCGGCATGCGCACCGTTGGTGATAAAGGTTTTGGATCCGTTGACGATGATGCTGTCGCCCTCCGGGCGAAAAGACATTTTCATGCCGGTCGCATCTGAGCCGGCTGTCGGCTCGGTGATCACCAGCGAGGCTAGCGCACCGTCCACCACTTTCGGCAACAAACGCTTCTTTTGCTCATCGTTGCCGAATTGGATTAGCGGATTCATCGCGTGAAAGTTCGTCGCCCAGATCACGCCGGTGGAAGCACACGCTTTGCTGATTTCACGCACGCATTCGAGATACGCCGCGTACGACAGTAACGCGCCGCCATACGTTTCCGGCACGAACATCGCATTCAGCCCCAGCGCGTTGATCGCCTTGATGTTGTCCCACGGAAATTCTCCGCTACGGTCGTACGCCGCCGCGCGCGGCGCGATTTGATCACGCGCCAATGCACGCACCGTGTCGATCAGCATGCGTTCTTCGTTACTGAACGCGACGCTGCTGTCCAAACGCTCAAAAACCTTCATGAAGACCTTTACAAAATATCATTTAAAAACAAATACTTATAGAAATCAGTGCGCGATGCCCTGTCCGCCATCAATATAAATCGTCTCGCCATTCAAGAACGGAATATCTTCGCAGAAAATCGCTGCCACCAACTTTGCAATGTCCTGCGGCGTGCCGTGCTTGCCGCCGGGGATGCGCTTGGCAAGAAATTCGCGCAGCGGCCCATTGAATGCATCGCGATTCAAATCGGTTTCGATGTAGCCCGGCGCAACATCCAGCACGCGTATGCCCTTGCCCGCCCACTCCACCGCCAGACACCGTGTGATAGCGCCGACCGCGGCTTTCGACGCGCAATAGGCCACATTGCGTTTGACGCCGATCTTGTCGAAGAATGAACCGATGTTAACGATGATACCGCCGCCCGCCTTCACCAGATGCGGATAGGCTTCGCGACACGCGGTGAATACCGCCGTGGCGTTAGTGCTCATCACCTGGTTATAGACATCGAGCGAGAGTTTGTCACTCGGCGCATCAAGATGAATGCCGGCGTTGTTGACGATGCCGTGAATGGCGCCGGTTTTCGCCGCGACTTCCGCGAAGGCTTGTTTGACGCTGGCTTCGTCCGTGACATCGCAACGCGCGTTCACGAAACGCGACGCCAGTTCTTTCGGCGCCGCAGTCTCCGGCCCCGCACCCTTGCGCGTGAGACAACCCACCGTGAACCCGCGCTGCGCGAGCGCTATGGCAATCGTTGCACCGATGCCCCGGCTCGCGCCGGTGACGACTATCGTGCGCGCGGTAGGTGCAGCCGCCATCTCACTTATCCTTGAACTGCGGTTTGCGTTTCTCGGCGAACGCGGACATGCCTTCGACGGAATCCTGGGTCTGGAACGCCAACGTCCCCAGATCGGTTTCTATTTTCAACCCGTCGTGCAACGGCGTCTCGCCGGCGCGCTTCACTGCGTCACGCGCAAACGACAGCGCGGGCAAACTATAGCCGGAAAATTCTCGCGCAAACGCAATGCCCGCGGCTACTGCATCACCATCCTGATTGTTATCGACTAAGCAATTTACCAGCCCGATGCGATGCGCTTCGTCGGCATCGATCGTGCGGCCCGTCATCACCATCTCCAGCGCGTGCGCCTCGCCCACCACGCGCGGCAGACGTTGCGTGCCGCCGTAACCCGGTATAAGGCCGAGCTTGATTTCGGGCAAACCCATTTTGGCGTTGCGCGTGGCGAGCCGGAACGTACACGCGAGCGCGAGTTCCAGCCCACCGCCGAACGCGTAGCCGTTGAGAACGGCGATCGATGGCATCGGCAATGTATCGAGTTTCGCAAACGTTGCCTGCCCGAATTCGCCGCCCTGCTTCTGCGCCATCAGGCCACGCCCCATGAGTTCTTTGATATCCGCGCCGGCACAAAACGCCTTGGCACCCGCGCCGGTGATAATCAGCGCGCGCGCGTCGCTTTTCGCCACTTCGTCGATGCACGCAGCGAGATCGCGGATCAGCGCGAAGCTCAGCGCGTTCAGCGCATCCGGTCGGTTTAACGTAATTAGCGCGAATTCTTCGACGCGTGAAAGTTCAATAGCCATCTATGCACTCCTCTTGTCAGCACCGCCCCAGCGCACCGGCGTGGGTGAAATCTTTCCGGCTTTCGTCCACTCTACCAATTCGCGCTTGAGTATCTTGCCGCTGGCGGTCAACGGAAAGGCATCCATACAGATAAAAAATTCCGGCATGTCATATTTGGACAAGCCGGCCTCATTCAGATGCGACAGCAATTGATCTGGCTCGACTTGCGAACCATCGCGCTGAATGATCGCCAGGCACACGCGCTCACCGAGACGCTGATCGGCCACCGGAAACGCCGCCGCCTTCAACACCGCCGCGTGCTTCAACGCCAAATTCTCGATGCGCGATGGATGGACATTGTGGCCGCCACGAATAATCAGATCTTTCTTGCGCCCGACGATTTGCAGATTACCTTGCGCATCCATACGCCCAAGATCGCCGCTCATAAACCAGCCGCCGGCGTTGAACGAATTTTCCGTCGCTGTCTGATTGTCGAAATAGCCCAGCATCAGCAACGCGCCACGCGTGCCGATTTCACCAATCTCGCCGGGCTTCACCTCGATGTCGGGATTTTCCTGATCCCACAATCTGGTTTCGTAACCATGGCACGCGCGTCCGCAGGTCATGGTAATGATCTCCACCGAATCATCCGGCATGGTGTATTGGTGCGAGCCATTCTCGGTCATGCCGTAGATGTTCTGCGGCTTGATGCCCATATCGAGAAATGCGCGCGCGGTTTCGGGCGGTATGGTCGAACCCGCCATGTAGAACAGATTGACCTTGCCCAGCTTCGACAACCCGCGCTGCTTGGCGTCCGCCAGAATATCTATCGCGTGCGTCGGCACGCCCATCACGTAAGTAGCGCCCGTTTCCAGCAAGCCGTCGAGCGGCCTCATGCCCGGCTTGAGATCGTTAAGCACCAGCTCGAAGCCCGCGCACAGACTCTGCGCAAGCGCCACCGTGGCGATGTGATGCGACAGCGGACTGTGCGTGTAGAGTACCGTGTGTTCGTCGTGATGCCAGTCACGAACCATTGCGCGGCCGTTGGCGAGCAGCGTGTTATCCGAGTGCAGCACGCCCTTGGGGCTGCCGGTGGTGCCGGACGTGAAGGCGAGATAAACGATTTTATCCGGGTCGGTGTCTACAGGCGGCAGCGCGGCTGCATCCGGCGTAGCAACCAGCGCGGGAAACTCGCCTGCGTCCATGCGATACGCGCGCTTTAGCGCAGGCAGCGGCGTCACGGCGTCAAATACGTTTACCTTATCGGCATCCGCGCCGTAACCCGACTGCGCAAACAGCGCCGCCGTCTGGATGCGCTCCATCAGCGTAACAATTTCACCCACGGTGTAGTTCTGATGCAGAGAAGGGTTGCACACGTAGCCATTGCGCGAGCAGGCCAGAAACACCACGGCGGCCTCGACGCGATTGGGCAACCACACTGACACGCGCTGACCACGCTTCAAACCCGCCGCGTGCATGTCGGCGGCAAGCGCATCCACCCACGCCACCAGTTGCACCCACGTCAGCCGCACACGCGAGTCACGCAAGGCATACGCCTGCGGACGCACGCGCGCGTGCTGCGCAGCAAGAGTGTACATCGTTTCATTTTGCCACCAGCCAGCGTCGTAGTAACGGCGGGCCGTTTGCGGGTTGTGCAGCGTGAGCAACGTGGACATTAAAAATCAGTGCCCGAATTTATCCGTATCCGGCTTGCGCTTGCCGCGAAACGACTCGCCCAGTTCTTTGGACTCGTCGGTGTCGAGATAAAGCCGCAGCAACAGATCATGCGAAACTCTCGCCAGCCCCGATACGCCGCCGTGACGCGCAGTGAATGCCGCCTTGATCGACGCCAGCGCGAATGCACCACGATCGGCGATCTCCAGCGCCATCTTGCGCGTTTCTTCCTTCAGCTTGTCGTCGGGCACGACCTTATTGATGAGACCGATATCGAGCGCTTCGCGCGACGAGAGTCGCGGATTGGCGAACCACATTTCTTTCGCCTTTTTCTTGCCCACGAGGTCTTCGAGATACCATGTGCCGTAGCCCGCGTCGAAGCTGCCCATCATGGGGCCGACCTGACGGAACACCGCGCTTTCTTTCGCGATGGTGATGTCGCACATTACTTGCAGTACTTGGCCGCCGCCCACGGCATAGCCGTTGACCGATGCGATCACCGGCTTTTGCAGACGTTCGATGCTTTCGTAGATTTCGAGTGTCGGCAGCATACCGGCGTAGAGGTTGGTGTCTTCGAGGCCGTCTTTGCGCCCGCCGATGCAGAAAAATTTGTCGCCCGCACCGGTGATCACCAGCACGCGCGTGCGCGTCTCGCGGCGCATACCGTCGATGCAATCACGAATCTCGTGGCACATTTCGGCGGTGAACATATTGCCGTCGTCGGGGCGATTGAGTGTCAGCCAGCCTATCGCGCCCTCTTCTTCGTAAAGTATTGTTTTAAAAGACATTTAATATCGCCTGTTTATATTGTTTTGTTTGCTTTCAAGCTTGCAATTTTCGCGGCGTCGTAGCCGAGCAATCCACCGAGCACGCCATCGTTGTGTTCACCCAATCGTGGCGGCGCGCTGCGATAACTGCTGTTGTTGTCATCCACCGCAATGCCAAGGCCGACCTGCGGTATTTTGCGCTCACCTTGGTTAGTCGCGTGCGTGGCGGTAAAAAATAATCCACGTGCAATCAACTCTGGATCGGACGCCACTTCGTCGGCGCTGTTCACCGGACCCGCCGGCACCTTGTGTTCGACAAACAATTTCAACCAATGCGCGCGCGGCTGCGTCAGCAACACGGCTTGCGTTTTTTCGACGATTTCCGCGCGCACTTCGCAGCGCTGCGCATTGGTGGCATAGCGCGGATCATCGGCCACCGCAGGTTGCCCCACCGCCTGCCAGAAACGTTTGAAAATGCCGTCGTTACCCAAGCCCAGCGTAATCGGCCTATCCTGCGTGTCGAACGTCTGGTACACCGAAATCACGCTATCGCGCGCGCCGGTGCGATGCGGCACGATGCCGGAGCCGAGATACGGCACGATGCGCGGCGACATGAAGCGCGTCATGCTGTCGATCATCGCGATGTCGATTTTGTGCCCCTTGCCGCTACGCTGCCTGTCAAACAACGCGGCCAGCGTTGCATACGCAGCATCCATGCCGGCGATCAAGTCCGCTGCCGGCGTGCCGACTTTCTGCGGCGGGCTTTCCGCTTCGCCGGTTAACTCCATCACGCTGCTGTAACCCTCGGCGATCAAGTCATAACACGGAAAATCCTTGCGCGCGCCTTTCAGCCCAAAGCCCGACAGCGACACATGCACGATATCCGCGCGCAACGCCGACAATGCCGCATGATCGACGCCGAGTTTTTTCTGCACGCGATCCGTCAGATTAACGATCACCACATCCACTTTGCGCACGATGTCATGCAACACCACACGGCCCGCATCCGTGGTGTAGTCGAGCGTGACGCTTTGTTTGTTACGATTCACACTGAGAAACCACAGCGATTCGCCATCGAGAAACGGCGGCCCCCACGCGCGGCAATCGTCGCCCTTGCCGGGGCGTTCAATCTTGATGACCTCGGCGCCCATGTCGCCCAACAACATCGTGGCATACGGCCCGGCGATTGAGGTGGTGAGATCAAGAACGGTAATGCCCTTGAGCAGCGCGAGCGGTGCGGCGCCGGGCGGTGCGGGTAGTTTGTCCAGTGGCAACACGATATTTCCTGTGACGGCTTCCGTGCTAATCAATCATCGGACGGCTCAGCGCGCGCCGCCCGCATTCAAGGCGGCCTCGTATGCTTTCGCAGCAGCAGTCTCTTTTGCGATAGCGGTCTCGCGTGCTTTCGCCATTTTTTCAAGTTCGCGTTTCATGTCGTCGGCACGTTGCTGCGCGGCACGGTAAGCATCGTCGGTGTTCACATAATCCTGCTCGGCGAACTTACGCTGCTGCCGCGCCTGCTCCAGCGCACGATACGCCGCGCTGGTGCGTTGCTGATGTTGTAACGCAGCGTTCCCGGCGACGCTGCGATCCTGAACGGGCGCACCCGTTTTTGCCGGGAGCGACTGCGCGCCGGCAGCGCATGCCCATACCGCGAGCACGAAACCGAGCCTCGACGGACGCATGACTACGGCAGCAGCACCGTGGAGCCCGTGGTTTTACGGCCTTCGAGATCACGATGCGCCTGCGCGGCTTCGCGCAGCGGATAGGTCTGATTGATCGAAATTTTCACCGCGCCTTTTTTTACCACCGCGAACAAATCGCGCGCGGCCGTATCAAGATCTTCGCGCGTGGCGGTGTAGTTCACCAGCGTCGGGCGCGTGAGAAACAGCGAACCCTTTTGCGCCAGGATGCCGATATTCACCGGCGGCACCGCGCCGGAAGCATTGCCGAAACTCGCCATCGTGCCCAGCGGCGACAGGCAGTCGAGCGATTCCATAAACGTCTCTTTGCCGATACCGTCATAAACCACCGGCACGCCGCGGCCCTTGGTAATGTCGCGCACGCGCTGCGAAATTTTTTCACGGCTGGCGACGATCACGTGTTTACAACCGGCTTTTTTCGCCAGCGGCGCTTTGACATCACTGCCCACCGTGCCAATTACCGTAGCGCCGAGATACTTGCCCCATTGACACAGTATCTGCCCCACGCCGCCGGCAGCGGCATGCACCAAAATTGTGTCGCCCTTTTTAACTTTGTACGTGCGGCGCAGCAGATACCATGCCGTCATGCCTTTCAACATCATTGCTGCGGCCGTTTGATCGCTGATACCCGCGGGGATCTTCACCAGCCGCGCCACCGGTCGAATCAGCACTTCGGCGTAGGCGCCGATCGGTTGTGCATAGGCAACGCGGTCGCCCACCTTTAAACCCTTAACCTTAGGGCCGACTTTTTCGATCACGCCCGCACCTTCCGAACCCAGCGTGAGCGGCATCGGCATGGGATACAAGCCGGAACGGTGATAGGTATCGATAAAATTTAAACCTATCGCCGTGTTGCGCACACGAACTTCACCAGGGCCGGGATCGCCCACGGTAACTTCTTCCCATTGCAAAACGTCAGGGCCGCCGGTTTGATGTGCGCGAATAGCATGCGACGAAATTGAGGGCATGATGTATCTCCTTGTTAATTATGACTATTTTCTGAGGCGCCGCCGGAACGGCAGCGCGAGAATACGAACCTTTATTGTATAGAAAAACCGCTGTCACGGGCGGCGTCAGTACGCGGCTTAGGCATCGCCACGATAGCGTCTATGAATTACGTTCCCTGGCGCAGCCGCCTAAAAACAGCGCGCGGCAAACCGTCGGGCAAAGTGGATTCAATAATAGAAAGAATCACGCGGCTGGCCTTCTGAAAATCACGCGGGTCTATCCATTCCCACACACCACACGCCAGCGCGATCAGGCCGGCAAGCATCAGCAGTACACCCAACGACACGCGCGGCACGCGAAACAACAGCGTCTTCCACCACACGCGCATGCCGTGCGGATTCACAAACGCCAGCGCACCCACGCCCATCAACAGCAAGCCGCTCAACCCATACAGCGCGCCGGGCCGCTGATTTAGATAGGCCGTCACAGCGCCCCAGCGGCCGGCGTCCATCGCGTAGGCCGCGCCAATCACACAACCCGCGATCAACAGCAGCATCAGGCCCCAGATCACCGCAGGAATGCCGTCGTACGCGGCAGCCGCCTCATTCGACGCGCGCAAACTCATGCGCCGCATGTAGATCGACTCCAGCGCGCCAATCAACACCCCTGCGCCAATAGCGAAAATGCCCAGACGCACGCCCTTGGCCAACGCAAAATAGCGCGCGGCAACGACACCGATTACACCGAATATCATGAGACTGAACGCGAGAAATGTAGTGATACGCATGGCGGCAGCAGTGTAGCGCGCAGATGCAAAGGAATGCCAGCATCAAGACTGGAATGCGCCGGCTTTTCGGTTCCTTTCCCATAACGTCGCCAAGCGCTCACCGTGCACGCGACGAAGCCACGTACAGGGCTTCGGCACGAATGTGGCACGGTTCTGTTCGCTACGGCAGTAAGCGCTTGATTGTTTGGTGGGCCCTGATGGACTTGAACCATCGACCAACGGATTATGAGGCGAACTGGCAATACTTGGTTATTTGAAAAATCAACGGCTTATCAACGCTTGCCAATTTTATTTCGAAGGTAAATCAGGGTAACCAACTTTGATTTTCATCCATTCATGGCACAAATTTAGCACACGACTACGAGACTTGGGCAAAAGTGGGCACCGCTGGAAATTGACGGTGACAATCTGATACTGGCGCGCCCGGCAGGATGAATATGAGCACTGGTACGAAATTCTATTTGCACATTAATGTCCATCTTGATGCGCTAGAAGCCGAGGACGTTTTCAACGTCGAGCCCGCCAAGGCGTCCTTTGGGAGGACAAGTTAGTTAACCGTGCGCAGCGAGTTCCTCGCGCACAATCTTACGCACAAGATCTTGAGTCACCGCTTGTTCCGTGAACCCAAGATACGAATTCAGGGCTTCATTTATTAGGGTCTGATACCCCTTTCCGGACCTTTCGGACTGAGCTTTGAAACGCTTGAGAATCGCGTCGTCCACGTAAATGGTAATGCGCGTCTTGGCAGTCGCAGGAATCACCGCGCCACGCTTACCTTTGGAAAAATCATATACCTTTTTCATAGTTTCTCCGCTCTTTAGGATCAGCCTTGCGCACCGAGATGAATCGTGACCCACCACTCCGGGGAGTGTGAACCACGACCATCAGGGACCCGAATAGGTTCGTTCCAATTGTGACAAAGCGCTGTTCGCCCTCTGCGGCATCATCTTCTACGGTGAGCGCGAGGGGATCATTCAGCACGCCGTCACCCTCAGAAAGCGACACGCCGTGCTTCTTGATATTTGCTGCATCCTTCTTTGGATCGAAATTGGTAGACACGTTCAAATTATATGCACATTATACATATATGTCAAATACGGACCCGCTATATTGGTAATCGGTCAGCTAGCGGCGTGATTGCGGTGGGCGGTCACTTCTTGAATGGAGGAAAAAAAGATTCAACTGTGCGAGCGACATTGGTTGGAGAAAGTGTCACTCAGGGATGCAAAGTTGTTCTCGCCGACTCGATACTGACCACCCATGCCGGTTACGCATTGACCAGTCTCTGTCGGGTAGAGGAGATGGTCATTGATACGTCGGCACAAACCGCGCGAACTGATCAATTTTCAATCGGCGGCAACATTTATACTCATAGCCCATCGTATTTAATGATTTTCGAGCTTGATACGCTACAAAAGAATAACCGCGAAATATTGGACTAAGTGCCATGCAGCGAGGAGCGCCACACTCACAATCAATAGACGCCTATGCTTTGAGTAGGCGCTCTTTCCTTCGGGCGACAGCCAATCCTCAGCAAATCGAGGGCTTTTCCACAAGTACAATAAGATCAGGAGACTGCCAATCGTTGTGCAAAGGAGACCTGCGGCATTGAGCATCCAATTAACAGTCATTTATTCCTTTCAGCAATAGCGCATCGTGATTGCAAATTTGATCCATCAGCTACTATATGCGTGCATCAGTACCATTGTCACGTCGTCGTTTACGTAACCGCTTGAGTTGATTCGTCTTAACCGGAATCATGGGCTGAGATAAATATTTGATTTACAAGCTAATGTCTCAGCCCTCACTCACCAAGTATTTGCGTTCTTTTTGCAACGGCGAATACTTGCACGAGGTTTCTTTGCTATAATTTCCACGTCATTGGGGAGTAGTCGCCCTGCATAAGATGCAGGGGTTTGCGTCAACACACTTGACCCACCGGTCATGGCGCAAGCGGTTTCCTGAACTTGGCAAGACCTTTGACCATATTGCCTTCGGACGGCCGGAGAAGCGATGTGGTCAATTGTTCTGGTCCGGCCATTGGGAAATTACATTGGATTCCTTCCTCATCTCCACCGGCATCGTCGCCTTTGCTGAAATTGGCGATAAAACCCAGCTTCTTGCCTTCATTCTGGCGGCTAAGTTCCGAAAATCACTACCGATTGTCATCGGTATCCTTATCGCGACATTGGCAAATCACGCATTTGCCGCTGCACTGGGTTCGTGGATCACTTCACTCATAGCGCCGCAGACCCTTCGCTGGATTCTGGGTATCTCATTCATTGGGATGGCACTTTGGACTCTGATTCCCGACAAATTCGACGAGAAAGACGCCAAGCTTGCGGGTTTCAGTGTCTTTGGTACCACCCTCGTCGCTTTCTTTATGGCTGAAATGGGAGACAAAACCCAAGTTGCAACGGTTGCATTGGCGGCTCAGTATCAAGAGATCTTTTCCGTTGTTGCCGGAACCACTTTAGGGATGATGATTGCCAATGTGCCTGCCGTCCTCCTGGGGGATCGGGTCGCGCACCGAATGCCATTAGGGTTTGTTCATTCGATCGCTGCGGCAATATTTGCAATCCTAGGAATCGCCACACTGTTTGGAATCGGCGAACGATTCGGCATTTGAGTCAGCCTATAATCGCGTCAGCGACTTCGTCCGCCGTGCGACGAAGAAAACCCACCGCTGCTCCTGAGAGATATACCGTGGCTTCGACCACCAGACTCCGAAATCGACAACGATTCCCGCGAGGAAGAAATGCTACTCCTTGATCCTGTGGAACCTGAACTGGAGCCGCCGCTGGAACTGCCGCTCGAACCTCCTTTGCTTCCATCTCCACCATTGGAACCGCTATCCGAGTTGTTGCCGGGCCTGCTGTTGGAATCGCTGCTAGAACTGCTCCCGCCGGAACTGCGCATTTCAGCATCTGCCACCACGATACTGCTTGCGCCAGCATCACTATCGCGTGACCCGCCAGACCCCGGCCCGTGCGAACCCGTCGATTCAATCGCTGAGCCACTACCCCTGCCCGACGGCGGCTCGCGTAAGTCGCCTTCATTTCCCCCTCGGTTTTGCGCATCAACAAGCTTGTCGCCGACTACGGACACGCCGCGCTGCCGCACTGACTTGCGTTGCAATTCTTCGCGGCGCGGTGCTACGCGTCTGTCAATCTCGCGGTAACTCTGATAAAACCGCGGCTCGCGATCCAGCAGGCGTGGTTGCGCCAGCCCGGCTAGATCCGCGTGTGCCGTTTGACCGGGATTGACCTGCACATCGCCGCGCGACGAGCGCAGCACGGTACCGCCGGAATGAACCTGATCGTAAGTGCCGGGACTGACGCCACCCGAAGCAGCATCGCGACCGACATGCGCTGTATCGTGATCGGTGCCGCGTATTCCAATGGTAGCCGAGGGCGTCTTCAGTGCATAGCCGGCCCGGTTGTGTTTCCCGATCAAACCGGTAACGATACGCAACGCCCCTTGTGTCAGCGAGATCACACTGCGCATCGTTGCAGGATCCGCCTCCAGCGCATAGCGATACATTTCAATTCTGAATTCGGTTTGCGGGCGCACTGTCAACAAAGCACCGTCAATCATTTGAACTAAAGCCCACGCCCCTTTCCCACTGCGAATTACATCACCTTCCTCAAGGGATGTACGCTTGTTTGCCACCCGAGTAACGCCCTTGGACAGGATGCTTACTTCACCGTCAAATGAATCAATACTGCCGACCGCAGCGAATACTGCCGCAGACCAGAAGAAACAGAATATCGCGATTACGAATTTCATAGATTTACCTGCGAATGTGACAGTTACCAACGACAGCACCGACCGGTAGTACAGCGTGGGATTGTTACTTAAAAGATTGGCCACAACGCGACGAAACCACTGGGTGCCGTGCCTCAACAAAGGCGCATACTTTACGATAGGGCTATCTTTCAAATTGCGAGAGAGGGTACTGCCGGCGCTCCAGATTCCGGCAATACCCCATCACGCGGCCGTAATCGTACTTCGCCTAGTTCACAAGCCCCTCTTCACAACTGATATGACTTGTCGCATCCGACTAGCCGCGTCCACGACCGCCGCGACGCTGCCGATCGCCAGGACGCTCGTTATCACCACCACGCGGACCTTCGCCGGCCTCGCGCGCAACGAATTCCTTGTTCTGCATCGCATCGACAATTAGGCACTCCGGGTGCTCGATCAAATCGCGCGGATCATCACAGCCCGAACCACCTGGAACGCGCGGCTTACCACGGCCTGACCCTTTGGCCGCGGTGAAATCGGGCGTGGAATCTGTCGTCAAACGACCACCACGACGCTGACGATCGCCAGGACGCTCG
>JBEBHE010000374.1:0-4078 GCA_040081205.1 Burkholderiales bacterium | reverse complement strand
GCGGTGGAGGCGGCGGTGGGGGAGGACGCGGGCCGTCCGGCGGTTCCCTGTCGCGCGGATCAGGACTCACGAAATCCTCGCCGAACAACCGCGTGGCGCCGGTGTAGTCGTAGACCGTGAACATCAGCTTGCCGCTCGGCTCGTCGATGCGCGTGCCGCGGCCTATCATCTGGTAGAACGCGATCGGGCTGCGCATATAGCGGAAGAACGCGATGTTGCGCACGCCGGGCACGTCCACGCCGGTGGTCAGCAGATCGACCGTGGTGGCGATGAAATGCGAGGAACTGGCGCCGCGGAAATCCGGAAGTTCAGCGTTGCCGTTGGCGGCGGCGGTACACTTGAACGCGTACGGTTCCTTGCGCGGCAGGCCCTTGGTGGCGGACCACTGTACGTAGAGATTGTTCATCGCGTTGGCGACATCGTCGGCGTGGCGGTCGCGCGCACAAAAAATGATGGTCTTCTGGTGCGGCCCGCGTTCGGCATCACTACCGAGTAAGTGCTGGAACAGATCGAGGCACATGGCGTTGACGCGATCCGGCAAAAGCAGCTTGGTCTCAAATTCGGTTCTTTCGTAGGCAGCGGCGATTTCATCCGCGGTGAGCGGACGGCCGGTGTTGGCGTCGCGCGGGTTGCGCGCGATGATTTCCGCGAGCGTGAGTCCCGTAGCGTCGAGATTCACTTGTGCGAGCTGGATTTCGCACGCGGCGAGATAGCCATCCTCCATCGCCTGCGCGAGGCTGTATTCGTAAACGGGCTCGCCGAAGTACGTAAGATTGTCGGCGGTGACTTTCTCGTCGGACTTGACCTCTACGCTGTCTTCGCTGACTTTCAGTTGCCGGGGCGTTGCAGTAAGGCCGATCTGCACCGCCTTGCTGTTGCGCGTGAGCACCACCGACCATTTGCCCCACGCCGAGCGGTGGCATTCGTCGATGACGATGTGCGAAAAATAATCTTCCGGATAGTGACGGAACAGGAACGACGGATCGTCGTCCTCGCGCGCAATGCCGAGTGTCTGGTAGGTGCCGATGTGCACGCGTGCGTTGCGCGCGTAGTTCTTGCCGTCGGACTGTTCGTAGACCTCGGCGGCGTCGGCGCCAAAGGCGTTCTGCATGGCTTTCAGGCCCTGCGTGCGCAGTTCGTCGCGGTCACACAGGAACAGCGCGCGTTTCAACTGGCCGGCATCGGCGATGCGCTTCAGCAGATTCACGGCGATGAAGGTTTTGCCGGTGCCGGTGGCGAGCGACAGTAGCGCGCGCGGCGGTTCGTTTTTCTCGGCGCAGCGTGCGACTTTTTCCAGCACCGCGCGGATTGCTGCGTCCTGAAAATAGCGCCGCTGGCCTTCGCCGCCCGCGTAGCGCGTGAGCAGCGGCTTGGCCGTCGGCGCGTCGAGCGAGAAGCCCATGATCTTTTCGTAGCGGGCGCGCAATGCGACGGGCGACGGGAACTCCGACAGTGGACGCGCAGCGCTGGTGATGCCGGTGGAGCGGTCGAACTCGACGAATTGATGGCCGTTGGACGAGTACACAAACTGCACATTGTGGCGCGAGGCGGCGAGATAGCCCTTGGCCTGATTGAGTCCGTGGCCGGGCGGTAAATCCTCTTTCTTGGCTTCAAGCAAGGCCACCGCGACAGGCTGGGTTTCGGCGTTGACGCGTATGCGCAATACGTAATCAGAACGCCCGCGCGAGCGGCGGCGTGCCTTACCCGCGACAACTTCGACCGGGCCAAGCGTGACTTCGCGCGAAATGAACTCTTCCGACCAGCCGCATTGGTAAATCGCGGGATCGATGAGCTTGGCGCGGGTATCGGCTTCGTTCAGTGAAGTCATTTAACGGAATTTTACGCGGCGAATCCCGCTCGTCGCGTAGAGTAAGACCTTTGATTATTATTGGGCGATGCGCAGTATACTTCGCTCTGAACGGCATCGTGGGATTAACCTCAAATGGAGTCTTCAATGTCTACCGAGGAATTGCTTAAGCAGGCCAAGGCCTTGGCGCCCGCGCAGAAGCTGGAGTTGGTCGAAGCGCTGTTGAGCGATCTGGATCGGCCGGATGACAGCGTCGATGCGGCATGGGCGGCGGAGGCGGAAGATCGGCTTGCGGCTTACCGCAAAGGGGAAATTCGCGCTATTCCACTGGCGCAGGTTCTGGCCAAGTATCGCGTGTGATCCCCGTCAGCCTGCTCGCGCCCGCGCAGCGCGAACTGGATGAGGCGGTTGCCTATTACGAAGCGCAGGTCGCGGGGTTGGGCGATGCGTTTCTGCTGGAAGCGCTGCGCGTTATCGACCTGATCTCAATTTATCCCGACGCGTGGCATCCACTCAGCGCTGACATTCGCCGCTGCCGATTGAGCCGCTTTCCCTATGGTGTGGTGTATATGCAGGAACCAGAGGGCATTATTGTACTGGCAGTCATGCACTTGCACCGCAAACCCGAATATTGGCGTGGGCGCGCTGGTGATTGAGCAAGCAGCAATTAAGTACCGGAGTCGATTTACTTTTTAGTGTCCCTGGAAACGGGCTCATGGCGACTTTAATCCCCTCACTGAACGCCAGCCTTCGCCGCATGACCGGCGGCGAGCGCCGCTTCGCCCAGCGCCTGATCGAAAAGCTCGAAGACGACTATTGCTGCTGGTATGACGTGCCGATCGGCGTCGCGACCCGGCATCCGGATTTTGTGTTGCTGAGCCCGCGTCGCGGTGTGTTGATCCTGGAGGTCAAGGACTGGAAGCTGGAGACCATCGCGCGCGCGGACAAGGCACAGTTCACGATTCATACCGACGCGGGCCTGAAGAAGATCGCCAATCCTTTTGAGCAGGCGCGTCAGTATGCGCATGCGGTGGTCAATGTGCTGCAGCAGGATCCGCAGTTGCAGCAGGCCGATGGCACTTACAAGGGGCGGCTGTGCGTGCCCTTCGGTTATGGCGTGGTGCTGGCCAATATCACGCGCAAGGCGTTTGAATCGGCGCAGCTCGATGCAGTGATCGAGCCACACCGGGTGATCTGCCGCGACGAAATGGGCGAAGGGGTCGATGATGAAGTGTTCCAGAAGCGGCTCTGGAATATGTTCACGGTGCAGTTTGGTGCCGCGCTGACCATGCCGCAGATTGACCGCGTGCGCTGGCATCTGTTTCCCGAAATTCGTGTTCAGCCCGAGCAGCTCGCTTTGGGTGGTGTTGCTGCTCATGATGATGCCGGCCCCGCGCAATTGCCCGACCTGCTGCGGGTGATGGATATGCAGCAGGAGCAGTTGGCGCGCAGCCTGGGCGAGGGGCATCGGGTCATTCACGGGGTGGCTGGGTCGGGCAAGACCTTGATTCTGGGTTTTCGGTGCGAGCGGTTGGCGCCGGTTCTGCCAAAGCCGGTGCTGGTGCTCTGTTACAACAAGACGCTGGCCACGAAGTTGCAGGATGTCATCCGGCTGAAAAAGCTCGATCAGAAGGTGAATGTGCGTACCTTTCACAGCTGGTGTTTTGATCAGCTGCGCCTCTATAACGTGGTGATGCCGCAGAAAGGCGATTCCTATTTTGACCAGCTTGTCGAATCGGTGATTCGAGGTGTGGAAAAGGGGCAAATTCCACGCGCGCAATACGGCGCGGTGATGATCGACGAGGGTCATGATTTCCGGCCGGAGTGGTTGAAGCTGGTAGCGCAGATGGTCGACCCGGAGATCAATTCCCTGCTGGTGTTATATGACGATGCGCAATCGATTTACGGCGGCAAGAGCAAGCGAAAATTCAGTTTCTCAAGCTTGGGGATACAGGCGCAGGGGCGTACCACCATTCTGCGTTTGAACTACCGGAATACGGCTGAAATCCTCGGCGCGGCTTATGAGTTTGCCAAAGAGTACATTCGTCCCGAGCAGGCTGAAGAGGATGGCGTGCCGCTAATTCAGCCGGAAAGCGCGGGTCGGCATGGCCTGCCGCCGGAGTTGCAGCAATTCCCGACCTTGGCGAAGGAAGGCAGTTATCTCGCAGAGCAGTTCCGCCAGATCAATCGGGGCGGGCGGCCGTGGCGCGATATGGCCGTGGTCTACCGCACGGCGTTTATCGGCGAAGAAATCACCAAGCAGCTGCAAGC
>JBEBHE010000373.1:0-4079 GCA_040081205.1 Burkholderiales bacterium | reverse complement strand
TTGACGCCAAGAAGGGCCAGGCGAAGATCGCCAAACGGCTCGGGCGTAGCGGCGCGCGCATAGTCGCGCCCGCGCTATACTGAGGGCGTTGACGGACTCGCCGCGAGGTCGGGCCGGTCAACGGGCGCCGAAAAATCCCTAACAATAAATCCAGGCGGCGCTCCGACCCTGAGTTATTTTTGCGAGGAGACCGTCATGCTGCAAATTCGTCGTGTTCTGTATGTGATCGGCAGTTGCGTGTTGGCGGCAGCGCCCGCTCTTGCGCAGAACTATCCCGCCAAATCCGTGCGCTTCGTGGTCGGTTTTCCGCCAGGCGGCACCAACGATATCGTGGCGCGCGCGCTGGGCCAGAAACTCACCGAGCAAATGGGCCAGCAGTTCGTGATTGAAAATCGCGGTGGCGCCAATACGGCGATCGCCAGCGAAATGTTCGCCAAAACGGCAGCGCCCGACGGCTATACCATCATGTTGAACGCGCCGGGGCACGCCACCAATCCATCGATGATGAAACTCAACTTTGATTCGATCAAGGATTTCGCGTTTATCACGGTGGCGGCGGAATCGCAGAATCTGCTGGTGCTGCATCCGTCGTTTCCGCCGCGCAACGTGAAGGAGCTGATCGCGCTGTCGAAAAAGCGGCCGGGCGACATTAACTACGGGTCCTCGGGTGTGGGCACGACCGTGCACCTGTCCGCAGCATTGTTCGAGTACATGACCGGCGTGAAGTGGGTGCATATTCCGTACAAAGGTGCGGGCCCGGCGCTGATCGAAATGCTGGGCGGGCAGTTTTCGCTTTACTTCGGTAACCTGCCGTCGGTCATTGGCTATCATCGCCAGGGCAAGCTGCGCGGGATCGCGGTGACCGGTGCCAAACGGTCGAGTGCGATGCCTGAAATGCCGACGGTGGCCGAAAGCGGCATCCCCGGTTATGAAGTGACGACGTGGTACGGCGTGTCGGCACCGGCCAGGACGCCGCGGGCGATCATTGATCGCCTCAACAGCGAGATTCTGCGCGGACTGAAATCCCCCGACCTGATGGCGCGCTTCAAGGATCTCGGCGCTGATCCCGTCGGCAACACGCCGGAAGAAAACACGGCCTACGTTCAAAACGAAATCAACAAATGGGCGAAGGTACTTAAGGCGGCGGGGATCAAAGGCGAGTAAGCGCTGACCAGCGCGAAGCGCCTTATAAATAGTGTTTAAAAACAAATACTTATATAGATCAACAGCTTTGATAACTGCGCTCGTCGGCGCGATATTTTCGTTGTCCGCCGCGGCTCAAAATTATCCCGTTAAACCGATCCGCTTCATCATCGGTTTTCCGCCGAGCGGCACTAACGATATCGTCGCGCGTATGGTTGCGCCAAAGATGGCTGAATTTCTCGGCCAGCAAGTCGTGGTCGAAAATCGCGGCGGTGCGAGCACCATGATTGCCACTGAAGCGGTGGCGCGAGCGGCACCCGATGGCTACACCATTTTGCTCAACGCGCCGGCGCATTCCACCAACCCCACGCTGGCGAAACCGCAGTACGATTCGGTGCGCGACTTCGCGTTTATTTCGCTCGTCGCTGAATCACAAAATCTGCTGGTGCAGCATTTGTCGTTCCCGCCGCGCAGCGTGAAAGAACTCATCGCATTTTCCAAACAGCGCCCGGGTGAAATCAATTTCGGTTCCAGCGGTGTCGGCAGCACGCCGCATTTATCGGCGGAGTTGTTTCAGTATATGACTGGCGTGAAGTGGGTGCATGTGCCGTACAAAGGCAGCGGGCTGGGCATGGTGGCGTTGCTGTCGGGTGAAGTTTCATTTTATTTCGCCAACATCCCGGCAGCGATTCAGCACGTGCGCAACGGCAAGCTGCGGCCCATCGCGCTATCGGGTTCACGCCGCACATCCGCTGTGCTGGGCATACCGACGCTGGCGGAAAGCGGTCTGCCCGGATTTGAGGTTACCTCTTGGTTCGGCATTGCCGCACCTGCAAAAACGCCGCGCGCGATTATCGAACAACTCAACAGTGCCATCGTGCGCGCGGTGAACGCGCCGGACATGCGCACGCGCTTGCAGGATCAGGGTGCCGATCCGGTTGGCAATTCGCCGGAGCAATACACCGCATTTATCGAACGCGAAATCGCCAAGTGGGCTAAGGTGATCAAGGCGGCGGGTATCAAGGGTGTTTAAAATCCGACCGCCACGCACAAACACAGATAATCCCGCCAGCGTCATTCCCGCGCAGGCGGGAATCCATAACACATGTGCCAGATGAGTTATTGCATGGATTCCCGCCTGCGCGGGAATGACAAGCGGTATTTGATTTGATGTTCAGGGAGATTTTTGGATGAAAATGTTGTTCAGTATTTCACTCGTCGTCTCCGCAGCGGTAGCGCTGCCCGCGATAGCCCAGCAATACCCCGCTAAAGCAGTGCGTATGATTGTGGGTTTTCCCGCCGGCGGCACTTCCGACATCATGGCGCGGCTCACCGGGCAAAAACTTTCCGAGGCGTGGGGGCAAACCTTCATCATCGACAACCGCCCTGGGGCGGGTGGCAACATCGGCACTGAACTGGTGGCGAAATCTCCGCCCGACGGCTACACGTTGCTGGTGTCACCCGGCAGCACGCTCACCAGCAATCCGGCGGTGTACAGCAAAGTGCCGTTCGACACCGTGCGCGACTTTGCGCCAGTAACCGTCATTGCCGGCGTGCCCAATGCGCTGGTGGTGCATCCGTCGGTGCCGGTAAACAACGTGAAAGAACTGATCGCGCTGGCGAAATCACGCCCCGGCCAACTGGCTTATGCCTCTACCGGCGCCGGGCAATCCACGCACCTGTCGGCGGAGCTGCTAAAACTTTCCGCTGGCATCAACATGATTCATGTGCCGTACAAAGGCAGCGCGCCTGCGCTTACCGATATCGTTGCGGGACAGGTGTCGGTGATGTTCGACAATCTGCCGTCGTGCTTGCCGTTCATCAAGTCCGGGCGCCTGAAACCACTGGCGGTATCGAGCACGGCGCGTTCGCGCGCATTGCCCGAATTGCCGACGGTAGCCGAATCGGGTTTGGCGGGCTTCGATGTCACAGTGTGGTTCGCGGTACTGGCGCCTGCCGCCACATCGCGCGACATCATCAATCGTTTGAACGGCGAAATCATCAAAGCGATCAAGACGCCCGATATGCGCGACCGTCTTGCGCAACAGGGCGCCGATCCCGTGGGCAACACGCCCGAAGAATTTGCCGCCGTCATCAAGCGCGACCTTGCCAAGTGGGCCAAAGTGGTCAAGGATGCCAACATCAAACTCGATTGAACCACCGTTTTTCGTGACAGGAACACAGATGAAAATATCATTTAAAAACAAATGCTTGCTGCCATTCCTCATACTGCCCGGCATGGCACTCGCCCAGCAGTTTCCGACCAAGCCCATCCGCATTATCGTCGCCTACACGCCGGCAGGCACCACCGACATTCTCGCGCGCGCCGTCGGACAAAAAATGAGCGAGAGCTTCGGGCAGCCGGTCATTGTCGATAACCGTCCCGGCGCCAACGGCAACATTGGCACCGACGTTGCCGCCAAAGCCACACCCGACGGCCATACGCTGCTGATGGTGACCGCAGGCACGCACGGCATCAATCCCGGCCTGTATCGCAAACTGTCGTGGGACGCGGTGAAGGATTTTGCGCCGGTGAGCCTGGTGGCAGCGGTGCCGAACATTATGGTGGTCAACAACAGCGTGCCGGCAAAAAGCGTCAAGGAATTCATCGCCTATCTGAAAGCGAATCCAAACAAATTCAATTACGGCTCACCCGGCAACGGCAGCACGGCGCACTTGTCGCAGGAGTTGTTCAAGACCATGACCGGCACCAACATGCAGCACATTCCATACAAGGGCAGCGCGGGCGTGCTGGCCGACGTAATCGCCGGGCAAATTATTGTCACCATCGACAACATGCCGCCGTATCTGCCGCAGGTGAAGGCCGGCAAACTGCGCGCGCTGGCCGTGAGCGCGGCCAAACGGTCGCCCGCCATGCCCGATCTGCCCACCATCGCCGAAGCCGGTGTGCCGGGCTACAACTCCAGCGCGTGGTT
>JBEBHE010000083.1:0-15335 GCA_040081205.1 Burkholderiales bacterium | reverse complement strand
GCCGGATTTGACGATGCCTTCTTCCAGGCTCCACGATTCGCTGCGGCTGTACTGAAAATACAGGTCGGCATAATCGACCTGATGCTGCATGATCTGGCCAAACACCGTGTTGAGCTTGCTATCGTTCAGCGCATACGGCGCGAGCAACGTGTCGTAGGCGGTGGCGAAATTCAGCGCCGAGTCAGCATTGCCGGCGTTGGTCAGTGTGTTGGTAAGTGAGTCCATCGGTGATGACACAAAATATCCTTTAAAAACAATAAGTTATAATAGCGCTCCGGCACTACCTTCGCGGTACTTCAATCGCTCACCGTTCAACGCAATGGTGACAATTCTTACGCTCCCTTCCCCATGGCCCTACTGACGCTACAAGACGCCGAACTCGCTTTCGGCCTGACCCCGCTACTCGACCGCGCGAACCTCACAGTGCAACCCAACGAGCGTATCGGCCTCATTGGCCGCAACGGCACGGGCAAATCGTCGCTGTTGAAAATCATCGCCGGTCAACTCAAACTCGACAGCGGCGTGTTGGGCGGCGACGACGGCCTGCACATCGCCACGGTCGAGCAGGAGTCCGCCCCCCCCGATGCGCCGACCCTGCGCGAAAGTCTCGCGCTCGCCGGCGAATTCGAGACGCTGCATGATGATCGAGAACGCTGGGCCACCGAAGCACGGCTCACCGAATTTTTGCATCGCTTCGGCCTCGATGAAAACCGCCCCACCGCCACCGCGTCGGGCGGCGAGCGCAAACGCGCGATGCTGGCCCTCGCGCTAGCCAAAAAACCCGACCTGCTGCTGCTCGACGAGCCGACCAACCACCTCGACATTGCCGGCATCACCCTGCTCGAAGATCTCTTGTTATCGGGGGCGGCCAAGTCAGCGATCATCATCACCCATGATCGCGCGTTTCTGGATCGCGTAGCCACACGCATCATCGAACTGGATCGCGGACTGCTACGCTCGTACCCCGGCAATTTCGCCGCATACGAAGCACGCAAGTCGGATCAGCTCGCCGCGGAAGAAGTCATGAACCGCAAGTTTGATAAATTCTGGGCGCAAGAGGAAGTATGGATCCGCAAGGGCATCCAGGCGCGCCGCACCCGCAACGAAGGCCGTGTACGCCGGCTGGAAGCGCTGCGCAACGAACGCGCAGCGCGGCGCGAACGCCTGGGTAAGGTGCAACTTGCGCTGGATGCGGGCGAACGTTCCGGCAAGCTGGTAGCCGAACTCATCGATGTCACTAAGAGCTTTCGTAACGCGGGTAACACCGGTACCAACACCGTGGTCAATAACCTGTCGCTGCGCATCATGCGCGGGGACCGCTTCGGTTTTATCGGACCCAACGGCGCCGGCAAATCAACACTGATCAAACTGATACTGGGCACACTGACACCCGACGCCGGCAGCGTACGCCTCGGCACCAACCTGCAAGTCGCCTACTTCGATCAGATGCGCGAACAGCTGGATCCCGAGCGCACACTGGTTGAAACCATCAGCCCTGGATCCGAATGGGTGGAGACCGCCAATGGTCGCAAGCATGTAATGAGTTATCTCAACGACTTTCTGTTCCCGCCGCAGCGCGCCACTGCGCCGGTAAAAATGCTGTCCGGTGGTGAACGCAACCGCCTGCTGCTGGCGCGGTTGTTCGCACAACCCGCCAATCTGCTGGTGCTGGACGAACCGACCAACGACCTGGATATCGAATCGCTGGAACTGCTCGAAGACACACTGCAAGGCTATACCGGCACATTGCTGCTGGTGAGTCACGACCGCGCGTTTCTCGATAACGTAGTCACGCAAACACTGGCGGCAGAAACAGCGGCGGGCAACGGCACATGGAAAGAATACGTCGGCGGCTATAGCGATTGGCTGGCGCAACGGCCCAAGCCGGACGTGGGCGCGTCGCCATCCGCGGCAAAGCCAGTCTCCGCGACACGTGATAAACCCAAAGCCAAAATGAGCTTCAAGGAACAGCGTGAACTCGAGGCGCTGCCCAAGGAAATCGAGGCACTGGAAGTGGAGCAGCAGCAACTTTCTGCACGCATGAGCAGCGCGGACTATCACAAGCAGGGGGCAGATGCGATCAAAGCCGACCGGAAACGCGCCGATGAGATTGAACAATTATTGGCAAAAAAATTCGAGCGCTGGTCCGCGCTCGATCAGAAGGCTGCTGCGGGCACCGGCTAATCCCGCGCGTCACGCACTGCGGCGCTGCTTCCCATTACCGCGCAGCGTATGCGCCACCACCCGCGCACCTTTGCCCGGCATCAGCGTCGCCAGCGCCACACATCCGCTGCTGAGGGTGCCCATGTGTGCCGCACAAACGCCCGGATAACACGCCAGCGTGTCGCCGTGGCGCATCTGCCGGTGTGCGTGCACGTGGCCGAGCGCCAGATAGTCGAAGCCGGACGCCGCGATCTCTTGCGGTGTAATCAACGAGGACCGGTCGGTATCGGGTTCGTCGTCATACAAACCGTGCGCCATGCCGATGTGCCACAGGTTGTGTTTGCGCGATGGCGCACCCGCCATCGGCTTGTTGGAACGGTCGTGGTCCAGCATGCAACGGCCCCATACGGTGGCATGCAGTTCGGGAAACGTCACTTGTGTGCCCTGGGCATCGTCCAGCAGCGTGACATGTTTCCCGGCCTTGCGAAAATCCATGCGCTTCACAATGGACCGTTCGTCCCACACATCGTGATTGCCAACGATAACCACCGTCGGGCACGACACGCGCGCCAACTGTTCATAAACAAAATCGACAGTCTTGCGCTGAATCTCGTTGTGATCAAACAGATCGCCGGCGATCAGGAACAAGTCTGAGTTCGTGTCCAGCACCGTATCCACGACTTGCGAGAACGCCTCGCGGACCTTGACGCCGTCCGGCTCATCGGTGAGGTGAACGTCGGACGTATGCGTAATTTTAAGCGGGCGGATCATGGCGGGTGCGCTTGGGCATTTCAAAGGGGCGACCGGTTGATTTTAGCGCGCTGGGCAGCCCGCGCATGATCTATCGTGCGCACCGCCATTTTTAGCCTGCGAATGCGATAAAATCCCCGCTCGTCGGCGTGCGTGCGACACCTATGGCTCCCGGCAATATTTTCTGCACTCATCGAGATTCGACCTATGAAAATCCTTGTACTCCCCGGCGACGACATTGGCCCTGAAATCACCGAAGCCGCCATGGCCGTGATAGAACGCGCCAACACCGCCTTTGGCCTCGAACTCGGTTTCGAATTTAGCGACGTGGGCATGGCGTCGTACCGCAAACACGGCACCACGTTGCAGGAAAGCATTTTCGACACAGCCCAAAAAGCCGACGGTATTTTGCTCGGCCCTTGCGGCATGACCGATTATCCGCCGCGCGAGGAAGGCGGCATCAACGTGCCGGGCATGATCCGCAAACGCCTGGAACTCGGCGCGAATATGCGCCCCGCACGCACACGCCCCGGCATGCACGATGCGCGTCCCGGCCTCGACGTGATGTTCGCGCGCGAAAATACCGAAGGCTTTTACCCGGATCGCAATATGTTCATGGGCAGCGGCGAATTCATGCCCACGCCCGATGTCGCGCTGTCGGTGCGCAAGATCACCGCACAGGCATCGCGGCGCATCGCGCAATCGGCATTCGAATATGCGCGCCGCCGCCGCAAGCAGGTCACCGTCGTCGGCAAGCGCCATGTGATGCAATTATCCGACGGCATATTCGTGCGCGAAGCGGAAGCGGTAGCGAAAGATTTTCCCGATGTCACGTTGCGCGAAATGGATGTGGATGCAATGGCCGCCGATCTTTACAGCCGTCCGCAGCGCCACGATGTTATTTTGATTACGAATATGTTCGGCGATATTTTGTCGAATGCGGCGGTGGCCATGTCAGGCGGGTTGGGGCTCGCCGCGTCGTTAAACGCCGGCGACAACTTCGCCGCCGCTAATGCCGGCCACGGTTCAGCGCCGGACATCGCGGGCAAAGGCATCGCCAATCCGAGCGGACTGATACTGTCGTGCTCGATGCTGTTCGACTGGCTGGGCCACCGTCATCACCGAGCGAATTACTCATTGGCCGCGCGCGGCATTGAAGCGGCGATGGATGCTGCACTGTCCAAAGCGGAAACGCGCACGGGTGATTTAGGCGGTGCGCTCAACACGAAAGCCTTTGGTAAAGTCGTCGTCGATAGGCTCGCAGAAGCCGCCGACAAGCTCGCAAAAACCGCCTGAAACTGTATATCAGGCATATCACAACGAGGAAGAATTATGAATAAGTATTTGTTTTTATTGGTATTTTTTTACCCCTTCAGCAACGCAACAGCACAGGATAATTATCCCAACAAACCCATTCGTCTCGTTGTGCCCTTCGTTGCCGGCGGCCCCACCGATATTCAAGGCCGCATGCTCGGCGAAAAACTTGGCCAGCGCCTGGGGCAGCAAGTGGTGATCGACAATCGCGGCGGCGCAGGCGGCAACATCGGCATGGAAATCGTCGCCAAGGCGCCGGCCGATGGCTATACGCTGGTGATTGCGACGGTCGGCACGTGGGCGGTCAATCCGCATCTCTACAAAAACATGCCGTTCGATGTGCTGAAAGACTTTGCGCCGATATTGCAGGTATCGACATCGCCCGGCGTGCTGGTGGTGCATCCGGCGGTCAAAGCAAATTCGGTAAAAGATTTGATCGCACTCGCGCGCGACAAACCCGGCTCGCTGAATTACGGTTCGTCCGGCGTTGGCGGCTTCGGGCATATCTGCGGTGAGCTGTTTACGTCGATGACCAAAACAAAAATGACGCATGTGCCTTACAAAAGCTCCGCGCCGTCATTGACCGATCTCATCAGCGGTCAGATACAAGTGCTGTTCAACAACATGATTTCCACCGTGCCGCACCTCAAAGGCAACCGGCTGCGCGGACTCGCCACCACCGGCGCAAAGCGCTCACCCGCGCTGTCCGATTTGCCGACCATCGCTGAAGCAGGCTTGCCCGGTTACGAAAATTCGTCGTGGTCGGCGGTCGGCGTCACTACCGGCACGCCCAAACCCATCGTCACGCGTCTGCACAAAGAATTCAGCGATATCCTGAAGTTGCCGGACATTCAGGCCAAACACAGCGACGTTGGCGCACAAATTGTCGGCGGCTCTCCCGAGCAATTCCACGCTTATCTCAAGGCGGAAGTGGCGAAGTTCGGGAAACTGGTTAAGGAAGCCGGAATACAATCCGCAGGCGGATAGAACCGCCGGTGGCAGGGATTGCCCCCTATACCTGCTTGATGCCGCCGATATCAACCAAACTGCGCTCACCACTATGCCGATACAGGCGCTTGCCCTGGCGCGGATAATCGGTGATGTCTTGCGTGAGGCGCTGCCCAATGACGAGGCACACCAGCGGTTCGTCCCCGTCGTTAATCATCTCGTGCGCCACCTTGTCGATAGGATGACCCAGAAAATCGCCGGCCCCGATCCGGTGCGTTTGCTCGCCGATAACCGCTGTACCTTGACCTGAAAGCACATAGACGCACTCTTCTTCGTAATAGTGAAAGTGATATTCAGTCGAGCGGTTACCAGGCGCAATGGTAATCAGATGCACGCCGATATTTTTCAGGCCAGCAGCATCGCCGATGGATTTGTTGCTGCGAATCGCGTTGTCGTTGAGGAAGTGTACGCGCTTGACCGCTTCCATTGCGGCTATCGCCTGGGCTGATAGATACATACTTCTCCTTTCAATATGAAAATGGCGAGCCCGGATTGGGCTCGCCATTTTTCAGTTGCTTTCCCAGCCGTGTCAAAACGGCGGAACGCAAACGATCAATTTGCCTTGATATTCGCCGACTTCACCACCTTGATCCAGTTGTTATAGTCGGCATTAATGCGCTGGGCGAACTTCTCCGGCGCGCCACCGGTGGGAATCATGCCGTCTTTTTCGAGATGTTTCTTCATCTCTGCCGATTCGAGCGCTTTGTTGATCACGCCGTTGATCTGATTGAGAATCGCCACCGGTGTGCCGGCGGGCGCCATGGCGCCAAACCAGAGCTCCACGTTATAGCCCGGCACGGTATCGCCCAGCGCGGGGATGTCCGGCAGCGAGTACCAGCGCTTGGCGGTTGTCACCGCAAGACCGCGCAACTTACCGGCTTGAATATGCGGCACCACGGGCAGCATGCTGCCCACCATAATGGGTGCTTGCCCGCCAAGCACGTCAATCATTGCAGCACCCGTGCTCTTGTAAGGCACATGCACCATCTGAATTTTGGTCATGTTCATAAATAATTCTGTGGCCAAATGCGTGATCCCTCCCAATCCGGTAGACGCATAGGTCTGACTGTTGGGCTTGGCTGCCGCCAGCGCGATCAATTCCTTGACGTTGGTGGCTTTGACCGACGGATGCACCACCAGCACGAACGGTGTAGAGCCAAACTCAACAATGGGAACAATATTCTTGATCGGATCCCAAGAGGGCCGATGCAGCGCCGACGTCGCGGCAAAACTCGCGGACATCATCATCAGCGTGTAGCCATCCGGTTGCGCTTTGGCGACCATTTCCATGCCGATCAAGCCACCGGCGCCGCCACGGTTATCCACCACAAACTGCTGCTTCAATCCCTCGGACAGCTTGGCCGAAAATTGTCGCGCGGTAATGTCGCTACCGCCGCCCGGTGCGAAAGGCACCACCACACGCACTGGTTTGGTGGGGTAGTTTTGTGCCAGCGCAGGCACTGCAACACAAACCGTGGCCACTATCGTTGTCAGGCCAGTTGCTAAACCCCAGAGAAAGTTTTTCATATTTTCCTTTAAAAACAGTTGGTTATTAAATTTCACCCAACAACACGCGCGCCGTCAAACTACACACCTGCTCACGCTCGCTGGCCGTCAGACCGGGGATTTTATCGATTTCTTCAATAGGCCGATCCGGCCCCATGTCAAACGGGTGATCAGTCCCGATAACAACGCGGTCAGCCCCCACCCGGTTGATCAGATGACGCGCAGCCTGCGGATCATGCGTCAACGCATCAAAATAAAAACGGCGCAACAGATCACGCGGCGAACTCGCGTTGTTGACCTTGGGCTCGTGACGCACGTTATGCCCATGCACGAAGCGGCCAATCTGATACGGCACAAAGCCGCCGCCGTGCGCGAGCAGTATCTTCAGATTTGGGCATTCGTCGAGCGCGCCGCTGAACATTAAATGCGCCACCATCATCGTGGTATCGAGCGGAAAGCCGATGAAGTTGCTCAGGTAATACTGATCCATCCAGCCTTTGGCAAGGCACTGATACGGATGCGTGAAAATAAAACAGCCGAGTTGCTCGGCGGTTTTCAGCACCTTGCGGAATTTGGGATCGGCGAGCGGTAGCCCTTCGATGGAAGTCCCTACCTCGACGCCTTTGAACTTGTGCTCCTTCACCACGCGTTCAAGTTCGGTGATCGCTGCATCCGGGTCCTGCATCGGCAGATGCGCCAGGCCACGAAGACGCTTGGGATATGCTGCAACCATCTGCGCGATGCCGTCGTTGGCAAGCTTCGCCGCTTCGAGCCCGGCATCGGGTGACAGATTATAAAAATAAATCGGCGGGCCGACCGAGATGCCTGCGATGTCCATACCCACGCTGTCCATCCACGCGACTTTTGCATCGACATTAAAAAATTCCGGCTTCAGTTCCGCCGGGTTGCCGTGTACATCGAAATACGTTTTGCCGTCCTTCTCATACACGCTGGTGTGAAAGCGATCGGGATTTTTGCGGATCGCGTCGAGAACGGTGGGCGGAACGACATGGTTGTGAAGATCAATCGTCGTCATGGTGTGCGTATCATCAGTATTTGTTTTTAAATTATTTTTCGCCAAACAATTTTAGCGCTGTTTTGCTGCTGATCCACTCGCGCTCCTCGGCAGTGAGGCCGGGAATCGTATCGAGATCGCCCACCACATCAGGCGGACACATATCAAACGGATGATCGCTGCCCATTACCACATGATCCGCACCCGCCTGCTCGATCAAGTGGCGCACGGAATTGCCGTTATACAGCAGCGCATCGAAATAAAAACGCTTGAACAACTCGGCGGGCGGCGAGGGATTATCAACTTTCGCTTCGGGCCGCGCCTTGTGTCCATGCACATAGCGCCCGATCTGGTACGGGATATAACCTCCGCCGTGCGAGAACACAAAGCGCAGCGTCTTCAAATCATCGAGTGCGCCGCTGAACATCAGATGCGAAATCATAATGGTGGTGTCGAGTGGGAAGCCGACGAAATTTCGCAGGTAGTATTTGTCGGTGCCCCCCTTGGCCACGCACTGATAGGGGTGGGTAAAAATAAAACATCCCAATTGCTCGATGGTTTTCAGCACCTTGCGGTATTTCATATCGGCGAGCTGTTCACCTTCGATACTGGTGCCGAGTTCGACCGCCTTGAATTTATATTCCCTGACCACGCGCTCCAGTTCGGCAATTGCCGCGTCCGGATCCTGCATCGGCAGATGCGCCATCGCGCGAAAACGCTTTGGATGCTGCGCCACCATCTGCGCAATGCCATCGTTGGCGAGCCGCGCCGCATCCAGCCCTTGATCCGGTTTCAAATAATAAAAATAAATCGGCGGTCCCACCGACAGCGCGGCCACATCGACGCGGCAGCGATCCATCCATTCAAGCTTGGCATCTACATCGCAGAACGCCGGCGACAACGGTGTCCACATGCCGCGATTTTCAAAATGCGGGATGCCGTTGCGCGTTTCGACCTTGGTGCTGAAGCGCGCAGGATTGGCGATGATCGTGTCGGCGAGTGTTTTAGGGATGACGTGATTGTGCAGATCGATGTTCATTATTTTTCCTGAGATTTATTCCTGATTTTTATTCCGGTTTAATCCCCGCCGCCTTCACGACCTTCGCCCATTTCGCGACTTCGGTTTTCAGGTGCGCGGCAAAGGCGTCAGGCGTGCTGCCGACGGCTTCAGAACCGTCCGCCGCTAACCGCTCGCGAATCTCTGGTGTTTTCAGTATCGCGGCGATTTCACTGTTGAGCTTGCCCGTCACTACAGGCGGCAAATTCGCGGGGCCGAGTATTCCATACCAGCCGCTAACATCGAAGCCCGGCAGCACGCCGGATTCCGCCATCGTGGGAATATCCGGTGCGATCGGCGAGCGCCTGCCAGTGGATACCGCGAGGCCTTTCAGCCGCCCTGCTTTAACCTGAGGCAACCCCGACACCACCGTCAAAAACAACAGCGACACATGCCCGCCCATGATGTCGGTAAGTGCCGGGCCCGTGCCTTTGTAAGTGATATGAACCATGTCGATGCCCGCAGTGGTTTTCAGCAACTCGAACCCAAGATGTCCAAGCGACCCCGCCGCCGTCGAGGCGTAATTGATTTGGCCCGGACGCGCCTTGGCGAGTTGCACCAGTTCTTTCACGTTTTTCACCGGCAGCGATGGGTGCGCCAGCAATACATAGGATTGCCCAGTCGCCAGTGTGACCGGCGTGAAATCGCGAATCGCATCGTAGGGCATGCTTTTCCGCAAGCTCGGATTGACCGTATGCGTGGCGCTGACAATGAGCAGCGTGTAGCCGTCGGGCGGCGCCTTCGCCACCATTTCACCGGCGATGAGGCCGCTGGCCCCGGCGCGATTATCGATAATGACTTGTTGCCCCACGCGCTCGCCGAGCTTCTGTGCAATGGCACGCGCCACGGTATCGGTGGCGGAGCCTGCCGATTGCGGAACCATTAAACGTATCGGTTTCGCCGGATACAGTTGCGACAGCGCGAACTGCGGCGCTACCGCAGCACACGCCACACCACACACGACAGAAAATCTGACGCCATTTTTCATATGCTATTCCGCCTTGATACCGGCGGCCTTGACCACGCCCGCCCATTTAATGATCTCCGCCTTCAGCACCGCGGCAAACTCGTCGGGCGTGTTGCCCAAGGTCTCGGTGCCTTCCGCCGCGAGGCGCTCGCGCACGTCAGGAACGCGTGCGATCTTCGCCAGTTCACTTTGCAGCCGCAGCACAATAGCGGCCGGCGTTTTAGCGGGTACCACCAGACCATGCCAACCGGTGGTCTCATAGCCCGGCAAGCCGGATTCGGCGACGGTCGGTATGTCCGGCGCGGCGACAGAGCGTTTCGCGCTGGTGACTGCCACGCCGCGCAGTTTCCCGCCACGAACCTGGGGCATCGCCGGCAGCAAATTCATGAACATCATTTGCACCTGTCCGCCAATCAGATCGGTCATGGCTGGTCCCGTACCCTTGTACGGCACATGCACAATGTTCACGCCGGCGGCCAGACGAAACAGTTCTCCGGAAAAATGATTGGTGGTGCCCACACCGCCCGATCCAAAATTCAATTGACCCGGCCTGGCCTTGGCCAGTGCAATAAGGTCTTTGACGGATTTCGCCGGCACGGCCGGATGCACTACCAGCATATAAGGCGTGCCTGCGAGCTGCGTCACCGTGCGGAAATCGCGCAACGGGTCATACGGCAGCTTCGGAAACAACGCGGGGTTGATCGCCATCGTGCCAATCGTGCATTGCAGCAGCGTGTGCCCGTCGGGCGCCGCGCGCGCGGCAATCTCGCTAGCGATGGCGCCGGAAGCGCCGCCGCGATTGTCGAGCACCACTTGCTGCCCCAGTGCTTCGCCGAGCTTTTGGCCGAACAAGCGCGCCACGATGTCGCTGGGCCCACCCGGCGGAAACGGCAGCAGATACCGCACGGGCCGACTCGGGTAAGTAACACCCGCGCCGTCCGCAGCGAGCACGCGCGTTTCAATACCCAACACGGCCACACTCACCAAAAGCAGAACACGCGCAAATTCGCCCATACGCCCTCCTTGACACCGGTTAGTCGATGCGAATGCCTGCCGTCTTCACCACTTTCGCCCACTTCGCGGTTTCGGCTTTCACGATGGCGGCAAATGCTTCTGGCGAATTGCCCACCGCTTCCGCGCCTTCGTTCGAGAAAATCTTTTTCACGTCCGGCGTGCTCAATATGCGCGCGACTTCGGTATTGAGTTTCGCGATAATCGGCATGGGCGTTTTTGCCGGCGCCAGCAAACCGTTCCACGGCTCGTGATCGTAGCCGGGCACGGATTCGGCCACGACCGGAATCTCCGGCGCGATCGCAGATCGCTTCGGTGATGTCATTGCAATGGCGCGCAACTTGCCCGAGCGCACATGCGGCAACAATCCTACCGAGGTACCGATGATCATTTGCGTCTGCCCTCCGATCGCGGCAATCGCCGCCGGCCCGCCGCCTTTATAAGGAATCTGCACGATATCGATGCCGGTCATCTGCTTGAGCAACTCCGCCGACATATGCGTGCCGGTGCCGGTGCCCGCCGATGCGTAATTGATCGTGCCCGGTTTGGCTTTCGCCAGCGCAATCAAATCGTTCAGCGTTTTCGCGGCAAACGAAGGGTTCGCCGCAATCAGGTTGGGAAATTTCGACAACTGTGTCACTGGCGTGAAATCGCGCACCGGATCATAGGGCAGCTTGGTGTAGAGCGACGGATTGATGGTCAGCGACGAAGCCACCACCAGCAGCGTATGCCCATCGGGCGCGGCTTTGGTAACGATTTCCGTACCACTGATAGTGCCGGCGCCGGGACGGTTGTCCACCACGACGGTCTGCCTGAAAGCCTCGGTAAGCTTCTGCGCAATCAACCGTGCGGTGAGATCGGTGGACGCGCCCGGCGACTGCGGCACAACGATACGAATAGGGCGTGACGGATAGTTCGCTGTGTCACTTTGCGCGGCAGCGGACAGCGGTGTGAGCACCAAGGCCGCTGCGAATGAAGCCTTCATTCCACTCTTTCGAAAATATAGTAAGCATTTGTTTTTATTCATCTTTTATTCCGCGGAAATTTTTGCCGTTCTGATTACATGGGCATACATCAACGTCTCCTTGCGCACATGTTCCGCCAGCGTTTCGGCGCTACTGGGTGTGGCTTCCGATCCCTGATTCGCAAAACGTTCTTTGACATCCGCGCGCTGCAACACTTTTTGCAAATCGCCGTTGAGTTTGGCAAGAATATCGCGCGGTGTCGCAGCGGGCGCGAAGATGCCGCTCCACGTGGGAATGTCGAAACCTTTGAACGTTTCACCAACGCTAGGCACATCAGGCAGCAGCGGCGAACGCGAAGCCGATGACACCGCCATCGCGCGCACGCGCCCGGTGCGCACATGCGGCATGGTGCCCACAATATTCGCAAACATCGAATCGACCTGGCCGGAAATCAAATCCACAAACGCCGGCGCAGCGCCTTTGTAGGGAATGTGATTCATTTTCACACCCGCCTGTATCTGCAACAGTTCCATGCCCAAATGCTGCAAATTGCCGACACCCGACGACGCAAAGCTCAATTTGCCCGGCGCGGCTTTCGCCAGTGCGACCAGATCTTTCACAGTTTTCGCCGGCAGCGACGGATGCACACTAAGCACCATGCGGCTCGCGTTAATCATGCCCACCGGCGCCAGGTCGCGCTGCGGGTCGTAAGGCAATTTTTTGAACAGCGTCGGATTTACCGTGATCGGCCCCGCGTTGCCGAGCAGGGTGGTGTAACCATCCGGCGCGGCTTTCGCCACCACGTCCGCGCCGATGTTGCCGCCCGCGCCGCCGCGATTTTCAACGATCACCGGCTGTCCCCAGATTTCAGTGAGGCGCTGGCCAAGTGTGCGCGCGATATCGTCGTACGGGCCGCCCGCCGCGTACGGCACGACGATGCGCACGGGTTTTACCGGATAGGCTTGTGCTATCGCAGCGCCCGTCCAACCGCCGCAGGCGATGGCAGCCGAAAGAAATTCGACATAGCATTTGATCTTCATTCGAACGCTCCTCTCGCCACGGGGGAAGACATAGAAGCTGCCCCTCGCGGCTTTTTTTATTGCGGCTTCAACCCGGCCGCGCGCACAATTTTCGCGTGCTTTGCCACTTCTTCTCGCAGAAACACGCCAAACGCATCCGGTGTGCTGCCGACAAGTTCCGAGCCTTCCTGTTGCAGGTAATCCTTGAACTCCGGCGTGTTGATCGCCTTGATTATCGCGCCGTTCAGACGCGCAACAATCTCCGGCGACGCGCCTGCAGGCACCAGTATGCCCTGCCAGCCGCCGTACTCGAATCCCGGAACGCCCGCTTCGCTTACCGTTGGAATCTCGGACAACGACGCAACACGCTTGGCACTCGTTACCGCAATCACCCGCATGCGTCCGGTTTTGCCATGCGGCGCCGCGGTGGAAATCGGCGCCAGCATCATGTGCGCCTCACCCGACAACACGCCGGTGATCGACTGCCCACCGCCTTTGTAGGGCACATGCACCCACTTCACGCCGGTCATGTTCATGAACAACTCGCCGGATAAATGGCTGGTCGAACCGTTGCCTGCCGACGCAAACAGGAGTTCGCCCGGTTTTGCTTTCGACAGCGCAATCAATTCCTTAACCGATTTCGCCGGTACGGATGGATGTAGCGCCACGGCATTAAAGAACTTTGACACCAGAGACACGGGCGCGAAATCCTTCACCGGATCGTAGGCGACCTTTTTGTAAAGCGCCGGACTCACCGCCATCGACACCGAGCCGCCCACGTAAATGGTATAGCCATCGGGCAACGACTTTGCAGCCGCCTCCGTACCGATGATCGCGCCGGCGCCGCCGCGGTTATCAACCACCACCTGCTGACCGAGCGGCTCGTTCAACCGTTGCGCCAGCATGCGCGCCATCAGGTCCGTGCCGCTGCCGGGCGTCCACGGCACGATAAAGCGTATGGGTTTGACAGGGTAAGTCTGGGCGCCGGCAGGCAGCAGTGCCGCGCCCAGCATCGCAACACCGGCAACCGCAACAATAGGTTTCATCGCCATTTACGCCGCGCGAGCCGCTTTGTTTGGCGATAGCAATCCCACACGCTCCAGATCAGCACGCATCTCTGCGCGCTCGGCATCCGCAATCTGCCGCAACGGCGGACGCACCGGCCCGCCGGCCAGCCCCAGCATTTCGCACCACGCCTTGAGATTGGCGATAGGAATGATTTCGTTCTTGAGCCACGGATCGCGCATCCATTTTTCGTGCACTTCGCGCGCCGGCTCCATCGCATGGAATATTTTTTCCGCTTCGGCGAATTTGCCGCTCAAGCCAAGCCCGGTGTATTCACGCATACCCGGCGAATCCGGCGTCTGCACCAGAAACGGCGCTGCGGACGACATATGCACCTTCGCGCCATAGTCACGCATGAGTTTAAGCCACAGGCTTTCGCCGGGATGACTCATCACGATGCTGTCGCCGACGAGCTTTTGCACTTTGGCGTAATGGTCCAACGGGCGCGAGCATTTCAAACCACAAATGTTTTCAATCTTTGCGATGCGCGCGGTGAGTTCCGGCGATAACGACACGCCCGAGAACGGCGTATCGAACATCCACAAACCGATATCGACCCGCGCGGCGACGTATTCGAACCATTCATAGATGCGGTCTTCGCCCACCACCGGATAGTAAGGGTTGATGACAATCGCGAAATCCGCGCCGACGCGCTGTGCGTGCAGCGTGAGGTCGATGGTTTCATTCGGCGAGTGGTGGCCGGTATGCGCGATCACCTTGCACTTGCCGCGTGCTTCCTCCACCACGATTTCCACCACGCGATTGCGCTCCTCCTTGGTCATCGACCAGAATTCGCCCATAGTACCCGTGCAGAAAATACCGTCGATTTTCAGCCCATCGGTAAAGTAGCGCATATTGCGGCGCAGCCCGGCTTCATCGACTTTGTAGTCGGCAGTGAAGGGCGTAGTAATCGCCGCCCATACGCCTCGAAACTGGGCACGCGACGCTTCTTTGGATTCGGATTTTTTGTAGTTCATAAACGCTCCTCGGTTTTATTCTGGATTGCGCCCAACAAAAAACTCGGCGTCGGATTCCGTCGGCGTCGGCAGACCGCAGCGCTTCAGCGCTTCGCGCAATTGCTTCATGTGCACGTCGCGGATTTTCATCACCGGCTGGCGCATCGGCCCGCCATTAAAGCCCGACAACCACGCCTGATACTTCCACATCATGCGGTGAATGATACCTGCCCCAGCGCGGTATGAACTATGCACCGCCGACGCCGTCATGCGCGCGGGGTGAATTTTCCAGTACAGCTCCATCATCTCGTCAAATTTTCCGTCGGCCACCAGCTTGAACATTTTGGGAATCATCGGGCCATAAAATTCGGTATTGCTGGTGCCGGTAAATTGCATCGGCACCAAACCCGCCAATGGCAGCGCATCGCCTTCCACCGGACAGGTAATCACCACTTCTTTCGAGTGATCGCGCCACGCCTGCACAAAACCCGACGGCGTGGGCATGCCCGACTCGGCCTTGATACAAACAATGTTGGGGA
>JBEBHE010000372.1:0-4087 GCA_040081205.1 Burkholderiales bacterium | reverse complement strand
AGCGTGCGCTTCGGATACCGGACTGCCTTCCGGACTGCCGCCGCTAACCAATATCGGCTTGCCGCTCATGCGATGCAGGTATGCGGCGTAGCGCAGGCGAACCAGCGCGGCGCCGTTAACGGTGTCAGTGCCGTGATATTCGGGCGGCGCATGGTATTTACCGCCGCCCAACACAACGATGGCTTGAGCGGGCGGCGCTTGCATCGGATCTGAGGGGAAGGGCTCCAAAGCGCCCAACAACCCGCGTGCCACCCACGGCATGGACAGTATCCACAGGCTGAGCAGCGCGAGCGTCACCAGGACTTTTCCGGACCGCGGGTGTTTGCGCAGGCGCAATAGACCCCATCCCGCCAAAAGCAGCAGACAACCGGGGGGCAGCAGCCACGCCGCGATGGTATTTGTAATAACCCAGGATGACATTAACTATTTGTTTTTAAATGAATTATTTTATGAGGGAGGTGCGGTAAGTTGCTACAAGCGCTTGCAAAAGTGAGTACCCGCTTAGTTTGACACAGGGTACTGATTTCAAATAGAATTCGCGGTTCCCTTGGCTCGGCTAAGTCCGGTCAAGGTTCGTAACAGGTGTCGCAGTAAAAATCGCACAGAAGAAACGGAATTCCGATGAAAACTTTTAACGCCAAGGCAGAAACGGTTCAGCACGATTGGTTCGTTGTTGACGCTGCCGGCAAGGTACTGGGTCGACTGGCCGCCGAAATAGCACATCGTTTGCGCGGCAAACACAAGCCTGAATTTACCCCGCACGTCGATACCGGCGATTATATCGTCGTGGTCAATGTGGACAAGCTGCGGGTCACCGGCAACAAAGCCAAAGGCAAGCTCTACCACCGCCACAGCGGGTATCCGGGCGGCATCTACACCACCAACTTTGAAGACATGCAGGCCGATCATCCCAGCCGTGTTCTCGAAAAGGCTGTCAAAGGCATGCTGCCCAAAGGCCCGTTGGGTTACGCGATGCTGAAAAAAATGAAATCGTATGTGGGCGAAGCGCATCCGCATACCGCGCAGCAACCCAAACAATTGCAGTTTTGATCGCGTAAAATCGCGTAATAATCGAGGCAAAATTACATGGCAGTTCAAAACAACTATGGAACCGGACGCCGCAAGAGTGCTGTTGCGCGCGTTTTCCTGAAACCCGGCAAAGGCGACATCGTCGTCAACGGCAAGCCGGTGGATCAGTTTTTCTCGCGTGAAACCGGGCGCATGATCGTGCGGCAGCCGCTGGTGTTGACCGAAAATCTTGAGCGTTTCGATATCCGCGTCAACGTCATCGGCGGCGGCGAGTCTGGTCAAGCCGGGGCCGTGCGTCATGGCATCACCCGCGCATTGATCGATTACGATGCTGCGTTGAAGCCGCCGCTTAAAAAAGCGGGCCTCGTTACGCGTGATGCACGAGAAGTCGAGCGTAAAAAAGTCGGTCTGCGCAAAGCGCGCCGCCGCAAGCAGTTCTCCAAGCGGTAATCGCTGTCCCACGTTGTACGCGACAAGGCCGCCTCACTGGGCGGCTTTGTTTTTTAAAGACGATTACCGTTCACTGGCGGCGTTGTTTTTGAATCGGACGTTTTTTGTGCAAGCATGGCAGTACTGGAGACAACCATGACGCAGAAAATCATCAGCATTGGCATCGTCGGCGGCACCGGGTACACCGGTGTGGAGCTGTTGCGCCTTCTCGCGCAGCATCCTAATGCCAAACTCACTGCAATAACGTCGCGCTCGGAAGCCGGCATGCCGGTCGCCGACATGTTTCCTAATCTGCGCGGCTGGATCGATCTTAAATTTGTGGAGCCTGCGGCTGCGGCACTGGACCAGTGTGATCTGGTTTTCTTCGCTACGCCCAATGGCATTGCGATGAAAGACACGCCGGCGCTGGTCAAGGCAGGCGTGCGTGTGATCGATGTGGCGGCGGATTTCCGCATTAAAGATATCCCGCTGTGGGAACAGTGGTACAAGATGAAGCACGTCTGCCCGGAGCTGGTGGCCGAGGCAGTGTACGGCCTGCCGGAAGTTAATCGAGCCCAAATCGCAGGTGCGCGAATTGTCGCAAATCCCGGCTGTTATCCGACGTCGGTGCAACTTGGCTTCCTGCCGCTGGTCGAAGCGGGTGTGGTGGATATCCAACATTTGATCGCGGATGCCAAATCCGGCGTGTCGGGCGCGGGTCGCAAGGCGGAAGTTCATACGCTGCTTGCAGAGGCGTCCGATAACTTCAAGGCCTACGGTGTGCCGGGCCATCGCCATTTGCCCGAAATTGCGCAGGGACTTACGCAGATGGCCGGCAAGGCAGTGAAATTGATTTTTACGCCACATCTCACACCGATGATTCGCGGCATACATGCAACGCTGTACGCAAGACTCACAAAGGACATGGATTTGCAGTCATTGTACGAAAAGCGTTACGCCAACGAGCCGTTTGTCGATGTGCTGCCCGCAGGCTCGCACCCGGACACGCGTTCGGTGCGAGGGGCGAACATGTGCCGCATCGCCGTGCATAAACCGCAAGGCGGAGATACTGCTGTGGTGCTATCGGTGATCGACAATCTGGTGAAGGGTGCCGCCGGTCAGGCCGTGCAGAACATGAATATCATGTTTGGTTTTCCTGAAACCACGGGTTTGCGGCAGGTCGCGCTGCTGCCCTGAACGAAACCATAGAGGCGATGCATTGAAAGCCGGGTTGAGATGGCTCAAGAATCGCTTTGGCGTGGGGGCGCCGCGTGTGGCGGTGACCACGCATGTGCCGTGGTACATGCGCTGGGTGCTGCTGTTGGGCGTAGGTGCGGCAATCCTCGGCGCGAGTTGGGCAACCTATCATTTTGGCAGTGAATTCGCCGGCTTTCGCAAAAGCGAAATCGAAGGTGAAATGAAGCGGTTGAATGAACTCACTGCCAAACAGGAAACCGACCTTGCCGACGTGCGCAAAGCGCTGGCGATTTCCGAAAGCCAGCGCAAAATTGAAAGCGCGACATATGGTGATCTCACCAAGCAAGTCAAATCGTTGGCGTCGGAGAATGCGGCACTGAAGGACGATCTGGCTTTCTTCCAGTCATTGTTGCCCGTACCGGGCAAGGATGATGCGGTTGCCATCAATCGTTTCAAACTCGAACCGGATGCGATGCCGGGAGAATTCCGCTATCGCATGTTACTGGTGCAGGGCGGGCAACGGCCGGGGGATTTTCAGGGACACATTCAACTGGTCATCAATGCACAGCAGGGTGCGCAAAAAGTCGTGCTGACCCTACCGTCGGAAAATGACGCCAAATCACAGCAATTTCAGCTCAATTTCAAGTCGTTTCAGCGTGTCGAGGGCACTTTCAGGGTTGCGGCGGGCACAGTCGTCAAGAACATTCAGGTGCGGGTATACCAAAATGGTGCGCGTACGCCTAAACTTACGCAATCTGTGAACATTTCATAGGAGGGGCCATGTTTGGAAAAGACAGCAAAAAGCCGCAAAGCCGTATCGATACCCTGATTGGTGCTGGAACCGTGATTGAGGGCAACATCAGTTTTTCCGGCGGCCTGCGCATTGACGGTCATGTGCGTGGCAACATCATATCGTCCGGCGACCAGTCCGGCATGTTGGTGATCTCCGAGCAGGCCGAAGTCGAAGGCGAAATTCGCGTGCATCACGTCATGGTCAACGGACAGGTGAAAGGCCCGATCCACGCTGATCAAACGTTAGAGCTGCAACCCAAAGCCAGCATCACGGGCGATGTTCATTATCAGAAGTTGGAAATGCAAATGGGCGCGGTAGTGCAGGGCCGGCTGGTGTACGGGGTGGATAGCCAGTCTGACAAAGTGGTTAAATTTAAATCAGCGACCGCTGAGTGACACGCGCTTGTATTTGCATTAGAGTGACCTCATATTGGTAAGTAGTTGTAAAAAGAGGATTTCCGTATGGATGCGATGATCGAACAAATGCCCAATCCGCTGGTTTTTACCGACAACGCGGCGAACAAGGTCAAGAGCCTGATCGAGGAAGAAGGCAATCCTGATCTCAAGCTGCGGGTCTTCGTGTCTGGCGGCGGCTGCTCCGGTTTTCAGTACGGTTTTACGTTCGAAGAATCCGTCAGTG
>JBEBHE010000371.1:0-4110 GCA_040081205.1 Burkholderiales bacterium | reverse complement strand
GATCCGGTGAGCCAGAAAGGCGTGATCGGCAAAAACTATTCTTACCAAAACGGCGTTGGTGCGAGGTTGTTTTTTGAAGGCAAGAATTTCAATCCGTTCATGGCGGCCGGCGGTTCGAGCGATCTTATTGATGATTTCAACGGCAACTGGGATTTCGACCGCGGCCCGGTCAATGCGCTGGGCGGCTACAACATTGCGGCTGGATTCAATACGGCGCTGCCTATAGGCTATCGGCCGGTGCCGCCAGGCACGCCCGCGTGGGGCAAGGAGTGGAAAGCCGCTACCGCGAAGTGGTATCAAACCGCAATGAACATTGGTTCGAGCGGCAGTGTGATGTCGAACCGCTACAACTATTTTGATCTCGACCCGACTTACAAAAATGCGTTCGGCTTGCCGTTGATGCGCATGACCTTCGACTACAAGGACAACGAACGCCGGATGGGCCAGCATGCCGCCAACACCGTCAACGCCATTGCCAAGTCGATGAATCCCACGCGCATGAGCAACGCTACGTCGCGTGTAAGCTGGACGGTGACGCCGTACCAGAGTACGCACAATACCGGCGGCACCATCATGGGCACCAATCCCGGCAACAGTGCGGTCAACAAATATCTGCAAAGCTGGGATTGCCACAATCTGTTTGTAGTCGGCGCGAACGTCTTTCCACACAATGCTGCGTATCAGCCCACAGGCCTGGTGGGTGCGCTGTCGTACTGGACAGCGGACGCGATCAAGAATCGCTACCTCAAAAATCCCACTCAACTGGTGTCCGCATGACGATAAAAAATATGCTGCAAGGATGCGTTGCGTTAACGCTGTGTGCTGTGGGTGTTGCATTGGCGCAGGACGCGAATCGTGGGCAGAAACTCTTCGAGGAGTGCGCGGCGTGTCACTCGCCTGATCGTGCCGCGACCGACACCATCGGTCCCTCGCTTTACGGCGTGGCAGGCCGCAAGGCGGGCGAAGGAACCGAATTTCGCTATTCACCTGCCATGAAACGCAGCGGCATCACCTGGACGCGCGATTCGCTTAGCGACTTTGTGGCGGATCCGCAGAAGGCCGTGCCCGGCAATCGCATGCCGTACTCCGGCATGCCCGATGCGAAAAGCCGCGCGGATCTGATGGCCTATTTGTTAAATGCCATGAAGTAGTGTGTTAGAATCGATATAAGTATTTGTTTTTATTGACATTTTACTGATGCTGTTCGGCGGCGATTTCAGGAGAACAAGGTGACCACCAAACTGAAAGAAGTCGATGTGGTGCTGATCGGATTAGGCTGGACCGGCGGCATCCTGGCCAAAGAGTTAAGCGAAGCCGGCATGAAAGTGTTGGCACTCGAACGTGGCGAGATGCGAACTACGGCGGAGGATTTTTCGTTGCCGCGCGTTCGTGATGAATTGCGTTACGGCGCGCGCAACGATTTGATGCAAAACGCCGCCGTTGACACGCTCACCATACGCAACAATCCGTCGCAAGAAGCGCTGCCGATGCGGCGTTTAGGCTCGTTCCTGCCCGGACAGGGCGTGGGCGGCGCGGGCGCTCACTGGAACGGCCACACGTGGCGCTGGTCTGATAACGAATTCAAAGTGCGTTCGCTCTACGAAGCGCGCTACGGCAAAAATTACATTCCCGCCGACATGACGGTGCAGGATTGGGGCATCACCTACGCGGAACTCGAACCGTATTACGACAAGTTTGAATATGTCGCGGGCATTTCTGGCAGAGCCGGCAACGTCAAGGGCGCGATACAACAAGGCGGCAATCCGTTCGAGGCGCCGCGCGCGCGCGATTATCCGCTGCCGCCGTTAAAACCGAGCCTGGCCTGCGATTTGTTCGAATCGGCCGCGAAGAACAACGGCTATCACCCGTTTCCCCGTCCCACGGCCAACGCATCACGCGCCTATGTGAATCCCGACGGCGCCCGCTTCGGCGCGTGCGAGTACTGCGGGTTCTGCGAACGCTATGGTTGCGAATCGAATGCCAAGGGCAGCCCGCATTTCACGGTGATTCCGATCGCCATGCGTAATCCGAATTTTGAGCTGCGCACGAATATGTGGGTGACCAAGGTGCTGAAAGATTCGACCGGCAAGCGTGTCACCGGCGTTACGTACACCAATACGCTGAACGGTGAGGAATTCGAGCAGCCCGCGGGCATGGTGGTGTTGTGCGCCTATGCGATCAACAACGTGCATCTGATGCTGCTGTCGCAAATTGGCAAGCCGTACGATCCACAGACGCAGACCGGACTGGTGGGCAAGAACTATTGCTATCAGACCGGCGCCGGTGCGACGCTCTTTTTCGAGGGCCGTCACTTTAATCCGTTCATGTCCACCGGCGGACTCAGCATGGTTGCCGATGACTTTCATGCAAATTGGGAATTCGATCGCGCAAAGTACGGCTATGTCGGCGGCGCCACGTTGTCCGGCGGGATGACCAACGGCCGGCCCATCGCTTATCGTCCCGTGCCCGGCGGCACGCCGCCGTGGGGGAAAGCGTGGAAATCAGCAACTGCCAAGTGGTACAACAGTGCCATGAGCATCGGTTCCAGCGGCAGCGTGATGGCGAACCGCTATAACTACTATGATCTTGACCCGACGTACAAAAACGCGTTTGGGCAGCCGCTGATGCGCATGACTTTCGACTACAAGGAAAACGAGCACAAGATGGGCAAGCATGTCGCGCAGGTGATCAACGACATTGCGAAATCGATGAATCCGACGTCGTTTAATCCCGCGAGCGTGCGCACCAGCTGGACCGTGGTGCCGTATCAAAGCACGCACAACACCGGCGGCACCATCATGGGCGCCAGCCCGGCTACCAGCGTGGTCAACAAGTACCTGCAAAGCTGGGATTGCCACAATCTTTTCGTGATGGGCGCGAATGTGTTCCCGCATAACGCCGCTTACAACCCGACCGGGCCGGTGGGTGCGCTCGCCTACTGGGCCGCCGACGCGATCAAGAACCGGTACATGAAGAATCCGGGGATGCTGGTGTAAATTTGGCGTGCGGCTCCAGTGCTCCCTGGAGCCGCACGCTATATTACTTCGGCCAGTCGTCTTCGTCGGTAATGATGTTGATCACGCGCGTGCGCTTGGGGCCGGCGTAGCGCTCCATTTTCACCAGCACCGGAAACAGTTCTTCCAGCTTCGCCCGCGCATCGGCTTCCTTCTCGAAGGTGAATAATTCGCCGTTCGCGCCGCGGACATCGTGCCACACGCGCGCATCGTGGTCGTCATCCTGTACTTGCAGTTTGAACATCCCGGTTACTCCGCTTTCGCGCCGGTGGCCTTGGCCACACGCGCCCATTTATCGAGTTCCGATTTAAGAAACCCCGCGAATACCTGCGGCGTATTGCCCACGGCATCAAAGCCCAGCGCGGCGATTTTTTCCTGCACGTCAGGCAGCTTCAGGCTATTTGCCGATTCGGCGTGGAGCTTGTTGATAATGTCACGCGGCGTTTTTGCCGGCACCAGCATGCCGTTCCATGCCATGGCTTCAAAATCTGCCACGCCCGCTTCAAGCATCGTTGGCAGTTCCGGCAATGCGGGCGATCGTTTGAGCGTGGTCACCGCCAATCCGCGCAGCCTGCCGGCTTTGATCTGCGGCACCGACGCCGGACTCACCACGAACATGAATTGCGCCTGATTGCCGAGCAGTCCGATCACCGCCTGACCGACCGTTTTGTAGGGCACGTGCACTACGTTGACGCCCGTTTTCAGGCGTAACAATTCAGTGATGATGTGTGCCGGTGAGCCCGTGCCGCCGGACGTATAATTGATTTCACCCGGCTTGGCTTTTGCCAGCGCCAGCAACTCGTCAACCGATTTCACCGGCAGCGATGGATGAACGCTGAGAATAAAGGTAATCGTGCCAAGCAGCGTCACCGGTGCGAAATCACGTTCCATGTTGTATGACGTTTTGAAATAGTTAGGGCTGATGGTGTGCGTGCCGGTCGCCAGCAGCAGGGTGTAGCCGTCGGGCGTGGCGCGCGACACCAGTTCCGCCGACAGTATGCCGCCGCCACCGCCGCGTTCTTCAACCACGATTTGCTGGCCCCATGCTTCGGTGAACTTTTGCCCGAGGATGCGCGCCATCGCGTCCGGTCCGCCG
>JBEBHE010000082.1:0-15461 GCA_040081205.1 Burkholderiales bacterium | reverse complement strand
GATGAATACGACATGGGTGCGAATTTCCAGCGCCTGCTCAAATCCGCTGGCCAGAACGTGCCTGCGTCGAAACCCATCCTCGAAATCAACCCGCATCATCCGCTGGTGCAGCGTTTGAAAGATGAATCCGACGAAACGCGCTTTGATGATCTGGCGAAGGTGCTGTTCGATCAATCGCTGCTGGCCGAAGGTGGGCAGCTCGAAGATCCAGCGGGATTTGTGAAGCGCCTGAATCAGTTGATGCTGACGCTCGGAGCGAAGTAGTCGTTACAGGCGTTCGACATAATCCTTGGCCTCTTTAAGGCCAAGGTTTTTCTGTTCGCGTACCAGTTTGATGGCTTCCAGTTTATGGCCAGCGGTTGCGAGCTTGCGTGCTTCGCTGTCCAGGTCCCCATGAAACGCGGATGAAGACGCATGAGCATGGAGGGTAACGGGCGCGCCCTGTTCCATCGCGTCAACCAGATCTTTCGCTTCTTTCAATCCCAGTCCCGTCTGTTCACGCACACGTTTGATGGCGTCGATTTTGTGTCCGGAATTCAGCAGCGCGCGCACGGCTTCTTCCGCATTGCCGGGTGCGATATTGGAGCTGCTGCGGTCAGATGGCGCCTCGGTCTGACCGCCGCTATCGACGTTGCCGGTGAAGGTCTTGGGGGCGGCATTTCTCCGGATCAACCACGTTATCAGGTTGGCGAATACGATCACCGCAGCAACAATGAGCAGCCAGTATGTATATTCCATAAGTATATGTTTTTATTGGTATTATTCAATAACCCCGAGGCGGCCATTGTGGCTGCCCATGTACCACAGCTTGCCTTGTGCATCGACCACCATCTTGCGGATACCGACGCCGGTTGAAGGCAGCTTCACCACGCGCATTTGCTCGGTTTTCGGATCGAAGCGCACCACGGTGTCGAGATTAATTTCATTAATCCACACGATGCCGGCACCGTCGGTGTTGACAGCATACGCGCCGGCATCGCCGCCCGGTAACTGATATTCCTTTACGACTTTCATCACGGTGGGATCAAGCTTTGCGAGTTTGCCGTTGCCGTAGTTGGCAACCCACAGCATGCCGTCGGGTGCGGTCGCGACTCTGCGCGGACGCGAACCGCGGCCCATGTCCACTTCGCTCATCTGCCCGGTTTTAGGATCGAGCTTGCCCATCTTGTTGTCGCCCATGCGGCAAAACCAGATGTTGCCGGCTTTGTCGATCGACAACCCGTACGGGCCGCCCGAAGAGGGATACTCCTTGATCGCGCCGGATTTGGTGTCGAGGCTCGCCACCTTGTCGCCGCTTTGCATGGTGAACCAGATCGTACTTTGATCGTCGGTGATTACCAGTGTGTGAGGGCCACCGCGCCCGGAAGGCGTTTTAAATTCTTCGATCTTGCCGCTGGCCGGATCCAGTTTGCCGATAGTGCCGTTGCCGTTGCCCGTGGTCCACACCATGCCCTGTTTATCGACCAGCAGGCCGTGCGGCCGGTGGCCGGAGGGCATGTCCCATTCTTTGAATGTTTGTGTTTTGGGATCGAAGCGAGCAATTTTATTGCCGCTCATTACCGTGATGAAAATGCTGCCGTCGGGGGCAATCGCCGGGTCGCGCGCGAAGCGCGGCGTGGGCACCGGCCATTCGCTTACCTTGCCGCTGGGATTGGCGATGGTTCCAGGGGCGACGCCGTAGTTGGAGCCGCCAGCGTATGCCAACAGCGGTGAGAGTGCGGCGAGTGCAGCGATCAAATGACGTTTCATGACATCTCCTATCGCGGATACGGCGCCGGACGAAGTTACCGTTTTTAACGGCACCACTTTAACAGCAATGTCCTCGAGTTTCTTTGCGCGAATCACCTGGCTATCTATACCGCGTCGAGCCGTCAAGATTTAACCATCAAATTCTACCCGACTCGCGTCACTGACGCGTGACGCTATGGCTGCTTGCCTGTACAAGAAATTTATCTGGTGATAGAAGAAGCTATCGGCGAGAAACGCAATGGAAAATCATGTCGGCGCCATGATGCACAGACGTCACCACCTGCCACCCGCTGGCGTTTAACAGTCCTGCTAGTGCTACGCCTGGCTCGCCGGATCCACGACTGTCAGTGCGATGCAGGCAAGTCAATTTTGCGGCGAATGCCGCGCACCAGCCTAATACCGCGGCGGGTTCATGCAGATGTTCGAGTATATGACTGGCAACTACGTGATCCGCCGCTATAGCTTGCGGCAGGGCACGGTTCAGATCTGCCACAATGGTCGTGTCGTCGCGCTGTATCAGATCGAGCCCTTGATATGCGCAGTTTGAGGGAAGGGCGCGCTTCAGTGCGCAGCTACCGCAACCCAGATCGAGCACGCGCTCGGCTGATTCAGCATGCGCCGCGGCTAACGCAGCACGCCGTACATCACCTGCTGCTGCGTTGCGCGAATCGCTCCAGCGGGCGCCATCCGAGGCGTGCCATTCGCGCAGGATAGCGTTGCGCCGGACACGTTGTGCGTCGTCGAATTCGTAATAATACGGTGGTGGCAGCGGCGCAAAACCACGGTACGCGCTGGTGTAGGCGGGCAGTGGCCGCAAAACCGGATTTACAGCGATCACGTTGCACACGGTGTCGTCGGGTGCAAAATCGATTAATGCCCCACCCATGTGATGATGCGGAAAGCGCATCAGTTGGAAGCCGTGCTGCCGCAGGAATGCAATCGCCTTGTGCAGTTGCGCGAGATCGCCGCGTCCGGGGTGGTACTCGAGAATAATTGCTGCTATCTGTTCTCGTGCGACGGTTTCACGCGCACCCTGCAATGCGGCCCATTCAGCGCCTTCCACATCAATTTTGAAAAACATTCGCCGGCCACGCAACGCCGGGCGGGCGCGCAGCAGCGTGTCTATCGTGGTGACGCGCACGGTGGTATCACCCGGCACGCGTGTTGCCGGCGGGGCGAGGTGCCAGGTCATGGAGTTGCCCGCTGCCATGGCAGCCTCGCCTTCGAAATCGGAGATTGCCAGCGGGATGACTTCGACTTGCGCGTCAACGTGATTCATTTTGAGCATGCCGCGCAGCATGCGCGCATTGGCCTGCACCGGTTCGCACGCGAGTATGGAAAGGTCCGCCAGCGCAAGCGTAGCAACGTCGAGCGAATAGGTTCCCCAGTGCGCGCCGACGTCGATGAACACGTCCCCGGGCTCGAGGTGCGCCTCAAGGAACATGCGGTAAGGCGCTTCAAACCCGTAGTAATTTTGCTCGTAAGCCATGAGCAGCCGTGCGCTCACATCCCGTGTCGCGTTGCGCGGGACTGCCAGTTTGAAGCGCGACCGGCCGTCGCTATGACATGCCGCCGACGGTACGATGATCAAACCGTCCCGAATCTGTTCCGGTCCGATCGTGACGTTGGCGCTGGTGATGCCGTCCACTGCGCTCGCCGTGCTGCCGTACACCGCAGGTGTGATTCGATAGCTCAGCATCGCCAAATGCCGATCACAATCGATGGGCTCCCGTAAGGCAAGGGGGAGACGCGTCTGAAAAAAACGGCGATAGGCGAAGTGCCACTGTCAGCCCCCGTAGTCATGCCGCTGTTTCATCCATCAGAATTCCTTGATAGCCGTCGCAGGCAGAAAGTGCAAATTCTACCCGACTCGGCCGCCGTGCCGCCGCGATGAATTGATCAGGCGTGCGCGGGTACCAGTCGTTGCGTCTCTTTGCGCACAAAATCAAGAAAGGTTTGCGCGACGAACGACAGTTGCTTGCCGACCGGATATACCACATGCCAGTAAGATTCCACCGGAAATCCTTCGACGTCCAGGGTCACCAGGCCGGACTCCACTTCGTCGCCAATGGCATGTCGAGACAGAATCGAAATGCCTAGACCGGAGCGGATCGATTCGCGGATCGCTTCATTGCTGCCCAGTTCCATGCGTATGCTGGGCGCAAGGCCGCGCTCGCGGAATAAACGGTCAGTGGTCATGCGCGTGCCTGAGCCAGGTTCGCGCACCAGCAGCGGTTCCTGCGCGAGCCGCGAGAACGGAATATTTTTCTCGCCGGCAAGCGGATGATCCGCGTGTGCGAACACCGTGATAGGGTTCGGCAGCAGGCGCAGGCTGACCACTTCGTCGCCGCTTGGCGGGTTCATCATCAGATACAAGTCGTCGGTGTTATCGGCAATGCGATGCAGCAGCGATTGGCGGTGACCGACGTGCATTTTGGCGTCGATGCCAGGATGCACTTTGAGAAAACTTGCGAGGCTGCGCGTGGCGAAATATTTCGCTACCGTGCTGGTGGCGATGTGCAGCGAGCCTGTTTGCATGCCGCGCATGTCGGCAACCTTTTGTTCGAAGCGTGCCATCGTGCTAAAGATTTCGCTGCAAGCTGCCTGCAACTCTCTGCCGACCGGTGTCAGGCGCACGCTTTTGCCGACCTGTTCCAGAACGGGCAGGCCGATGGTCTCGGTGAGTTTTTTGATCTGCACCGACACAGTGGGTTGAGCCATATACAACTCCTCCGCGGCGCGGGTAAAACTGCCGAGTCGGGTGACGGCTTCAAACACGCTCAATTGCGGGAGCGTTCCGTGGCGCAGATAGCGTCGTATGTTGCTTTGGGGCATGGCAATCCTCTCGCAGTAAATGATGCGTACGTTGTCATTCGCTGTGCCCAAAAGCACAACGGCCTTCACCTCGGACAGGTTGAAGGCCGCAAAAAAAGACCTTGCCTGTCTGGGCAAAGGTCTCGCTGACAACGCCGATGAGCGGTTGCCTGCTGGGCCGGGGAACTTGAACGACAAAGCTCCCGTAATGACGGCTCAGCGGTCGCAGCCGATGCACTGGCTGAGATAGCTACTCCCCTTTGGAGGGTGCGTTGAACTTCCAACGCGGGAGCAGTGTGTCATCGGAAATCCGCAGCGTCAAGCGCGGGATCATTGAAGAATGGCAATGCACACTATTGTGTTTGTTGATGCATCAAGTTTTATAATGCCATCTATTCTTTATTTAACTATTTATTAATAAAAACAAATAGTTATATTACAAATATTCATTTCCATTGTGTTGCCATCGTCGCCATACTCCGCCCGTCGCATCAGGTTTCAGCAGCACGGTGCGGCGGGTAAATCCTCAATGAGGGGAGTAGCTCCGAAGCAACAGGGTCGTCAATACGGGCTTGGATTTTTGCCCCGGTCCTGTTGGTGACCAGAAACGCTGGATGGTTTCTGGTTGCGAGCGAGACCTTAGCCGGGCGCGGCGGGTCTTGTTTCCGTTTGCGTCAGGCAGGGATTCTTTCATAACAGAATTTACTGCAAACGGAGATATGGATATGGAATTTTTCTCAGCGGAATTTTTCTCGGCGCTGCTGGCCATTGTGGTTATCGACCTTGTGCTCGCTGGCGACAACGCTATTGTCATAGCACTTGCTGCCCGCAATCTGCCGCCGCATCTGCGAAACAAAGCGGTTGCGTGGGGAACGGTTGGCGCCATTGTGGTGCGTACCGCGATGACGGTGGTCGTGGTGTGGCTGCTCAAAATTCCGGGGTTGCTGTTGGTGGGTGGCGCCTTGCTGCTGTGGATTGCCTACAAGCTACTGATCAATCCGGACAATGGCGACGCACACAAAGTCAATTCGGCCAGCAATTTTTGGGGCGCGATGAGGACTATTGTCATCGCCGATGCGGTGATGGGCCTGGATAACGTGCTGGCGGTCGCCGGGGCGGCCAACGGCAGCATCCTGCTGGTGGTAATGGGCTTGCTGATCAGTATTCCGATCGTGATCTGGGGTAGCCAACTCATTCTTAAATACGTGCAGAAGTATCCCGCTATTGTTTACATTGGTGCCGGCGTGCTGGTATGGACGGGCGTGAAGATGATGACGAGCGAGCCGTTGGTCAAGGAATCGGTTGCGGCGGCAGGGAATCTGATTTGGATGGTGTATGCAGTGGCGGTAAGCGGCGTGTTGTTCGCGGGATTTCGTGCCAATCGTGTCAAGGTGCGTGATCAGGTGGCAGCACATATTGTTGATTTGGCGGAAATTCCGGCATCCGGTATTCAAGCCAACCCGGTTCTAATCAAAGGAGAAAGCGCCATGTTGAAAGTATTGATTCCGGTGGACGGTTCCGAGAATGCACTGCAGGCAGTGCGGCATGTGGTGAATCGGTTTATGGCAAACTCAAATCTGGAAGTGCATCTGCTGCACGTGCGCGCGCCGTTTTCGCGTCATGTGTCGCAATTCACGAGCAGGAAAAATCGCGAGTCCTACCATCGCGAGATGGCAGAGCGCGCGCTCAAGCCCGCGCAGGCTTTGCTTAACAAGCACAGCGTTCCCCATGCGTCGCATATCGAACTCGGCGAAAAAGCCGACACCATTGACCGCACCGCGCAACGGTTGCGTGTCGATCAGATTGTGATGGGTACGGCACGCAAGAATTCACTGACACGGCTGATACAGGATTCGGTGACCAGCCGCGTGCTGGAAATCGCGCGTGTGCCGGTGGAGGTGATTGCCGGTGCGCAAATATCGAAGCTGGAGAAATATGGCGTGCCGGCGGGTCTTGGCGCTGCGATAGCGGCGCTATTGGTTGCCGCAGACTGATTTACTCCGTCGGGCCGTTTTATGACGCCGCGAGCCGCTTTGGCTCGCGGCGTTTTTTCAGGCAATTTGAAATTCGCCGCTACGAAGATCGCCGATGGCGTACGTGGGCGGCGCGCTGATACCGGCAACGGTGCCCGGATTGATCATCAATGTGTTGCCGCCGCGAACGTTGCCGATGCGCTCGATCAGCGCTTTGTGACTGTGACCGCAGCACACCAGATCGTAGTCGCCGGTGCAGGCCATGCCGCGTGCGATGTGCGGGTAATGTGTCACAAAAATGCGTTTGCCTGCGAGTTCAAAATCAGCGTGGTCGCCGTAGTAACGCACAACGCTGTCCGGTTTTGCCGTCAGACGCGTCAGCGCCATGAAGTCGCCGAGATTGTTGCCGTGAACCGCATGCACCGGCAGACCAAAGCGTTGCAGGCCGCGCAGCGTGTTGGCGCCGATGATGTCGCCGCAGTGAATGATGGCCTGCGCCCCTTGCGCCTGCGCGGCTTCAACAGCGGCAGCCAGCAGGTCTGCGTGATCGTGGCTATCGGATACTATACAAATTATCATTTTAAAACAGATAGTTAAATAATATATCGCATTGATCAAAACTTCGGTTTTTTCTTCGCGCCCTGATAGCGTTTGATGCCGGAGAGGATTTCTTTTTTGGCGGCAGGCGCGTCCATCCAGCCAATGACTTTGACCCATTTGCCGGGCTCGAGGTCTTTATAGTGCTGAAAAAAATGCGTGATCTGTGCGGTAGTGGCTTCGGGAAGATCGCGCGGCGATTTGATGGCGCGATACAACGGCGTTAACTTATCGATGGGCACCGCCAGCAACTTGGTGTCGTCGCCGGCGTCGTCTTCCATTTTCAGCATGCCGACTGGGCGGCAACGCACCACCACGCCGGTGATCAGCGGCACCGGTGACAGCACCAGCACATCCACTGGATCGCCGTCGCCCGCCAGGGTGCGCGGAATGTAGCCGTAGTTGCACGGGTAATGCATCGCTGTCCACATGAAACGGTCGACGAACATCGCGCCGGTTTCCTTGTTGACTTCATACTTGATCGGCGGCGCGTGCATCGGAATTTCAATGATGACGTTGACGTCATTAGGCACATCGCTCCCGGAAGGGACTCGGTCAAGATTCATAGCGTTATTCCTTGTCGCGGCACGGAGTGTGCAATATACACTGTGCGGAGTCGAAATGACGGCTATGGGCACGACGTGGGATAATCCGACCTCTTACCGATACCCATGTGCATTTGATAGTCGCGTCATGACGCATTTGATTGGCATTGTCCGGAACCCACGGAACGCATGATTTCAGCGATGGCAAGGAGCCGTGAATGACCTCGCAACTTAGCGATAGGCACGTGCGACCCCGCGATTCCGGCGGGCAGCCGATTTTGTGGGAATCCTCGATAGCTTTTTTGAAAATCTCCATCGCAGTTATCGTGGCGGGGGTTGCCGCATTTGAGATATTACTTTTGCTGTTCGCCCCGGAGCAGACGGAGCGGGCCTTATTTGCCATGGGACCGGTGCTGGTGGCGGGAGTAGCGTGGCTTGTGTTGTCGTGCGGCAGGATCAAGACCGCTCTGGCAACGCTGGGCATGGGCGTGTGGGCGTACATAACCCTTATTTCGTTCTACTTTGGCGGAGTGACTGGTTCGTCTATCATCATTTACCCGCTGACCATCGTGCTGGCAGGCTGGCTGGTCGGCGCGCGCGCTGCCGTGGCGGTTGCTGTGGTGACGACGCTGGTGACCTTGGGATTTGTGCTCGGCGAGACATGGGGAATTTTGCCCGCTTATCCGCCGACACCGCCGGCGATGCGCTGGATTATTCAGGGCTGCGTGTTCATTCTTTCAGCTGCGCTGATTTCTCACGTGGTACGTTCCTATCGCGACCGCCTTGCAGACGTTCGTGAGTTGGGACGTGATCTGGCGCAACGCACTGCCAAGCTTCAGGTGATCGAAGCCGATATGAATCGCGCCCAGGCTGTCGCCCACGTCGGAAGCTGGGTGTACGACCTGGCCGACGACAATATGCAGTTGTCTCCGGAGACCTGCCGCATCTTTGGCCTGCCCAAAGGAACTACCGGCAGCAGCGACTCCTATCTTGCATGCGTGCATCCGGAGGACGGTACTGCGGTGCATGGCGCCTGGCAGGCAGCACTCAAAGGTGATATGCCTTTCGATAACGAGCACCGTATCCGGGTAGGACGGCGGATTCGCTGGGTTCGGCAAAAGGCGGAACTGGAGTTCGACACCGCAGGTAAGCCGCAGCGTGCCGTGGGCACCACGCAGGATATTACCGAGCGCAAGCGCGCTGAAATGGCACTTCGCAGAAGTGAAAGTCAACTGCAAGGCATCCTGAGTGCAACGGCCGATGGCATTCTGGCCGTTGATCGCGACGGTAAGGTGATCCAAACGAATAGGCGATTTGCGGAGCTATGGCGAATTCCGCCGTCGTTGCTGGATAGTAAAAACGACACTGCATTGCTCAATTACGTCATGGAACAGCTTGTCGATCCGCAGGCATTCCTGGAAAAAGTGCAGGCGCTGTACGCCTCGAACACCGAGGCCGCCGATATTGTGAATTTTAAAGACGGCAGGATTTTTGAGCGATTTACGTCACCACTGATCTTGAGCGGTGCGATTGTGGGGCGTGTATGGTCTTTTCGTGATATCACCGAACGCTGCCGTGCTGAGGCTGCGCGCGAGCAACTTGAGGTGCAGTTGCGTGAGTCGCACAAAATGGAAGCGCTCGGTACGCTGGCGGGCGGCATTGCGCACGACTTTAACAACGCGCTGGCGGCGGTCATCGGGAATCTGGAATTGGCGCGTCAGGACGTCGGACATGGCCACCCTGCGCAGCAGAGCCTTGACGAGATAGCTAAAGCGAGCAATCGCGCCAAGGATTTGGTGCGGCAGATTCTCGCATTTGGGCGCCGGCAGGTTCTGGAACGCAAACGCATCGCGCTGTCGCCAATCGTGGAAGAATCGATACGTTTGTTGCGTGCGACGCAGCCTGCGGGCATCACGCTACGTTGCGATTTTTCGCCTGATACGCCACTGGTGATGGCTGATGCTGCTCAAATTGGGCAGGTGGTGATCAATTTATGTACGAATGCGTGGCATGCTGTCGAAGGCCAGGCGAGGCCTGGTGTGGTGGAAGTCCGACTGGAAGACTACGGTCATGCAACCGGTGCGACGCATGCCGCAGCTTCTGCACTTACACTTGGGAATCTGCGTCCGGGCCGTTACGCGTGCCTTAGTGTGCGCGATAATGGCATGGGTATGGACGAGGCGACCCAGCGGCGGATATTCGAGCCGTTTTTTACGACCAAGGCGGTAGGCAAGGGCACGGGTCTGGGGCTGGCAGTGGTGCATGGCATCGCGCAGGGGCATGAAGGAATCATCGAGATTCACAGTAAGCCGGGCGAAGGCACGACCTTCCGCTTCTACCTGCCCGCGGTTGAGGCCGTGTCGCCGGAAATCCGCGAACCAGGCGGACTCGCGGTGCACGGTCACGGCGGCGATGCTCCGCGACCGCAGGGCGGCGGAGGCAAACAGATTTTGTACGTGGATGACGACGAGGCGCTGGTATTCCTGATGACGCGCTTACTGGAGCGTCAGGGCTATCGCGTCTGTGGTTATACCGAGCCGGAGAAAGCGCTTGCAGCGGTTCGTGCTGATCCTATGCGATTCGATCTGGTGGTGACCGACTACAGCATGCCGGGGATTTCCGGGTTGGCCGTGGTGCAGGAACTGAAAAAAATTCGCGTCGATCTGCCGGTTGCAATGGCGTCGGGTTACCTTACCGACGATTTGCGCGCGAAGGCGCTTGCCGCCGGTGTGTGCGAATTGATCTACAAACCGAATACGGTTGAAGAACTGTGCGAAGCGGTCGCGCGGCTCGTTAGCGTTAGATAGCGCAAAAACTAACCCTGTAGTAACTTCATCTCCGCAGCGGCCACGTTGTCCTCCGTTCCCAGTACCACGACCACATCGCCTTCGTCGATGACGGTATCGGGGCCCGGTTCCATCGTCCGCACGTTGCGCCGCCGTACCGCGCTGACTTCAACGTGCAGCGCGGCAAGGTTTAGGTCTGAAAATGTCTTGCCGATGGCTGCTGCTCCCTTGCTGACCATCACGGAATGGAGGCGTGGATGCATTGCGTGTTCATCATCATCGCGGTCGTCGGTCACGCCGCGAAAAAAGCCGCGGAACAGGTGATAGCGATGTTCGCGCGTCTCGCGTATGCGCCGCAGCACGCGATTCAAAGGCGTGCCGATCAGCATGAGCGTGGTTGAGGCGAGCATCAAACTGCCTTCCATGATTTCCGCGACGACTTCGGCGGCGCCGGCCGCTTTGAGCTGGTCGATATCAGTGTCTTCGTGGGTGCGCACCACCACCGGCAGGCCGGGACGAAGCTCCTGCACGTGAGCGAGGATGCGTAGCGCCGAAGCAGTGTCGGAATAAGTGACGACCAACGCGCGCGCGCGCATCAGTCCCGCAGCGGTTAGCACTTCGCGCCGTGCCGCGTCGCCGAATACCACGTGTTCACCTGCGGCAGCGGCCTCGCGGATACGTTCCGGGTCGATGTCGAGTGCGATCACTGCGACCTTTTCGTGCTCCAGAAAACGCGTCAGGTTTTGCCCGCTGCGTCCATATCCGCAGATCAGCACATGCTCATTCGCCGTCATCGATTGCACCGCGATATTATGCAGCTGCATCGAGCGTAACATCCACTCACTGGCAGAGAAGCGCCGCACGATATCTTCGCTGCGCTGAATGATAAACGGCGCCGCCAGCATCGATAGTACCATTGCCGCCAGCACCGGTTGCAGATAGTCCGGGCTGATCAAACGCGCGTTATTGGCGTGGGCCAGCAAGACAAAGCCGAACTCGCCGCAGGCGCCGAGCGCTAGGCCTGTGCGCAGCGCTACGCTGGTCGATGAACCAAAAAGCCGTGCAATGCCGAATATCAAAAATGTTTTTACCACCACCAGTGCTACCAGAATCACGCTTACCCAGGCGTTCTGGATCACCACGCGAAAATCCAGCAGCATGCCGATAGTCACAAAAAACAAGCCGAGCAGCACATCACGAAACGGCTTGATGTCTTCTTCAACCTGATACCGGTATTCCGTCTCTGAGATCAGCACGCCCGCGATGAACGCCCCCAGTGCCAGAGACAAGCCTGCAAGTTCCGTGATGTATGCAACGCCCAAAGTCACCAGCAGCACATTCAGCACGAACAACTCGGACGATTTGGCGCGTGCTACCACGTGAAACCACGCGCGCATCACGCGCTGTCCGACAACCAGCAACACGGTCAGCACGGCGGCTGCCTTTAACATCGCCCAGCCGATGCTTACCGCCAAATCGCCAGCAGGCGCAGCAAGCGCAGGAATGATAATGAGCAGTGGTACCAGCGCGATATCCTGAAACAACAGGATACCGATGATCTGTCGGCCGTGTTCGGAGTTCAGTTCGTAGCGTTCCGCCAGTAACTTGGCCAGAATCGCGGTGGACGACATCGCGAGCGCGCCGCCAAGTACCAGCGCACCTTGCCATGACGCGCCAAGCAGCAGCGATACGCCCATCACGACGAGCAGCGTAATGACCACCTGCGCGGAGCCCAGCCCCAGTACCGTGCGGCGCATGGTGCGCAGCTTGGGCAGGCTGAATTCCAGGCCGATGCTGAACATCAGAAACACCACGCCGATTTCGGCCAGATCATGCACCTGCTGCGTCTCGCTCACCCAGCCGAAAGCGTGGGGACCGATAGTCACACCGACGATCAGGTAACCCAGCAGTGGCGGTTGCTTGAGATGGCGGAACACCACCACCACCAGCACAGCGGTAGCCAGCAGTACCAGGACGGGTTGCAGTGTAGCGTGCATCAACTCAACTCAGAATAAATGTCTGAATCGATAATGCCTTATCGCGTGCAAATTGCAAGGGCCTTACGCTGCGGACGGTTCGATGATGCCATCTCTACGCCATCTGCGTTCACCCCGCAATACACATTGCGAAAGACTCACCGCAAACAGTGGCATCCATGAGGCCGTCATAGTATGTTTGCGGGATTGCAGCAATAGGAGCATTACTTCTCGTGACTCAAAATGGATTGCGTGGGAACACGGCTCACGACCGGCGATTGGCTGCGTTGTCGCTCGGCGCGCTGGGTGTGGTATTCGGCGATATTGGAACCAGCCCACTGTATGCTTTCAAAGAGGCTTTCGGCGGTGCGCATCCGCTGCCATTGAGCGAAGCCAACGTATTCGGCGTGTTGTCGCTTATTTTTTGGGCGGTAATGCTTATCGTGTCGGTGAAGTATGTGTTGTTTGTGCTGCGTTTCGACAACAAGGGGGAGGGCGGAGTGCTCGCGCTATTGGCGCTGGCGTCGCAGTTGTTTCGGGAGCATCGAAAACTCTCGGCGGTGGCTACGGTGATTGCGGTTTTTGCGGCGTCGCTGTTTTATGGCGATGCGGTGATTACACCGGCTATTTCGGTATTGTCGGCTGTCGAAGGGATTTCTGTCGCAACGCCGGCGCTGGAGCGATGGGTGGTGCCGGCGACCATTGTGATTCTCATCGGTGTGTTTGCGTTACAGCCGTATGGCACCGGGAAAATCGGTCGTTTGTTCGGGCCGATTACGCTGATCTGGTTCTTTGTCCTTGGCGGGCTTGGTGTGATGAGTATTCTGGCGACGCCGGCCATTCTGAAAGCGCTGGATCCATCCTACGCTGTACGCTTTGCTGTGCAATCGCCCGGCTTGGCGTTTATCGCGCTCGGATCGGTATTTTTGGCGCTGACCGGCGGCGAAGCGCTGTATGCCGACATGGGCCATTTCGGTCGCAAACCGATACGCGTCGCCTGGTTCGGGTTGGTGCTGCCGGCGCTGATGTTGAACTACCTGGGACAGGGCGCGCTGGTGTTGCGAAATCCAGCAGCAGTAAAGAATCCGTTTTATTTGCTGGCGCCGTCCGATTGGCTGCTGCCGCTGGTAGCGCTGGCGACGATCGCCACGGTGATTGCGTCGCAGGCCACTATTTCCGGCGCTTTTTCTGTGACGCAGCAGGCATCGCGTCTGGGCTATCTGCCGCGCGTGCGGGTGACGCACACCTCTGAAACCGAGCGCGGGCAAATTTATATAGGCCGCTTAAATTGGCTGATGCTGGTAATGGTGTTACTGCTGGTGTTGGGCTTCGGCTCCTCGACCCATCTCGCGGCGGCCTACGGCATTGCGGTGTCGGCGACGATGGCACTGGAGACCGCATTGGTTGCGCTGGTAGTGGTTGCGATGGGAGGCCGCACGCGTATCGTGGCACTGGGCATACTGCTGATCGTGTTCGTGGTGGAGTTGATGTTTTTTGCGTCCAACACTACCAAAATTGCAGCCGGCGGATGGTTCCCAATACTGTGTGGCTTGGTGATTTTCACCTTGCTGACGACGTGGAAGCGCGGCGCCGACCTGCTGACGGCCAGCGCAGCGGGCAAGAACGTGCCGCTCAAGGGATTTTGCGAGCACTTGACGTCAGTGACACGCGTGTCCGGAACGGCGGTGTTCTTCGCCGCAAACCGTCAAATTGTGCCGACCACGCTGTTGCACAATCTCAAGCACAACAAAGTGCTGCATGAGCGGGTGGTTTTTCTGACGATGACGACCGAAGATGTGCCTAAAGTCGAAGACGAAGAGCGCATTGAAATCGATATGCTGGCGCCACAAAGCATTTATCAGGTCGTGGTGCGCTATGGCTTCATGGAAGATCCGGATGCCATGCACGTGCTTAAATTGCTGGGGCAGCGCGGCCTGCGATTCGAGCTGGAGGAGACCACTTTTTTCCTCGGAAAATCTACCATCGCACGCGCGGAACGCCGGGGCTTGTTCACCTGGCGGCGCGAGGTTTTTCGCTGGATGCAGCGCAACGCGCCGTCAGCGGTCGAATATTTTAACCTTCCGCCGGATCGCGTGATTGAATTGGGTACGCAGCTCAGGTTGTGATCTGCGGCATCGCTCTATCCAACCAGTCATTTTCTCTTACGCGCTTGGTCCACCAGGATAGCGCTTTGCCCTTGTGCTTGCTTTTCCACGCAAGAAACAGCTGCGTATTCAGCCGGCCTTCATCGGTTTGTTTGATGACCAATGTGCCTGCCGCGGCTTCGTGCTCGGCGATGTTGCGGGGCAGATGACCGACGCCCAGTCCCATTTGCTGTGCCAGCAATTTAGCCGCCATGTTATGCACGGTGAGCGTTTCCTGTCCTGTTAGCAGGCCTGCGCTGCGCGGCGGCAGGTTGCGCGAACTGTCGGCTACGACAATGGCGCGATGGGCGAGAATGTCTGCGGGCGATAGCGGTTCTGCTGCGCTAGCCAGCGGATGTTTAGGCGCGACGGCGAATACCCAATCCACGTCGCCTATCAAGTGGGTGCTGTAACCGCCGCCGGCAGGGCCGTCGCCGGATGCGCCGATGATGAGATCGACTCGATCCGATGCCAGTGCGTCCCAGCAGCCGCCGAAGACTTCGGCGGAAATGCGCAGTCTTGTGCCGCATTGCTGCTGATGAAAATCTGCTGCGAGCGCGAAAATGGCGTGTGCGGGAATAATGTCATCGTAGGCAATACGCAGCTCCGTTTCCCAGCCGGTGGCGACGCGCTTGACGCGGGTTTCCAGCGCACCCGCCGCGCGCAGAATATGGCGGCCCTCGGCGAGTAATTCGCGTCCTGCCGCCGTGAGCTTGGCGCGATGGCCGCGCCGGTCGAACAGCAGCACGTCAAGGTCTTCTTCGAGCTTTTGTAATGTGTAGGTGATCGCCGACGGCACACGATGCAATTCGTGCGCCGCTGCCGCGAACGAGCCTCTGCGGTCGATGGCATCGAGCACCAGTAGTGCGTCGAGTGA
>JBEBHE010000370.1:0-4131 GCA_040081205.1 Burkholderiales bacterium | reverse complement strand
AGCAAGGCTTCGGGCAATCCAGTGCGGTGCCGAATGAAAATGCCTTCAGCACGCAAAATTTTGTTGGGCATGCGGCAAAGCTCATCACTGAATTTGGCGGCGGCGCTGCGCACGTCATGGGCGCGAAAAGCGGCGGGCTGGTGGCCATAGAACTCGCGCGGCTGAAACCGACACTGGTTAAAACGCTAACACTGGCTTCTGTGCCACTTGCACCACCGCAGCCGCAACAGTGGATGGCGCATATGGAGACGCACGGCGTCAAAAGTTGGGCACGCGACACCATGCCCCCAAGGCTCGGTAGCCGCATGCCGCCGGAAGGCTTCGAGTGGTGGGTCAATCTGATGGGATCAACGCGCATCGAAACTGCGCGCGCCTATATGCACTGGGTGAGCAACATCGATGTGGGCGCGACGCTGCATGAGGTGAAGTGCCCGGCGCTGGTGCTGACTACGGAATCGCCACGCCGCGCGTACAGCCGGTCCGACGTGGATTTGTACCGCGAAAAACTACCGCAGGCGGAGATTGTTGCGCTGCCGGTGGACGGATATCACGTGGGCGCTACCGACCCGGATGAATGTGCGCGGATTGCGCTGGATTTTCTGGCGCGTAAGGGTCGCGGCTAAACTGTGGAAGGTTGTGCTTGCTGCGACATCGCATGTGCGATTTCGCCGAAAATGTCGCTCTTTCAGGGGCGGCTCCCGGCCAAAAGTTGACGCTCGCTGTTACATTTCAAATTGACGGTTGATCGTCACTTTGCGTCTTCCGACGGCTAAAAACTCGCCGGCCTGACCCTGGTGTTGGCTCGTATAATGGTCTCCTTATTTGGCGGTATCCTGCACGGGCACACACGCTTGTCATAAATTAAGTATTGCGCGCCATAGCCGCTCAGAATGCTTTATCGACTGTAGATTCATCGTGCCGAAAACGGGGGCCCCTGCATGGGAAGAGCAAGTGGGGCAAGTCCCCGCACATACGCAAAAGCTGTCCATCGCGATAACCTCAGTTGAGCGCGATGTTGGCCTCGCGCACGACTTTTTGCCAGCGCAAGATGTCAGTACGCAGATAATCGGCGAGCGCTTGTGGTCCGTTCGCGGCCTGAGTCGCGCCTTCCTGCGCAAGCCCGGCCTTCACGTTCGGGCTGTCGATTGCCTTGCGCACTTCGCCGGACCACTTGTCGACGATCGCGGGCGGCGCCTTCGCGTGTGTGAAGATACCGTACCACTGCATCGACTCGAATCCTGGAAAACCCGACTCCGCCACCGTCAACAGGTCGGGCAGCACGGACGCGCGCTGGCCGCTGGTTACCGCGAGCGCACGCAACCGCGATGCGCGCACCTGCGTTAGCAGCGTCGGCAACGCGCTGATGATCATCTGCGTCTGGCCGCCGACGGTGTCGATGACGGCCGGCGTGCCGCCCTTGTACGGGACGTGCACGAGCGCAATGCCCGCTGCGCGGTTGAGCATCTCAATCGTCAAGTGCTGAATCGTGCCTTCGCCATTCGACGCGCAGAGCACTTGCTTGGGCTTGCCTTTCGCCAGCATGACCAGTTCCGTGAGCGATTTGACCGGCAGTGCAGGATGCACTGCTATCATTAGCGGCGTTGTGGCAACTAGGGTCACCGGTGCAAAATCCCGCGCTGGGTCGAAGGGCAGTTTCGCGCGGAGCGACGGAGCGATCGACATGTTTATGGCGTTGGCGAAAAACATCGTGTAGCCATCTGCAGCCGCGCTCAGGACAGCCATCGTCGCCGGCATGCCGCCCCCGCCGCCGCGATTGTCGACGACGACCTGCTGGCCGAATGATTCCCCAACCTTCTGCGCGATCGGGCGCGCCAGCACGTCAGCGCCTCCAGCCGCCGGCCCCGAGACGACAAGTCGCACCGGCTTCACGGGATAATTCTGTGCCTGAGCTGGCAGGCTTGGCAAAGTTGCGGCGGTCGTAACCAGCATAACGCGGAAGCAGTTCTTCCAGTGTGTCATGACGTCGCTCTTTAATGTCGGTCGGGCCTTCCTTGCAGCATACGTAAATTCGCAGTCATATTGACACCGGCATTTCATATCCGCAATGATCCGACTTTCATCATGCGATGAATTGAGGTTATCGACATGGAACTTCGTGATCTGGAGTATTTCGCCACTGTCGCTGAACACGGGCACCTGGGACGCGCAGCCGAGTCGCTCGATTTGAGCCAGCCAGCGCTCAGCAAATGCCTGCGCCGACTGGAACGTGCCATGCAGACCAAGCTGGTCAGGCGTACGCCGAAAGGCGTCGAATTAACCGCAGTCGGCGCGGCGCTGCGGGGGCACGTCGATCGGCTGCGCCTTTCCATGGACGATGTCGTACGCGAGGCGGCCGATCTGAGTCACGGCCGCGCCGGCCATCTGCATATCGGTGTTGGCGCAGGCGTCTACGACAGTTTCATGGCGCTCGCCTGCAGCGCTATGTTGGGCAACGCGCCGAAGGTCACGCTATTAATGACAATCGGGCCGAACGCGGAGTTGATGGCGACGCTGCGAGATGGCGCGTGCGATTTGGTAGTCAGCGGCATTCCCCACCCGTCTTTCCAAGACATCGTGCAGGAGCCGCTCTACGACGATGAATTCATCGTTTTCGCTGCGCGCAATCATCGCCTCGCCAAGGCAAGACGCGTCCACCTCGCTGATCTTGTGCCTGAACGATGGGCGCAGTCGGCCTCGCAGGATCTCGTTTGGCGCCACGTGCGTCGCGTGTTCGAGGATCATGGCCTGCCACAGCCGGTGGTCGTCGTCGAAACCAAAGCGACGGCGGTGAGGATCGAGTCGGTAGCGCTGTCCGATCTTGTTAGTTACATTTCGAAGCGGAATCTGCAACCCTTCTTGCAGGATTTACCGCTGACTCAATTGCCGGTAAAGGAACTAGCGTGGACGCGCAGCATCGGCGTGAGTTACCGTAAGAACGCCTATCATTCACCCGCCGCGCGGCGTTTCATGGACATTCTCAAGTCGTCGGCGCGTGACCTTCGACCCGATTGAGCGGTGGCCGCGGCGCCCTAATTGCCAGGCACCCTTGGGCATCAAGGGGTCGCAAATACTAAGCGTGACATTGAATATTTCGCGACTGTCGACGAGCATGGACACTTGGGTCGTGCTGCCCAATAACTCCTATTCATGAGACTGGGAAAACCGGATGATTGTGCCGCACCCAAGTGAAAAAGTACGATCACTAATGTCCGCTATCGAGAGCTACGACCGCCCGCAATGGGTCGCAAGCAGCCGCAACCTGTCAAGCCGATGCTGAATTCCGACCATCACTCGTTCTTGATATTCGCGACCTTCGCCGCTTTCGCCCACTGCTCGCGCTCTGATTTCAGGAACGCCGTGAATTGTTCCGGCGAACTGCCCACGCCTTCGGTGCCGTCGAGCGCGAGGCGCGAAGCGACTTCCGGCTTTTGCACCGCCTTCGCTACTTCACGATACAGACGATCGATGATGGGACGAGGCACGCCACGCGGTGCCATCAAGCCGTGCCACTGAGTGACCACGTAGCCGGGCACGCCGGCTTCGATCATCGTCGGCAGATCGGGCGCGGCCTTGGTGCGAGTAGTGCTGGCGACGGCGAGCGCGCGCAGTTTCTGCGAACGTACCTGACTGTACACCGAGCCACCGCTGAAAAAGCTCATTTGTATTTGCCCGGATAACAATTCCGTGAGCGCTGCGCCCACGCCCTTGTAGGGCACGTGCGTGAAGCGCGCGCCGGTAGTGCTGGCAAACAGTTCGGTCGCCAGATGCGCGAACGATGCATTGCCGGTCGAGGCGTAACTGAGTTTCGTGGGATTCGCTTTTGCATAGGCGACCAGGTCCTTCACCGATTTCACCGGCAGCGACGGATGCACGGTGAGTATGTAAGGACTTGCGCCCACCTGTGATATGGCATCGAAATCGCGATAGAGATCGTAGCGCGTCTTGTTAACGATGCCATACACCACCAGGCTCGCGGAAAGCATCATCAGCGTGTAGCCGTCGGGCGGCGCCTGCGCAGTGATTTCCGCGGCGATGCTGCCGCTGGCGCCGGCGCGGTTGTCCACCACCACGCTTTGTCCCAGGGCCTCGGACATCGGCACAGCCGCAAGGCGTGATACAAAATCCAGTCCG
>JBEBHE010000081.1:0-15507 GCA_040081205.1 Burkholderiales bacterium | reverse complement strand
GTTTTTATTTATTATTTTAATAGGCCGTCTGCTTCGCCAGACGCACAAACAGACTAACGCGCGGCAGCGCTACTACTCGCAACGCTTACTGAACGATTCACCCGGTCGAAGGCTTTCCGCACAGCGCAGCATCTGCATCAGGTGCGTTTGCTTGTATTTCTGCGCGAAATCGCCCGCCGACATGCCGCCCTCAACGCGCACGCCTGCATCCGCCCCGGCGCGCAAGAGTTGCCTCGCCGCGTTTTGATGTCCCTGTATCGTTGCCATCATCAGCGGCGTATTGACGCTGATCATGCGTCCTTGCGCATCGGCATTCACACGCGCGCCCTTTTCAATCAGATAGCGCACCGTGCTGTCGCGCCCGGAATACGCGGCATAGGCCAACGGCGTGTATGAATTCCCGTAATTTTCAAGCTCTGCTCCGGCTTCCACCAGCAAACGCACTGCCTGATCGTAACGCTCATGTGAAACCGAGCCGCGGTCACGATCTTCGTGCGCAAAGAAAGCGGCCAGCATCAGCGCCGTGTCGTTGTCGGGCGTGCGCGCGTCCAGATCCGCTTTCGCGGCGATCAGGTAGCGCAGCACATTGAGCGCGGCATGGCGCGCTGCCACTGTGATCAACGGTGTCGTGCTGTAGCCGACACCAGGCACCATGTCATTCACACTGATCACCCGCGCCTCAACCAGCGCGCGCACTTCGGATACGTCGTCTAAGGATACGGCATTGGATAAACGCTCGCGATCAAGTGTGCCGCCGTTGGCTCCGGGTGCGACATGAGCGCAACCCGCCGCAGCGACGACACAAGCCAGCGCAAAGCCGCGAACCGCCCACCGAACGAACAAGCAGCGAAGGGTATTCACCATATCAATCTCCTCGTCTGATCATGAAGAACGTCGGGAAGTATAGCTAATTTTTCCGGAAATGGGATGGGGAAATCATTCGCCAAGCTTGCTGGACCGGCTTAGACGTTAAATCTGAAATGCATCACATCGCCGTCTTTGACGACGTAGTCCTTGCCTTCGAGGCGCATCTTGCCCGCCTCCTTGGCGCCGTGTTCGCCTTTGCCCGCGATGTAGTCGTTGTAGGCAATGACCTCGGCACGAATGAAGCCTTTCTCGAAATCAGTATGGATGACGCCAGCCGCTTGCGGCGCGGTGTCGCCTTTGCGGATGGTCCACGCGCGCACTTCTTTCGGGCCGGCGGTGAAATACGTTTGCAAACCGAGCAGCGTGTACCCGGCGCTAATCACGCGATTCAGACCCGGCTCGGTCATACCCATATCGGCAAGGAAAACGATTTTGTCCTGGTCTTCCATATCGGCAATTTCTGCTTCGATGGCCGCACATACCGCGACCACTGGTGCGTGCTCACCCTCAGCATAACGCCTTACCGCGTCGAGGTGCGGGTTGTTTTCAAATCCGTTTTCCTTGACGTTAGCGACAAACATCGCGGGCTTGGCGGTAATCAGACACAGCGGTTTCAGTATTGCTTTTTCTTCTTCGTACAGATCCAGCGTGCGCACCGGCTTGGCTTCATTCAGCGCTTTCTGGCATTTTTCCAGCACAGCCATCATACGCTGCGCTTCTTTGTCGCCGCCCGCTTTGGCAAGCTTGGCGTATTTCGCCATATGCCGCTCCACCGCCGTCAGGTCCGACAGCGCAAGTTCGGTGTTGATGGTTTCGATGTCTGACACCGGGTCGATCCGGCCTGACACATGCACCACGTTTTCGTCGTCAAAGCAGCGCACCACGTGGGCAATGGCGTCGGTCTCGCGAATATTGGCGAGAAATTGATTGCCTAACCCCTCGCCTTTGGATGCGCCCGCCACCAGTCCCGCGATATCGACAAACTCCACTACCGCAGGCAGCAGTTTTTGCGGCTTCGCCAGATCCGAGAGTTTGGCCAGGCGCGGATCGGGCACTTCCACGATGCCCACGTTAGGCTCAATAGTGCAGAATGGATAGTTTTCCGCCGCAATGCCTGCTTTGGTCAGCGCGTTGAACAACGTGGATTTGCCGACGTTGGGCAGGCCGACGATACCGCATTTGAGTGACATGTTTTTATCCGTGAAACGTTAACATTAGCGCGTATGCAGGGTGAGCATCGCCGCTTCCATTTGATTCGCTATTATTTGTGGCCATACCTGCATCGCGCGCGCCATGGCATCCTTGATGGAATTCTGTTCCTCGGCACCGGGCGGATGCAGCACATAATTAACGACTTCCTGTTCCGAAGCAGCATTGTCGCGCGGATGCCCTATGCCAATACGCAGACGCCAGAAATCCTGCGTGCCAAGGTTCGCGGCAATACTCTTTAATCCATTGTGGCCAGAAAGACCACCGCCGAACTTGAGCTTCACACCGCCGGGCGGCAAGTCCAGTTCATCGTGCGCAACCAATATGTCATTTGCGCCGATCTTGTAATAGTTCGCGAGCGCCGCGACGGCTTGACCCGAGTTGTTCATGAACGTTTCGGGTTTGAGCAACCAAAGGTCTCCGCCACCGGTCGATACCTTTGCAACGGAACCCTGAAAACGGGATTCCCGTCTAAACGCTACGCGCTCTGCGCCGGCGAGACAATCATCAAGCCACCAGAATCCCGCGTTATGCCGCGTGCGCTCATACTTGCCGCCCGGATTTCCGAGCCCCACGACCAACTTCATACCGAAGTGTCCATAAAAAAACCCGCCCTATCGGAACGATACGGCGGGTTGGGTGCAACCTTCAAGAAACGTTCAACCGACCGATTACTTGCCGCCTTCTTTCTTGGCAGCAGGTTCTTTCTTCGGCGCTTCTTTCTTGACGCCATCTTTAGTGCTGCCACCCGCAGCGGCAGCAGCGTCTTCGGGCTTCTGACCGGTAATCTGGGTAACCGGCGCCGCGCCTGCCACAACTTCTTCAGCCGGCGCTTCTTTCGGCAACTGCACGGTGACCACGCCAGGATTCTCTTTTTTCCAGCGCGGAATCGGTTCCACACCTTTGGGGAACACGAGGTCGTTCACGTGCATCGAATGCGCAACCTGCAAGTTCGTGACATCGACTTCGATGTATTCCGGCAGATCATCCGGCAGACACAGAATTTCGAGATCGTTGATGATGTGTTGCACCACGCCACCGCCGGCTTTCACGCCCACGCAGATATCGGCGTTCACGAAGTGCAACGGCACTTTCATGTGGATCTTCTTGTTCTTGTCGACGCGCTGAAAGTCCACGTGCAGCGCGATGGGCTTGAACGGATGCATCTGGAAGTCGCGCAGCAAGGCCGGCGTCGTTACGCCGTCCACGGTCAAATCCAGTACTGACGCGTGAAACACTTCCAGCTTGAGATGGCGCAATACGGCGGCTTGATCCAGCTCAACCTTTTGCACCGGTTTGTCGGCCCCGTAAATAATCCCGGGGACGCGCCCGCTAGTACGCAGGCGGCGGCTCGCACTCGTGCCCTGTAGCGTACGCGGGTAGGCAGTTACAGCAATCTTCATCACATTCTCCTGAAATTCGGAACGTCCGCGACCAGATCATTCCGGGTTAAAAAACCAGACTCGATAAGTCCGGCTAAAACGGGTTCAACTACGTGTTATTGAAAACTTACTTTACAACTTACTCTACAAATAAGGAACTGACCGAATCGTCGGCGCTGATGCGCCGCACGGTTTCGGCGAATAACCCCGCGATCGACAACACGCGTATGCGTTTGCACGCTTTCGCATCTTCGCGCAACGGAATGGTGTCCGTTACCACCAGTTCATCCAGCTCTGAATGGGTAATTCGTTCGATGGCCTTGCCCGACAACACCGGATGCGTGCAATACGCCATCACTTTCGCAGCACCCCGTTTTTTCAGTGCCGCGGCGGCTTCACACAGCGTGTTCGCCGTATCCACCATATCGTCGATGATGACGCAGTTGCGGCCTTCGATCTCGCCGATGATGTTCATCACCGTCGCTACGTTCGGACGCGGACGGCGCTTGTCGATAATCGCCAGATCCGCTTCCAGACGTTTCGCCAGCGCGCGCGCGCGCACCACGCCGCCCACGTCGGGAGACACCACCACCAGTCCATCGTAACTTTTTTTCCACACATCGCTCAGCAACACCGGTCCCGAGTAGATGTTGTCCACCGGTATATCGAAAAAACCCTGTATCTGCTCCGAGTGCAAATCCATGGTCAGCACGCGGTCCACGCCCACCGTAGTGAGCATGTTCGCCACCACTTTGGCGGTAATCGGCACCCGCGCCGAGCTGGGCCGGCGGTCTTGCCGCGCATAGCCCATATACGGGATTGCTGCGGTGATGCGCCCGGCCGACGCGCGCTTCAAGCCATCAACCATCACCAGCAATTCCATCAGGTTGTCGTTGGTCGGCTGGCAAATCGATTGCAGCACGAACACGTCGCGGCCGCGTACGTTCTCGAGAATCTCAACCATCACTTCGCCGTCAGAAAAGCGTCCGACCTTGGCGCGCCCCAGCGTCACGTGCAGATGGCCGGCGACATCCGCAGCCAACTGCGGAATCGCGTTACCCGTAAATACCATCAGACGATCAAGCATCGCGGCACGACTCCGGATTGAGATTTACTTGCTTACCGAACGGCGAACAGAAATTCTGGCTGGGGAGGTAGGGATCGAACCTACGAATGCCGGAATCAAAATCCGGTGCCTTACCACTTGGCGACTCCCCAAAAAAACAATAAAAACAAATACTTACTGGTTTGCCAATTCGTACAGAGGATGCCGTGACAAACCGCTCGCTACAAACCCCTGCATATCCGCCGGCAGCTGCGCGATCACCCGCCGCGCTTCTTTTTCACTGCCGAACGGTGCAAAAACACATGCTCCTGAGCCCGTCATCAGCGCCGCTCCGTATTGCGCGAGCCAAACCAGATGACGTGCGACTTCCGGATATTGCTTTTCCACCAACACCTGCAAATCATTCACTGCCGAAACCGCGTTCAGCACAGGGCCTGACCCGCCACCTACATCGCCAGTAAAGCCTTGTATTGTAACCTTTTGGGAGTCTCTTTTCAATTCAGGGTGACTGAAAACGGCAGCCGTGGACACAGCCACCGGCGGGCACAAAACCACATACCAAGCCGGCGGCAATTCCAGCGCCTGAAGCTGCTCGCCGATACCCTCGGCCAGCGCGTTTTCCCCGAATACAAACACCGGCACGTCAGCGCCTAATTTAACTGCTAAATCAAGTAGTTGCGTTCTTGACAGTGCGGTTTTCCACAAATGATTCAGCGCTAGCAAGGTGGTAGCCGCATCCGAGCTGCCGCCGCCCAATCCCCCGCCTAGCGGCAGACGTTTTTCGAGTTGGATGTCCGCCCCGAGCAGGGTGCCGCTGGCCTGTTTGAGCGCCCGCGCCGCACGCAAGCAAAGATCATCCGACGCCGGCACGCCAGGCACATCATTAACGCGCGTAATGTCGCCGTCGGCGCGCACGCGAAAGCGCAGTTCGTCGCCGTAATCGATGAAGCGAAACACCGTCTGCAACAGGTGATAGCCGTCACTGCGCCGCCCCACCACGCGCAGCATCAGGTTAAGTTTGGCGGGTGCCGCGTAAGGTTCGGAGAACGACTCGGAAAAACCATTCATGGCAAATCATTTAGTCACTGAAAAGCCCTGGCTGCTGCCGTTGGCCTGAGACTCGCGCCGCCAACTGTCGATCACCAGGCGAATGTTCTGCGCGTCATTCGTCACTTCAACGCGCCGCGGTAAGCCATCGTATTCCGGCGCACTGGTGTACTCATAGCCGATACGCCAACCCTCCTGCGTCATGCGCGTGACGCGCCCGGCGTTGTCACGCTCTGCGATTTCGGAAGCCACATTCGGCGCAGGATTTCCGCGCACCCAGTGCTGTAATCGCGCCAGCGGAAATTCCCAGCCCAGCGCCTGCTTTGTCAGCGATTCGACGTGCGAGCCGTGATATTTGGTTTGGTCAGTACCCGTGATCGTGGCGCCGGTGCTGTCTTCACGCAAATGCGCGAGCGTTTGTCCGGTGGGCGTCATCATCCACACTTCGTCCTGTTCCGCGCCGTGCTGCCACCGCACGTTGGAACTGAACGCTCTACCATCATAGCCGACCAGCACGCGCCCCAGCATATCAAACGGCGCCGAGCGCGGCCCGGAGTCGCGCGGCGCAAGTGCGGCGCAAGCGCCCAGCAGCAGCAACGCGCAGATGGCACAGAGCGAACATACCGCTCTACGAAAAATCATTTAACGGCAGGCAGCAATGCCGGCGCAAAGCGCTTGATGGTGCCCTGGAGCGTTTCGTTGGTGGGGTTTCCCTTAAGCAGATCGGTCCAGATTTTTTGTGCTTCGTCGCGCTTGCCGTCCACCCACAATACCTCGCCCAGATGCGCGCCAACGTCTGCATCCTGCCGCAACGCAAATGCGCGGCGCAATTCTTTCAGCGCATCGGCACGCTGTCCCATGCGATACAACACCCAGCCCAGACTGTCGATAATGTACGCATCCTGCGGCGCAAGTTCCAGCGCTTTCTCGATCAGCTTGCGCGCTTCCGGCAAGCGCTGATTGCGATCAGCCAGCGTGTAACCCAGCGCGTTGTAGGCATGCGCATGATCGGGTTGCAACTCCACCACGCGTTTCAGATTGCGCTCCAGCACGTCGATGCGATCGAGCTTTTCCGCGATCATCGCCTGATCGTAGAGCAAGTCCACCGAATCCGGCGCACCTTCAAGTGATTTGCCAAGTAGGTTATACGCATCTTGGTAGGCCTGCGCCTCGCGCAACAGATTCGCTTCCGCCTGCACCAACTGAATACGCTGCGCGTCGTTGCGCGGCGTGATCGTTTGCAAATATTTGCGCGCCTCGTCCATCTTGCCCTGCTTCACCAGCACGCCGGCATAACGCGCCTGCGCGGCCATATAACGGTCACCCGCCGTCACACCGCCGTACCACTTGAGCGCCTCGTCGTATTGCTTGCGTTCTTCGGCAACCTGGCCCAGCGAGAGCCAGATAAGATCAGATTCTTTGTGACCCGCGGCGAGCGCGCCTTTCAGATGTTTTTCAGCGGCGTCGTAATCATTCGCCTGCAACGCCAGCATCGCCACCGCCAGCGCGAGTTCGGCATTCTTCGGCGCCTCGGCAACCAACAACTCGAATTGCGCGCGCGCATCGGCCTGACGTTTTTCAATCACCAGCAGCCGTGCATAGTTAAGCCGCACATCACTGGCCTTCGGATTCCGCTTGAGATAATCCTCCAGAAACGCCAGCGCCTCGGCATTGGAACGGCGTTGCAGCGCCTGCACATGAAACAGCGCCGCCAATTGCAGATCGGGCTTGATGCCCATTGCCGCGCGCGATTCCGCGAGCGACAGTTCGACGTCACTGGCGTTCCACGCCGCCTGCGCGACCGCCAGCCGCACTTCCGCGATATCGTTGTACGGGCGCGCCAGCGCGCGCATCAGGTCAAGTACGGATTTTTTATCCTTATGCCGCCCCAACAACTGCGCGAGTTGCACGAAATTCTGACCGGCGTTGGCCTTGTCGGCGGCGAGCCATTGTTCGAGATGCGGTTGCGCGTCGCCCAACTGCTCCTGATTGACGAGCAAGGTCGCCATCACCTGGCGCGCTTGCGGTGAATTCGGATCGGCTTTTTGCCAAATGCTGGCGGCCTCAAGCGCCTCTTTTTGCATGCGCGCGTTCCATGCCATTTCGGTGGCACGCTGTGCCACGCGCGGATCACGCGTTTCGCGCGCCACTTCCAAAAATGCCTGTACCGCGACCTGCGGCTGCCCCCGCTGCAAAGCGATTTCGCCCAGCATCAGTTTGTACATCAGCTCTTGCGAGAGATCGACCGCAGGCAGATTCGCCGGCGGCACGGGCTTGCCGCGCGGCACCGCCTGTATCGGCGCTTGAGCGAACGCGGGAATCGCCAACAAGCACGTCATGGAAAAAATCGCTATACGAAACATGCGAATCAAATTAGGGAGCCCGGCTTGATGTAAGGTCATAAGTAAGCAGCTTCCCGCAACGAGGATAGCAAGGATGAAATAACCAAATGATTATTTAGGGATTTTGACGGTTTTGTCTTCATTAAGTTGCACAGTTTAGGTATATTTCGCACACACTACAAGCGCCACTCCCCACACTCGGTATCAATGACATCACCTGCACCTTCCACGGCCATCCCGGCAGTAACGCTCTCCGCGCAGGGGCTGTCGCGCCGCTTCGGCGTGCATACAGCGGTGGACAACATTACTCTGGAACTGCGGCGCGGCGAAGTGCTCGGATTTCTCGGACCCAACGGCGCGGGCAAGACCACTTCCATGCAAATGCTCACCGGCAACCTCGCGCCGACTACCGGCTCGGTCAGTGTTTGCGGTGTTGATCTGCTTGAAGCGCCGGTCGAAGCCAAAGCGCACATCGGCTATCTGCCGGAAACGCCGCCGCTGTATCGCGACCTCAAGGTCGGCGAGTACCTTGATCTGGTGGCGCGGCTGCATCGCGTGCCCGGCAAACAGCGACGCGCGGCGGTGGATAAGGCACAGTCACGCTGCGGACTCAGCGACGTCAGCCGCAAACTGATCGGCACGCTGTCCAAGGGCTATCAGCAGCGCGTCGGCATTGCGCAGGCCATCGTGCATGAACCCGATGTGATTATTCTTGACGAGCCGACGGTCGGCCTTGACCCGAATCAGATCCGCGACATCCGCGCGCTGATACGCGAACTGGGCGGCACACACAGCATTATTCTTTCAACCCACATCCTGCCAGAAGTCGAAGCCATCTGTGACCGCGTGCAGATCATGCATCACGGCAAGCTGGTATACAGCGACACCATCGCCGCGCTGAAACAATTTCACAGCGGGCGCGTGCTGCTGGTGGGCTTGAATCAACCGCCCGCGCTGAGTGAACTGGCGGCGGTACCCGGTGTGACCCGCGCGGAAGCCGCGGGCGAAAACCTGTTTCGCGTGCATATCGCCGCCGGCACCGACCCGACAGCGCAGATTGTCGCGCTGGCTGCCGAGCGCAAATGGGATCTGCATCAAATCGCGCCCGCGCAAACCAATCTTGAAGACGTGTTCGTCAACCTCACCACGCAAGATGGATTGAACGCCACATGATTCTCACTATTGCCGGCAAAGACCTTAAATCGATGTTCACCTCGCCGATCGCGTGGGTGGTGCTGACTTTCGTGCAACTCATCATCGGCTACGGCTTTCTCAAGCGCTTTGATGATTTCATGCAGTTGCAACCGCAGCTAATCCAGTTGCCGAGCCCGCCGGGATTCACCGAGTTGGTGGCGGTGCCGACGTTTGCGACTACCGCTGCCATTATGCTGTTCGCGGTGCCGCTGCTGGCGATGCGGCTCATCGCCGAAGAACGCCGCAATCAGACGATGGTGCTGCTGACCTCGGCGCCCATTTCCATTGTCGATATCGTGCTTGGAAAATTTTGCGCGCTAATGGGCATGCTGCTGATTATCCTGGCGCTGGTTGCATTAATGCCGCTGTCGCTTTCCACCGCCACCAAGCTTGACTACCGGTTGATCGGCAGCATTTTGCTTGGTCTCGCGTTGATGGCGGCAGCGTTTTCAGCGGTGAGCCTTTATGTTTCCAGTCTCACCACACATCCCATCGTCGCGGCGCTGGGTGCGTTCGGCGTGCTGCTGGCGATGGTATTGATGGGTGAAAACGTTGCCGACAATCTGCAAACACGAGGGCTGGGCGTGCTGGCCACCTTCGCGCAAGTATTTTCACCGGTAAAGAATTTTGAGCCGCTGGGCAAAGGCATGATCGACAGCTACGCCATTGCGTGCCTGCTATTGCTGATTGTATTGTTTCTCGCATTCACCGTGCGCCAGCTTGAAGCACGTCGCCTGCGCGGGTAACGCCTGAAATGAAAATCTCCAGCAAAGTACGGTGGCAATTGTTGGCACAAGGCAGCGCGTTTGTAATTTTGCTGCTGGTAGCCACGGGCTTGCTGTCATGGGTAGCGCGCGAGTACCGCGCGGAATGGGATGTCACCGCCAGCGCGCGCAATACGCTGTCACAGGGCACGCAGGACGCGCTACGCCAGTTGGATGGACCCGTCAGCGTGACCGCCTACGCCATCACTCAGGAAGGCAGCGGCGGCAATCTGCACAAACTGATTCAGGAAAAAATCCGTCCGTGGCAGCGCGTCAAGCCCGACATCGCGCTCACGCTGGTTGATCCGCGCGAGGACCCGAAACGCGCCAACGCCGCTGGGCTGCGCTCGCCCAACGAACTCGTTATCGAATACAAAAAACGTACTGAACATCTGCCGCTGGGCGATTTCAACGAGCAGAATTTTGTCAACGCGCTGATACGCCTGTCGCGCACCAGCAGCGCAGTGATTTATTGGCTCGACGGCCACGGCGAGCGCAAACTCGACGGCGTCGCCAATCATGATCTTGGCGAATTCGGCCGGCAGTTGCAGCTTAAAGGCTACAAACTTTCTGCGCTTAACCTGTCGATCGCGCAGGATGTGCCGCGCAACGCGGCAGCGTTAATCATCGCCAGCCCGCAAACCGATTTGCAGGAATCCGAAGTCGCCATCATTCGACGGCATATCGAGGCCGGTGGCAATCTGCTATGGCTGATCGACCCGGAACCGTTACGCGGACTCGATCCGATCGCGGAGTTTCTCGGGCTCGTACTCACGCCTGGCACGGTGGTTGATCTTGGATTGAAACCGCGCAGCGGGCCTCCGGTACTCGCCGTCGGCTCGAACTACGCGCGCCATCCGGTCACCGGCGCGTTCCGCCTGAATACGCTGTTTCCCGGCAGCCGCCAGATCGGCACGGTGGAACCATCGGAGCGCGAAGGCTGGCGCATGACGCCGCTGATCGAAGTGGCGCAGCGCGGCTGGGTCGAAACCGGCAAGCTCGACGAGAAACCGGTGTTCGACAAAAATCGTGATTTTCCCGGCCCGGTGAATATCGCCACTGCGTTCGAGCGCATGGCGGGCGACAAGCAGCAGCGCGTAATCGTGGTCGGCAACGGCAATTTCCTGTCCAATGCGTTTCTCGGCAACGGCGGCAATCTGCAACTCGGTGTAGCCATGCTGAGTTGGCTCTCCGGCGACGACAAATTTATCGCCATCCCGCCGCGTCCGGCGGCTGACGTGCAACTCAACATTGATCAGATGACCTTGTATCTGATTGCGTTTGCGTTCCTGCTGGTGTTGCCGCTGGCGTTTGCCATTACCGGCGTCGTGGTGTGGTGGCGGCGGCGCAAAGCGGTTTAGCAACACCAGAATCTATGCGCAAGAGCTGGATCATCCTCGGCGCGCTGTTCGCCGGTGTTATCGCACTGGGATTATTTGTGTGGCTGAAGCCGCCCAAAATACAAACGGTAACGCACGCACTGTCGTCGTTGAAATCCGCCGATGCGCGTACTGTGCGTGTGCTGCGCAGGGGCAAGCCGCTGGCCACGCTCGAAAAACGCAACGCCGAATGGTTCATGACGGAACCAATCAAAGCGCCTGCGGATGGTTTCCAAATATTGCGATTGCTTGCCGTGCTGGATGCAAAGAGCGCATTGCGGTACCCGGTTTCGGATGCGGCGAAGTTCGAGCTTGACGCGCTAAGCGCGCCGCAGACAGAAATCATTATCAACGACCAGCGCTTTGCCTTCGGCGCGGTCAACACCGTAACGCGCGAACAGTATGTGCTGTCGCAAAACCAGATTCACCCATTGGATCCGACCTTCGGCGCCGCGGTGCCGACGGACGCCTACGCGCTGCTGCGGCGCAGCGTGCTCGCGCCGGGCGATACGCCTGTGCGCTTCGATTTCGGCGCGTTTGCCGTCGACTACGATTCGAAGAAATGGAACACCTCGCCACCCGCAGGTGAAGTGTCACAAGACGACTTCAATCGCTGGGTTGCGCAGTGGCGCGAAGGCAGCGGGCTACGCACCGAACTCGCGGATCAGCGAAAACCCGCAAGCGACATAAACATCACGCTCAAAAACGGCGCCAGGATAACGCTTGGGGTTGTGCAAACCGCACCCGAACTCATTTTGCGCCGCGCTGATTTGGGTTTGCAATTTATATTCACCGGCGATGTAGGCAAGCTGATGATATCGCCGCCCGCCGCACGGCGGTAACGCCTGAAATGTAATAAGCATTTGTTTTAAAACATATTTTATGCCGGAACTGCCTGAAGTCGAAACCACGCGTCGCGGCCTCGTCGAGGCCATGGTCGGTGTGCGCATCGAACGCGCCGTGGTGCGCGAACGCCGCATGCGCCAACCGATATCGCGCGCGCTGCCCACGTGCGTGGAAGGTTTAACCATACGCGCGCTGAATCGGCGCGCGAAATATTTATTGATCGACTGCGGCACCGGCACTCTGATTGTGCATCTGGGCATGTCGGGGCGCCTGTGGCTGGTAGATCGTGATACGCCGTTGCAGAAACACGATCATTTCGATCTGGTGTTAGCCAACAACAAGGTGGTGCGCCTGCGCGACCCGCGACGTTTTGGACTGGTGCTGTGGCAAACCGGCGACGTATTGCAGCATTCGTTACTAGCCGCGTTGGGGCCCGAACCCCTGTCAGAAGATTTCAGCGGCGCCGCACTTTACGACGCCACGCGCAACCGCAGCGCCGCAATTAAACTCGTCATCATGGACAGCCACGTGGTGGTGGGTGTCGGCAACATCTACGCCAGCGAAGCGCTGTTTCGTGCCGGCATCAGTCCGCGCATCGCCGCGCGCCGTCTCACGCGCGCGCGCTGCGAATTACTGGCAACGACCGTTCGGGACACTTTAGACGAAGCCATCACCGCCGGCGGTAGCAGCATCCGCGATTATGTCGGAAGCGACGGCATGGCCGGAAATTTTCAAAGTAACTTTGCGGTGTACGACCGTGATGGGAAACCCTGCAAGCGCTGCGGGACATCCATCAAGCGTCTGCAACAGGGACAGCGTTCCACGTACTATTGTGCGGTCTGCCAGAAGTAGTTCCGCTGCCTCGCCACCGCGTTACAACACCGAACGCACCAGCCCGCCATCGACGCGTATGGTCGTGCCGGTGATATAGCTCGATTTGCCCGACGCCAGAAACGCCACCAGGTTTGCCAACTCGCGCGGCTCGCCGATGCGGCCAACCGCGGTTTCTTTGGCGCGTTCTTCGAGCATTTTTTCGAGTGAAGCACCCAACTCCTTGGCGCGTGCGGTAACGTTGCCGAGCATGCGTTCGCTCAACAGCGAGCCTGGCGCAACATTGTTCACCAGTATGCCGTCGCGGCCGACTTCATCGGCAAGGCTCTTTGCAAACGCCACCACGCCCATGCGCGTGGCGCCTGACAACGCGAGATTCGGAATCGGCTGATACACCGTGCTGGCGAGGATGTTGACGATGCGTCCGCTTTTTTGCACGCGCATGTGCGGCAGCACCTCGCGCGACATGCGTGCAAAAAACAGCAGCGAGCGCTGCACCGCCGTGGCCCATTGTTCTTCGGTCGCTTCAAATGATTTTGCGAGGGGCGGTCCTCCGGAGTTACTGACCAGCACGTCGATACGGCCGTATTTTGCCGCGGCGGCGGCGATTAATTTTTTGATGGTTTCGTTTTGTTCGAGGTCGCCGGCAAACGTAAATAGATCCGCTTTGGTTTTGGCGCGTATCGCGTCTGCCGCCTGATCGAGATCAGCCTGACTGCGGCTGCACATCACCACCTTCATACCTTCTTCCGCCAGCACCTCAGCGCACGCGCGCCCCAGCCCTTTGCTCGCGCCACCCACGATGGCCACTTTGTTCTTGAGTTCGAGATCCATGCGAGAATTCCTTATAAGTATTTGTTTTTATTCATATTTTATGATGAAAACGCAATGCACGACGGCGAACCGGTTTGGATAACCAACCCTGTCGGCACGGGTCTGCCGCTCGCCGCATCAAGCCGAAACGCAACGATGGTATCGCTGTCTTCGTTCGCCACATACAACGTTTCGCCCGCAGGATCGAGCGTGAAAAAACGCGGTTTTTTTCCCTGCGTGGGCTCCCAAGCTATGGGCGCGAGTGTGCCGTCGTTCGCATCGACGACGAACGTTGCAATGCTGTTGTGACCGCGGTTCGACACGTAAACAAATTTGCCCGACGGCGCAACCGCTATCTCGGCACCGGTATTGTCGCCGACGAAGGTGGGCGGCGTTGTGGGGATGATATGCACCGGTATCAGTGCGCCGCGCACGCCGTCCCATTGATACGTCGTCACCGTCGAATCCAGTTCGTTGATGAGATACGCGAACGGCCGCGTCGGATGAAACGAAAGATGCCGCGGCCCGGCGCCGTAACGCGATTTAACAAAGGGCGGATCACTCGCAATAAGTTTTCCGCTTGCCGCATCGAGTTTATAGATATGCGTTGCGTCCACGCCTTTGTCGGGCGAAACGATGAAGCGCCCGGCGGGATCAAATACCACCTGGTGAGGATGCGCACCGAGTCCCTGCTCCCGTTTGTAGGGCCCCTCTTCACCCGGTGGCACCGCCGCATCGGTAGACGGGGCCAGCGAACCATCCGCGTTGATCGGCATCACCGCGATGCCCGGACCATTAGCAACAACCACAAAACGGTCGCCCGGATCGACCGTCAAGTGCGGCCCGTTATCGCCACTGCTGGGTTGCTGATTGAGAAACGAGAGTTTGCGCGTTTGCGCATCAATGGCGTAAGCACTAACCGAATCGCCATCACCATGCGATGCATAAAGAAAGCGCTGTTTGTTGTCTAGCGCGACATAACCGGGATTAGCGATCGTTTCAAACACCTCGATCAGCGACCACGCGCCGGATTGCGCATCGATGCGGTAAACGCTGATGCCTTTGCCGCGCGCTTTGCGATGCGCGGTGGTAAAACAACCGATATAGGCGTACATAAGCCAAGCCACTCCTGTATTTGAAATGCCGCGGGACTGCTAAACTTACCCGAATTTAGCGCATCGCGTATAAATCGGTAACTCTCATAACCAATTTTATGTCCACTTCCCGACATGGGTTCATCTGTGTCCAGATACTGCTCGCAAGCACATGGGCATGGTGCGCACACGCGCAGTCGGTCTACCCCACGCGCCCCGTGCGCGTGATCGTCGGCTTTCCGCCGGGTAGCGGCACCGACATGATCGCGCGTTTGGTCGGCAGCCGGCTCACCGAACGTCTCGGCCAACAAGTGGTGGTGGACAACCGGCCCGGCGCCAACGGCATCATCGCCGCGGAATTGGTGGCAAAAGCCGCGCCCGACGGACACACGTTGTTTGCGATGTCGAGTTCACATGCGATGAATGCGGCCGTTTATAAGCTACCGTTCGATGCGGCGAAATCGTTTACGCCGATCACCCAATTAGCCGCCGGACCGCTGGTGCTGGTGGCGAATACGGCGTTCCCCGCCAACAACGTAAAAGGTCTGATTGAGCTTGCCAACGCGAAGCCGAGCACGATTACTTACGCTATCTCCGGCACCGGCGGTATCAATCATTTCGCAGGCGGATTGTTTGCGCGCATCACCGGCGTGCAACTGGTCAATGTGCCGTA
>JBEBHE010000080.1:0-15566 GCA_040081205.1 Burkholderiales bacterium | reverse complement strand
TCGATGCGCGACTCGGCCTGCGCATAGTTGCCGACGGACATTTTGCTGACGTCATTGCGCACGACGCCGATGGGTGTAAACGTTACCATGCTGTAACCATTTGTTTTAATTGAATAATTTTACTTGGAGATTTCGCGGATTTTTTCGCGGCGTTTGAGCCACCACGCATATTCCGTCGGCAGCAAATCGAGGTAATCGGTTATGCCGAGTTTTTTTGCGGCATGCACCGGCCAGTTGGGGTTGTACATAAATTCGCGTGCCATCGCGATCAGATCAGCTTGTCCGCGCTGCAGAATGTCTTCGGCATGTTCCGGTTCGGTGATCAATCCGACGGCGCAGGTCGTGATGCCCGTGTCGCGCCGCACGCGCTCGGCATACGGCACCTGGAAGCCGGGCTGACGCGGCACGATGGCATAGTTGAGCGGGCCATTGATGCCGCCGGACGAGCACGATACCGCATCGACACCGCGCGCTTTCAGCTCACGTACCAGCGCTACCGTATCGTCGATGTTCCACGCGCCGTTTTCGCCGTCGACCGCCGACACACGAAACCACAGCGGTCTGTCCTTCGGCCACACGGCGCGCACCGCTTCGGTCAACTCCAGCGCGAAACGCATGCGTCCCTGCAAATCGCCACCGTAGGCATCCGTGCGCTTGTTGGCCAGCGGCGACAAAAACTGGTGGATCAGATAACCGTGCGCGCCGTGTATCTCGATCATTTCAAAGCCGGCATTCAGCGTACGCAACGTTGCTTCACGCCACGACGCTATTACTTCCTGGATATCGGCAACCGATAACTCGTGCGGCACTTGCGCGTCATCGCGATGCGCCACAGCGCTGGGACCGATGCCGCGCCATGGCGCGTGGCCGCTTTTTGCATCCTCATCCGTCAGCGGCTTGAAATTCGTCCACGGCGTACCGCACGATGCTTTGCGTCCGGAGTGGCCAATTTGCATGGCTGGAATACTGTTATGTTTGCCTATAAATTCCGTGATGCGCCGGTACATCGGCACATGCGCATCGCTGTAGATGCCGGCGCAGCCGTAGGTCTTGCGTGCGCGCATCTCGACGGCGGTCTCCTCGCAAAACACGATCGCCGCGCCACCCAGCGCGAACTTGCCCAGGTGCACCAGATGCCAGTCGCTCGGCCCGCCTTCTGCGGATGAATACTGGCACATCGGCGAAACGACAATGCGATTGCGTGCAGTGAGTCCCGCGAGTTTGATCGGCGTAAATAGCAGCGGTTGCGTCATTCAGGATGTCCTGCAAAAAAGAGGGGGCGGCGTGCTTACCGCTTACTTGCCCGCGGGGACAACTGCGATCACATCCATCTCCACGATCATGCCCGGGCGCGCAAGCTCGCTGATAACCAGAAACGTATGCACCGGCAACGGGCCTCCCTTGAACGCTTCCGCTCGGCACTTGTTCATAGCGTCACGGTCCTTGATATTCACCACGTAGGTGACCAGCTTCACCACATCGGACATCTTTCCGCCGTGGGCCGCGAGCAGCTTGCCGATTTTTTCGTAGGCATAGCGGCATTGCGCTGCGAAATCGCCAACGTGAAGAATGGATCCGTCCTTTTCCGCTTCCGCGCCTACGCCGGCGAGGAATAGCCACTTGCCGGGACCCGACACGGTAACCACTTCGGAGAAACGCCCCTTGGTCCATTCGTTATGGTGGTGGTGCTGCTTCTCCAGTTGCTGGGCGGCGACGGGCAGATTAAACAACAACGCCACAGAAATCACGGCCAAGGTGCGAACAACGGTATCCAACATGATCTGACTCCTTTATCTGAAAAACATGGCGGGTAGGAAACCAAGTGTAAATCGGGTACAGCGTGCCTAGGAATTCGTCGGACGACGCGCAAAAAAATCCGCGTGGGACTTATCCAGCCACACGCGGATCAAAATATTTGCATCATGGCCAATCAGCACATCGGCACATCGGCACATCGGCACATCGGCACATCAGCAACCGTAAACGACTTTGCCCGCGCTGTGGCACAGCAATCACGCGACTCAAAAACTAAAATAAAAACAAATACTTATGCTCGACTTACTTACCCATCAACTCGGCGCTCTTCTTCACCGCTTTGACGATGTTGATGTAGCCGGTGCAGCGGCATAGATTGCCTTCGAGGCCGTGATAAATCTCCTCGTCGGTGGGTTTGGGATTGTCTTTGAGCAAACCTGCCACCGCCATGATCATGCCCGGCGTGCAGAAGCCGCATTGCAGCGCGTGGCATTCGGTGAACGCCTGCTGCACCGGATGCAGTTTGCCGTTTTTTGCCATGCCTTCGATGGTGGTGATGTCGGCGCCGCTCGCTTGCACGGCGAGCACGGTGCAGGATTTCACCGCGACGCCGTTCATGTGCACGGTGCATGCGCCGCACTGGCTGGTATCGCAACCGACGTGGGTGCCCGTAAGTTGCGCGCTGTCACGAATTAAATTGACAAGCAGCGTGCGGTCTTCAACCTCATACGAATGAGGTTTTCCGTTGATTTTGAGTTCGACTTTGGCCATGATTTATTTCCCTGAAAGTTTGGCGACCGCGCGTTTGGTCATTACTTTGGCGAGATTTGCGCGATATTCGCGCGTGCCGTGCATGTCTTCGTTGAGGTCCGTTGAATCGACATTGATGCCTTCGACGGCGGCAGCATTCATTTTCTTGCCGAGCGCCGCTTCCGCCTCTTTCCAGCGGAACACGCCCGGTCCTGCGCCGGTAATCGCAACACGCACCCCTTTAGCGGTCTGCGAAATAAACGAACCTGCCATCGCATAACCGGAAGCCGGATGCGGAAACTTTTCGTAGGCTGCTTTGGCAGGCACCGGAAACACGATCTTCACAATCATCTCGCCGGTACCGAGCGCGGTGCTGAACATACCCTGAAAGAAATCATCCGCTGCAATCTCACGCTTGTTGGTGACGATGGTGGCGCCCACCGCCAGTGCAGCCGACGGATAATCCGCTGCCGGGTCGTTATTCGCGAGTGAGCCGCCGATGGTGCCGCGGTTGCGCACTTGCGGATCGCCGATCTGATTCGCCAGATACGCAAGCGCCGGGATGGCTTTTTTCACCACCGCAGAACGCGCCACTTCAACATGCTTGGTGCCGGCACCAATGGTGAGTTTGCCGTCTTTGACATCGATCCCGGTGAGCTCCGCAATGCCGGAAATATCGATCAGGTGCGACGGTTGTGCCAGTCGCGCTTTTAACGTAGGAATCAAGGTCATGCCGCCCGCGAGCAACTTGGCATCGGCGTGCGCGGCCAGCATGTCGCCGGCTTCCTTGAGTGATTTTGCTTTGACGTAACTGAAGGTATGCATGATCAATCCTTAGTTTATGGCTTTAGTTTGTTGAATCGTTTTCCACACCTTTGCCGGCGTGAGCGGCATATCAACGTGTTTTACGCCCAGCGCGTTCGACATCGCGTTGACCAGCGCTCCGAGCGACGCGGTGCAACCCGATTCGCCCATGCCCTTGATGCCGAGCGGCCCCACCTTCGACATCGTGGCATGCTCTTCCATGCGCATGCTCTTTAGGTGCTGTCCGGCGCGCGGCATGATGTAATCACCGAAGCTGGCCGTGAGCATCTGCCCGGATTGCTTGTCGTAGACAATATGTTCGCCGAACACCTGGCCGAGTCCCTGCACAACCGCGCCGTGCATCTGGCCTTCGACCACGGTGTGGCTGACCACGTGACCGCAGTCATCCACCGACAGGTAAGATGCAATGTCGGTGACGCCGGTTTCAGGGTCGATCTCCACTTCGGCAATATGACAGCCGTTGGGAAACGTTGACAGAAAGGTGCCTTCGCCGCGCACACACAGGGTTTTCTTGGTGGCCAATTGTGCCAGTGTGATTTTCTTTTTGCTTTGCTTCGACGAGAACTCGCCTTTGCTGTAAGTGACTTGCGACGGTTCCACGCCGAGGTCTTCCGCCGCCAGCGATTTGCCCGCATCGATCAGCTTGTTCGCGGCAATGTGGCACACCGTACCGGCACCCACCATGGTGCGCGAGCCGCCGGAATGGTTGCCGATCATGGTGGTCGCCTTGTCAGGATCACCCTGCCGTATTTTGATGCGCTCAACCGGAATGCCCAGCGCATTGGAAATCACCATCGCGAACGTTGTTTCGTGGCTCTGCCCTTGCGACTGTGCCACGCTGTGCGCAGTCACGAGGCCTTTGGCATCGACGCTGATTTCGATTTCGTCTTTCGGATACATGCCCGCGCCGGTGTTCTCGATCACGGTGGACATGCCGATACCACGCAGCTTGCCCTTTTTGGCGCTGGCGGCCTTGCGTGCCTCGAAACCGCTCCAGTCCGCCAACGCCAGTGCCTTGGCCGACAAGCCCGGCAGATCAGCGCACTCGTAGGTGGAACCGGTCGCGGTTTTATACGGAAACTCGTTCGCTGGAATGTAATTGCGGCGGCGCAGATCGGCAGGATCCATTTTCAGTTCCAATGCCGCTGCATCCACCACGCGTTCGATGGCATACGCAATATCAGGCCTGCCCGCACCGCGATAGGCCGCCACCAGCATGGTATTGGTCAGTGCCACGGTGAAATGCCCATAAAGCGCGGGGATTTTGTAAACACCGTTCAAACAGGTCGAAGGATTGCGGATGTGACTGACCGGGCCGGTGGGCGACAAAAACGCACCCATGTCGGTGAGCCAGTCTATGCGCAAGCCGGTGAACTGCGCGTTCTTGTCGAGCGCCAGCGTGGCGGTGATGATGTTACCGCGGCCATGCGTGTCGGACAGAAAGCTTTCCGTGCGAGTCGACACCCACTTGATCGGGCGTTGCAGCGCTTTGGCCGCGATCATCATCGAAATATATTCCGGGTACACCGTGCTGCGCTGGCCAAAGCCGCCGCCGACATCCTGGATGTCGACACGAAATTTATCTTCCGCCAGATTGGTATAACCGGCGAATTGCCGACGCGTCATGTTCACGCCCTGCGACGGCGTGTGCACGATGTAGCCGCCGTTCGTGGCGTCGAATTCGATCAGCGCGGCACGCGGTTCCATCGGGCTGGCCGTAACACGCGTGCAATCGACGGTGAGTTTGGTGACATGCGCGGCCTTGGAAATGGCGTCGGTTACGGATGCTTCGTCGCCGGTTTCCGCCTCGAACGGCGCGTTGCCGGGAATTTCATCGTGCAACTGCGGCGCGCCGGGCGCCAAAGCGGCGACCGGGTCAATCACTGCGGGCAAATCGTCGTACGTCACTTCAATCAACTCGCACGCATCCTGCGCAGCCAGATGCGACTCGGCAATCACCATCGCCACGATATCGCCGACAAAGCGCACTTTACCGATGGCGATGCACGGACGATCCGGCACTTTGGCCTTCATGCCGCCTTTGCCTGCAAACGTCAGAAAATTCGCCGACCGCAAATAACCAGACGCCTTGGCATCGTCGCCGGTGTAAACGCCTACCACGCCTTTGATTTGCCCCACCTTCTCGTAGTTGATCGACACAATGCGCGCATGCGCGCGATCCGAGCGCAAAAAGCACGCGTGCAGTTGATCGGGGGCATTCCAATCGGACGAATATTTACCGTTGCCGGTAATCAACCGCACGTCTTCCAAACGCGACACCTGCGCGCCGCCGACCTCGAAAAGCTGGGAATGATGATGTTGGTCCATCCGTGCCTCGCTCATTGTTACAACAATTTTATTAATAAAAACAAAAGTTTAACTAAAACGACGCCACGGTAGCGGCATCAGCAGCAAAGGGCTTTGGTCGTTACTGATTTACGTTGATTCGATCGGTTCGTGACTGCTTGATGATCGAGCCTCACATCCCGGCCCGCAGACGCCAGCGAGGCTATTCTACCGTGAGAATTCCATGTAATCACGCCCAACGGTGAGCCCCTTGTGCCTGCGCACAATCCATTATGTGGTGAAGGCGCAACGGAGAGAGCGCGCGCGGGCGCTGCACTTGCTGGTATCGTCGAGGGCCGTTTCAAAAGTCGCCAGAAATCACAATAAAAGCATGGCCTTGCATTCCAGCCCCCAAAAATCCGCATTCGCGTCAGCGCTCGCGCCGTTCAGCGTGCGCAGTTTCCGCTATCAGTGGCCCGCGGATTTGACGACCTCGTGGGCGTTCGAAATGGAAACGCTGATTCTCGGCTGGTATGTGCTGGTCGAAACGCGCTCGGTTTTCATGCTCACCCTATTTGCGTCGCTGCAATACGTCGGCACGCTGATATCGCCGATGTTCGGCGTGATGGGCGATCGATTGGGTCATCGCAACGTATTGGCGGCAATGCGTGCGGTGTACGCCACCTGCGCGGCCACGTTGATGGTACTCGTGTTCACCGGTGCGCTCACACCGATGTACGTGCTCATCATCGCAGCCATCACCGGTCTGGTGCGTCCCTCCGATGTGGGTGTGCGTGCCGCGCTTACCGGCGACACCATGCCGCCGGGCCAATTGATCGGCGCGATGGGCATACAGCGCACCACGCAGGATTCGGCAAAAATCGCCGGTGCGCTCACCGGCGCGGGATTGGTCGCGTTGCTCGGCATGGGACCGGCTTACGCCGCCGTGACGGGTTTTTATATCCTGAGCGTACTGTTTACGCTAAACGCAGGCACCACGGGCACAGCGCACCACGAGTACCACAGGCCCGCCAGGATCAACACGGTTTCGCCGTGGCGCGATTTGCGTGAAGGCATGGTCTATGTGTGGAATACGCCGCTGATGCTGGCAACGATGTGCCTCGCGTTTTTGCTGAACCTCACCGCATTTCCGTTGATGAACAGCCTGATGCCGGTAGTGGCCAAAGAAATCTTTCAAACCGGCCAGACCGGGCTGGGGTATCTTTCCGCCGCTGGCGCGGGCGGCGCCCTGGTGGGCTCACTGTTGCTCAGCCGGATGGCCCACAAAGTGGGGGCGGCGCGCACCATGATTATTTTTGCGTTCGCGTGGTACTTGTCGCTGATGGTCTTTGCGCAAACCACCCACCAGTCGGCAGGAATTCCGTTGCTCATGCTCGCAGGAATGTCGCAAGCCACCTGCCTAGTGCCGATGCTGGCCATGATATTGCGCAATTCCGATCAGCACATGCGCGGACGCATCATGGGCATACGCATGCTGGCGATCTACGGCAATATTCCAGGTTTGCTGATTGCGGGCCCCCTCATTGCAAATTTCAGTTACCCGACGATGGCTTCGATATTCTGTGTTTTCGGCATGGTAATGACCCTGATTGTCACCCTGCGGTGGCGCACGCAACTGTGGCGGCGCGATGCGCCGGCGAACCGCCGCTAAATTTACGTCGCGTCGTCGCCCGTGTTATTTCACGTCAGGCGGCAACGTCACATCCAGTGCCGCATCGGCCGGCCAGCGCATGTACTCCGTGTGGAGACGATCAGCCCGCACCTGAAATTTTTTCGTATGCGTCAGGTTGCGAAAGCTTGCCGTGACCACATAAGCCCCTGCGGGAAGCCCCGCCAGAAACAGCGGCCCTTCCGTAACATGCTCCACCAGTTTTTTACCGGTGGCACTGGCCAGCGTTACCCGCGCATCGGACACAAACGTGCCGCTGCCTTCCAGCGTCAGCACCAGCTTGAAGTTGTACGATTTTTCGCGCGCGGCAAGACTGTCGCGCGAATCAGCGCCGATGCCGCCGGAAACAAACGTGATGCCATTGGTTTCCTGCACACGATCCGGTGCTGGGGTTTGCGCGCCAGCGGAAGAAACCGTTAACGCAAGAAAGACCGCCAACAGCCGCAGGGTGGTGTTCATCATTAGTGTCCCCAAAATCTCAAGAAGCATGGATTATCCTTCGACTGTCTTGAGTCAAGATTGTTTCATATCAACGGCGCTACAATCTACTATACTGAATCGGGGAGATTCGACCATGCGTGGAAACGCCGCTGCCGCCGTAGCCGGTATCACGGGAGTGCTGCTGACTACCGTTGCACCGCCGGGATGGAGCCAGACTACCGCTTTTCCGGTGAAGCTGGTGCGCATCATCAATCCTGTCGCCGCCGGCGGCAACCAGGATATCGTCGCGCGCGCCTACGCCGAGCAATTCAGTAGAAATTTAGGGCAGCAGTTTGTCGTCGAAAACCGCCCCGGCGCCAGCGCAATTATCGGCACCCGTTTCGTCAAGAGTGCGGCGGCGGACGGTTACACCTTGCTGGCTATTTCAAATACCTTCGCGCGTACCCCGGCCATGGTAAAGGAAGCAGGCTACGATCCGATCAAGGATTTCGCGGCGATCTCGATGACCAGCGACACGCCGCTGGTATTCGCCATCAATCCCGCACTGCCGGTGTGCACCGTGAAAGAATTTATCGCGCTCGCCAGGCAGCGGCCCGGCGAAATATCCAGCGGCTCTTCCGGCAGCGGCTCCACCGGCCACATCGCGGCAGAAATGTTCGCGCGTCAGGCAGGCATCAAACTGCTGCACATTCAGTACAAGGGCGCAGCGCCCGCCGTAGTTGACCTCGTCGGAGGACACGTCATGCTGCGCTTCGATCAGGTGAGCACGTCGCTCGCGCATATCCGCGCCGGCAAACTGCGCGCGCTCGGTGTTACCAGCCGCAAGCGCTCCGCGCTGTTGCCCAACGTTCCGACTATCGACGAAGCCGGCCTGCCGGGCTTTTTCGACACCACGTTCAACGGCTTGATGGCGCCGGCGGGCACGCCGCGCGCCGTACTGGAACGGCTGCGTGCGGAAGTGGCGAAGGCTGCCGCGATTGCGGACTTGCGCAGCCGCTATCTCGAAATTGGCATCGAACTCGTTGGCAGCCATTCGCCCGAAGAGTTCGGCACCTTCCTGCGCACACACGTGGAAGATTTCACCCGGCTTGCGCGGGACGCCGGCCTCGTTGGCAATTGAGGAAGCAATAGAACGCCGCGGCGCGCCACGGTTACTGCTTCTTGCCTAGCCCCACCGCCTCGTAAAACTCGCCGTATTCCACCAGCCGTGCAGCAAGAAACTTCGTGAACTCGGCGCTGCCCATGAAAATATCCTGATAGATGTTGCGCTTGGCGAGTTCTTTCCACTCAGGAGAGTCGTGTGCTTTTTTCAGCGCAGCCTCCATCGTCACCACCGCTTCTTTGGGCACGCCGGCGGCAAAGGTAAAGCCGCGTATGGTGCCCGCGGTAATCGGGTAACCGAGTTCCTGCAGCGTCGGCACATCGGGTGCCTGCGGCAACCGCCGGTCGGCCGTGATCGCGAGCACGCGAAGCTTCTTGCCTTCGACAAAGCCCAACCCCTCGCCAAGATTTTCCGTGGTAAACGTGGTGTGCCCGCCCGCTACCGAGGTTACCGCTTCGCTACCGCCCTTGAAAGTGACGAACTTGAACTTCGCACCCGGCACATGTTTTTCCATCAGATGTATCACCAGGCGACCGGTCCCTTGTATGGAAGTGGTCGCACCCACCAGCGTCTCCGGCTTGGCGCGCGCCGCATCCATCAACTCCTTGAAGGTTTTGAAGGGTGAATCAAACGGCACCATAATGGTTTGCGGATCGATCGCAAACAGCGCCAGCGGTGTGTAATTCTCCAGGCCAATATTGGTGTCGGGCCGGTACGCCATGGCGAGGATGGTGCCGGTGACCGACATCATGTAATACGGATCGGCGCGCTTGGTTTTAAAGTAGCCAAATCCCACTACGCCGGATCCACCAACTCGGTTGTTCACCGTCATTGCCTGCGGCAAAAACTTGTTGGCACGAATAATTTCCGCCACGGCGCGCGACACCACGTCGCCGCCGCTACCGGCAGAGGTATGCACGATCAGTTCAATCGGTTTGGCCGGATAGGGCTGCGCAAAAAGCGAAGTGCTCACCAGCGCAGCACATAGAACGGCCACCGATGAAAACACTACGCCAACGAATCGTGTCGATTGCATTTTTCCTCCTCCGTCAGCTGAATGGAGAAAGTGTAGCGTTTTCGCAAATGAAAACCTCCCCCCAATAGAAATTTACATAAGCATATGTTTTATTACAGTTTTAAGCCGTCTTTTCTTTCTTCGCCGCGTTTGCGCTAACCGCGTCGGCCATCTTCACCACCGGCACCACTGGCACGATGCCGCTCATCAACGACGCCGGTACGGTTTCAATCAATTCATCGACCGTGAACATGCCGTCGTCGCCCTTGTGCAGGAACTTAAAATCATCGCCGAAGATTTCAGTGTTGATACGTCCGCGCTCGACGTGAAATACCTGGCCGTTGACGCTATCAGCCTCATCGGTAGCAAGATAGGCCACCATCGGCGCAATGTATTCGGGGCCGCGATTTACCAGCGTTAGTGCGTATTGCTCCTTGGTCAGCAGGCCCGCTTCGAATTTGCGGCGGCGATTTTCTTTTACCTCGGGGGTCAGTGTCATGCGCGTGTCGGCCGAAGGGCAAATAGCGTTGGCGGTGATGCCGTTTTTGTAGGTTTCTTTGGCAATCGAGCGCGTCAGCCCGATAATGCCCGCCTTGGCGGCGCTGTAATTGCACTGTCCAACCGAGCCTTTGAAGGCATCGGATGAGAAATTGATAATGCGTCCGTGACCGGCCTGCCGCATGTATTTCACCGCATGGTGGCAGGTATTCCAGTTGCCCTTAAGATGCACTGCGACCACGGAATCGAAATCGTCTTCGGACATGTTCCAAATCATGCGTTCACGCAAATTGCCCGCCACGTTGACCAGAATATCGATCTTGCCGTAGGTATCGACACATTGCTTGATCATCAGTCCTGCCTTGAGGTAATCCGCCACCGAGTCGTAATTCGCCTGCGCTTTGCCGCCGGCCTTAATGATCTCTGCAACCACGTCGTCGGCAGGGCGCTCTTCGGTTTTTTCTCCGCCGCGGCCTACACCCGGATCCACCACAATCACGCTCGCGCCTTCCTGCGCCAACAACAACGCTACGGCTCGCCCTATACCACGACCGGCACCGGTGACAACGGCGGCTTTTCCCTGAAGATGCATTTTGTTTCCCCTTGACTTTGATTTACGGTGGATACCCACGCAGAAGCCGTGAGTATAGCGGGACAATGGACCATCGTTGCAGAAGCGGCAATTTGTGCATTCCACCATTTGCAATGACCGGATATCGTGTCAAATGTCCATGCGCTCGCGGATTGCCATTGAGCCGGCACTTCCGTTTTTGTTCGCAATGGCAATCCCGCAACGGCCTCATGAAGCGCGGCAGCACGGCCAAGCGGCGCTGTCTCACCTCGCGCACGCGTTTCTTCGATCTCGGTTATCCTTCGCGCTTCCAATTCAACCCTTCTAGAGCCTATCACCATGCCCACCTATCAAGACACTCAGCTATTCATCAACGGCGTGTGGGGTCCCGCTGATTCCGGTCGCACGCTACCCGTGGTCAACCCTGCCACCCACGCGCAGATCGGCACCGTGGCTTACGCCGACAAGACCGACCTCGACCGCGCGCTGGATGCCGCCGACAAGGGCTTCAAAGCCTGGCGCAAAGTGTCGGCATTCGAGCGTTGCAAAATCATGCGCAAGGCAGCGAATATTTTTCGCGAGCGTGCCGACCGCATCGCTGAACTGATGACACTGGAGCAAGGTAAGCCGGTGGGCGAAGCCAAACTCGAAGTGTTGGCGGGCGCTGACATCATAGACTGGTTCGCTGAAGAAGGCCGCCGCGCCTACGGGCGTGTGATACCGGCGCGCGCTGAGGGCGTATATCAACTGGTGGTGAAAGAACCTGTCGGCCCGGTCGCTGCATTTACGCCTTGGAATTTTCCCATCAATCAGGCGGTGCGCAAGTTGTCAGCGGCACTGTCCACCGGCTGTTCGATTATTCTCAAAGCGCCGGAAGAAACGCCCGCCTCGCCGGCAGAACTGGTGCGTGCGTTCATGGATGCGGGCGTGCCTGCAAACGTAATTAGTCTGGTTTATGGCAGCCCGTCGGAAATTTCGAGCTACCTGATTCCGCACCCGGTGATCCGCAAGATCACCTTTACCGGCTCCACGCCGGTGGGCAAATTACTGGCAGGCATGGCGGGCCAGCACATGAAGCGCGCCACCATGGAATTAGGCGGTCACGCGCCGGTGATCATATTTGACGACGCCGATATCGACATCGCCGCCAAAACCATGTCGTTCATGAAGTACCGCAATGCAGGCCAAGTGTGCGTATCGCCCACGCGCTTTCTGGTGCAGGAAGGCGTTTACAAACAATTTGTCGAAAAATTTGTCGAAGGCGCCAAAGGCATGAAAGTCGGCGACGGTTTCGATAAAGACACCAAAATGGCGACGCTCGCCAACCCGCGACGCCAAAGCGCAATGATCGCCAATGTAGATGACGCCAAAAAGCACGGCGGCAAAGTGCAGACCGGCGGTTACCCCATCGGCGAAAAAGGCAATTTTTTCGAGCCGACCGTGATCACGGAACTCGACAAAACCGCTGCTGCCATGAACACCGAGCCATTCGGCCCACTCGCTATCATCAATCCGTTCAAGACCTTCGACGACGCCGTGACAGAAGCCAATCGTTTGCCGTATGGTCTCGCCGCCTACGCGTGGACACGCTCAGCGAAAACCGCCAACAACATTGCCGCGCAAGTCGAAACCGGCATGATCACCATCAATCATCTGGGATTTGCGTTGCCCGAAGTGCCATTCGGCGGCGTGAAAGATTCGGGCTATGGCTCGGAAGGCGGCACTGAAGCGCTGGAGCCGTATCTTGTTGGGAAGTTTGTAACGCAGGCGGGGTTGTAACGCCAGCATCGTGCGGACCTTCGCTGCAAAACCAATCCGCACGATGAGAACTGGCCCATGTTTTGCTAAGCTCTTACGCTTTAGTAGTCACAGGCCTCCGACAGTTCGGGGCTGTCCGTATTATTTTTCTCACACTGTCCAACTAATCCATCGGAGAATGTCATGCGCGTCGTAAGCCTGTTAAGCCTGTTATTTACGGCACTGATTTCAAGCAGTGCGTTCGCACAAACCGCTATTCGCTATGCACTAGATTGGCGCTTTGAAGGCCCGGCGGCGCCCTATTTTGTGGCTATCGACAAGGGATATTACAAGGCCGAAGGACTGGATGTCACGATTGACCCGGGCACCGGCTCCGTCGAGGGTATCAACCGCGTCGCGTCGGGCACGTATCAGTTCGGGTTTGCAGATATCAACTCCCTCGTAAAGTATCGCGACAATCCGCAAAATAGCGCCATCCGCGCCATTCTGATGGTTTATGACACGCCTGCGTTTTCCATTGTCACGCTGAAAAGCAAAGGCATCGCCAAACCCAAAGACCTCGAAGGCAAAATTCTCGGCGCACCAGCCCCCGATGGGGCGTACGCACAATGGCCGATCTTTGTCGATGCCAACAAAATTGATGCCTCGAAGGTCAGAATCGAAAACGTGGGATTCCCGGTGCGTGAGCCCATGCTGGCACAAGGCAAGGTCGATGCCATCACCGGCTTCTGGTTCTCTTCCTACATGAACCTCAAGGCCAATGGCATTAAAGCCGACGACATCGTGGTAATGATGATGCGTGACTTCGGTGTCGATCTTTACGGCAACGCCATTATCGTGAACCCGGACTTCGCGAAGAGTAATCCGAAAGCCGTTGCCGGTTTTGTCCGCGCCACTATCAAGGGCATACAGGACACCATCAAGAGCCCGGAATCCGCCATAGACTCCTTGATGAAGCGCAACGCGATTGCCAATCGAGATGTGGAACTTGAGCGACTGAAGCTTGCCATTGACAAGAATTTTGTCAATCTGGCGGTAATCAACGCGGGCTATGGCAGCGTGAATGTGCCTCGCCTTGAACGATCCATAGATCAGATCGGATTGACGTTCAAATTTACCAATAAACCCAAGGCGAGCGATATCTTTACCGGGGAATATCTGCCGCCGCGCGAACAACGTTCGGTAAAGTAACTACGCTTTAAGGACGGAACAGTCTGGTGCAAAATCTGGTTGAACTCAACGACATTTCAATGGCCTATGGCAAGGGCGTCGATGCCGTACGTGCCATTGAGGATGTGACGCTGACGATCCAGAAAGGCGAATTCATTGCGGTGGTCGGCCCATCGGGATGCGGCAAAAGTTCGTTGATGAAGCTTATCTCCGGCCTGCATCCACCCCTCTCCGGCCAACTCACCATCGAAGGAATGCCGGTCAAAGGACCGCTGAAATCCGTCGGCATGGCATTTCAAAACAGCAATCTGCTGCCGTGGCGCACCTGCGTCGAAAATGTGTTGCTGCCGCTGGAGATTGTGCAGCCGCATCGCAGTAACATCCGAACGCAGCGCGCGCAGTACAAAGAAAAAGCGGTACAACTCCTGAACAACGTGGGGCTCACCGGCTTTACGGAAAAATTTCCCTGGGAGTTGTCGGGTGGCATGCAACAACGCGCCTCGATCTGCCGCGCGCTCATACACGAGCCTGAAATTCTCATGCTCGATGAGCCCTTTGGTGCACTGGACGCCTTTACACGGGAAGAACTGTGGTGCGTGCTGCGCGATATTCAAGCGCTGCGCAAAGTCACCGTGATGCTGGTCACACACGATTTACGCGAAGCGGTTTTCCTCGCCGACACCGTCTATGTCATGTCGAACCGGCCAGGGAGAATCATGAAAAAATGCGTGGTGAACATCCCCCGGCCGAGAGACCTCGACGTCACCTATACGCCAGAGTTCCAGCAGGTCGTGCATGAATTGAGATCGTTGATCGGCGGGAAGCATTAGCATGAACCGCGAAGATTTCATCATCAAGGTCATTTCCCCTCTGGCCTTCACGCTAACGCTTTTCATTCTGTGGCAGATTATCTGCAAGGGCTTTAGCGTGCCCATGACGATTTTGCCCGCGCCCTCGGACATTTTCGCGGCACTTTGGAAGTACCGCGCCCCCATCATTGATAATTCGTGGGTAACGCTGTGGACAACGCTGGCCGGATTTTTGCTGGCAACCGTTTTTGGACTGCTGTTAGGCATCGCGGTGGGCTGGCACAAAACCATTTATGCCGCCATCTATCCCGTGCTGGTCGGTTTTAATTCCATTCCGAAAGTGGCCGTGGTACCGGTTTTGATCCTGTGGTTTGGCTTGGGCGAAGTGCCTGCGATTATCACGGCATTTTTAATTTCATTTTTTCCGATCGTGGTCAACGTGGCCACCGGCCTTGCCACTACCGAACCCGAGCTGGAAGACGTATTGCGGGCACTGGGCGCATCAAAACTCGATATCATGCGCAAGGTCGGCATTCCGCGTTCGCTACCGTATTTTTTTGGCTCGCTGAAAGTCGCGATTACGCTGGCGTTCGTCGGTGCAGTTGTTTCCGAAACCGTCGGCGCCAACAAAGGCATCGGCAAACTGATGCTGGATGCGCAAGCAGCATTTCAGGTACAAATCGTATTTGCCGGATTATTAGTGCTCGCTTTTTTGGGAATCGTGCTTTATGCCGCCACCGCCATTGTCGAAAAACGATTTACCGGATGGGCGTTCCGTGGGCAAAATCGCTGAATCCGCTAAAACCGCTGACACGAACGGCGCCGTAAGGGAGGATCATGCGCCCTATGAGTTGCCGTACAAAGACGACATCATCATCTCGTGGCCGGAACTGCAT
>JBEBHE010000369.1:0-4213 GCA_040081205.1 Burkholderiales bacterium | reverse complement strand
CATGAATATAAGTATATGTTTTTAAATGAATTTTAATTTTCAGCTACCCGCTTTGCCGTCAATGCATGAATGTCGTCAATGTAACCTTGCAGTTTGTGCAGCACATGGTCGCGTTGCTGCGGCGTGAGCATGCGCTCGACTTCGAGATAGAGCGAGACTCTTTTTTCATAAGCGTCGTTCTGTGCTGTATCGAATTCCGGCGCGCGGCCTTTTTCCCAATCGGCGAGCCACGCTTGCAGTTGCGGCGCAAACACCGCTTTGTTGTGCCGCGATTTTAGCATTGCGACAAATTCTTTTTGCCGGCGCTGACGATCCTGATGGCGCATCGCATCGGTGGAAGGAATCGCGTCATTGAGTTTTGTGATGTGCTCTTCCTGCGCTTGGGTGAGCGTGCCCGCCCAATCGCGCAACTGTTTCAGTGTGCGTTCGAGGCGAGCGCGCTTGCGGTCTTCCGGCGTGCCGTTCAGCTTGTATTCACGCGCGAATTTCTGGTTGACCTTGTCGTATTGCTTTTCCAGCGCGCGAATATTGTCCGGTGTCAGTGTCGTCAGCAGTTCTGCGGCGTCATGGGCGCCGTGCCGTGCGATGGCGCGAAAGCGCGCTTTGACGCCATCGACCATCCATGCCGCGTCATCACGCGTGAACTGGCGCTGCCCACGCTGTTTGATTTCACTAAGAAATTTTGCATACTCGGGCAGTTGTTCCTGGCGATGCCATTTCAGCAGACGGTCGATACGCGTATTGAAATCGTGTTTTTGCGCGGCATCAAAATCAAAATAGTCATCGGCCATCCACGCAAGAATGGTGTCCGCCTGATTGTAGCCAATACGGATCGCGCTACAACCCGATAGCAGGGCAAGCAGCAACGTAAGCACGCAGGCGTGCGCCCAATAATTTTTCATCTGTGCGTTTAGCATGGAAACATCGGGTGTCCAAAGCAAAGACAGGGCCGTTCAGGCCCTGTCTTAGTTACGATCACGTAGCAACGGTCAGAGCGCGCTGACGCCTGCCTTGGCGCATTGCTCGTCCTGGTCGCCGGTGACGCCGCTGACGCCAACTGCACCAATTATTTTGCCGCCGACGACAATGGGAATGCCGCCGGGTGAGCCGATGACGCCGGGTAGCGTTGCAATCGCGTTATTGCCTTTTGCGATGGCGTCGGCAAAAACGCGTGTCGGACGGCGGTACGTTGCAGCGGCTTTCGCTTTGGCTTGCGAGATGGCGACGCTGGCGATCTGCGTATCGTCCATTTTTTCAAAGTACACCAGATAGCCGTGCGTATCGACCACGGCGACCGCTATGCGCCAGCTGTTTTTTGCGCACTCGGCAACGGTGCCCGCTGCTACTTTACGCGCCACCTCTGCGCCGATGTCGGCGCCGTACGATTGTGCTTGTGAAACCGCAGCTGCCATTGCAAGTGCCATTGCACCAGACAGTTGCGAGATAGTTTTCGTTTTCGACATGGCGTTCTCCTTTGGGTGGGTAACGAACGAAACGCGCCAACGATACGCTGGGCGTATCGCGCAGGCAAACTTTACAGCGTGATCCAATATTCCAGCATGCGCTTGCGCATTGCGGCGCCGGGTAAACGTCCCATGCCTGACTGCATATTGTCCCTAAGGTGCGTGACACGGCGCGTGCCGGGTATGACGCAAGTTACCGCCGGGTGGCCGAGCAGGTATTTCAGAAAAAACTGCGCCCACGAGTGGCAATCAAATTCGGCGGCCCATGAGGGCAGCGATTTGCCTTTAATGCGTCCGAACAGATTGGCTTGCGCGAAAGGGCGGTTGACGATTACTGCCACACCCGCATCCAGACAGGCGGGCAGCAAGCGCGCCTCGGCTTCCCGCTCCACCATGGAATAGTTAAATTGCACGGTGTCGTAAGTATTTGTTTTTATTAGTTTTTCTAACTCTTCATGTGCGCCGGCGTGATAGTGCGTGATGCCCATATGGCGAATTTTTCCGCTGCTTTTCCAGTCTTTCAGCGTTTGCGTGTGGACGTCGAGATCGAGCAGGTTGTGTATCTGCATCAGATCCATACGTGCGGTGCGCATGAGCTTGAACGATTGCTCCATTTGCCGAATGCCGGCTTGTTTGCCGCTGGTCCAGACTTTGGTGGCGAAGTAATACTGTTCACGGTTGTTTAGTTCGCCGGTGAGGTCTCCGACCACTCTTTCTGCTTCGCCGTACATCGGCGACGAGTCGATCACGGTGCCACCGAGTGCCGCAAATTCCAGCAGCACCTGCTTGAGTTCTACACGTTCGGGCGCCGATTTTGGCAAATGTGGCCCAATGTTAAAGGTATCGTACGTGCCGATTCCCACCACCGGCAGCATTTCGCCTCCTTTGGGAATTGCCCGTTTAATCAAAGATTTGTTATCGGCGTGTGCGGACGAAGTCATGGGGATCAGCGGAGATATGCCAGTAGCAGCCAAATATTTTAGCGCGTGGCGGCGAGTTTGCGATGGGAGCGGAACCATAAGGTGATCGGCAGGTGAAACGCGAGTGGCATTCGGCGGTATAGTATCCATGTTGGTGCGCGGGAGCGAGCGTTGCCGATCAAACCCTTAAACGGACACTGTAACCGCAATGGCAAAAGCACTGATTTCCGACGGCCTGGTGGCGTTTGTCAAGCGCGCCTGCCCGACCTGTTCGATGATCGAACCGCAAATGCGCGAGGCGGCAAAAGCGCGGCGCGATTTTCAGGTCGTGACTCAGGACGATGCTACATTTCCGTCGGGCGTCGCGAATCTGGTCGATGATCGAGAACTCGATCACTCGTATGTGAATAATATAGAAGCTACGCCAACGTTGATTCGCTACACCGCCGGCAAGGAAGTCGAGCGTGTCATGGGCTGGGATCGTGCGGCGTGGCAACGGCTGACGGGGATTCCCGCCATTGGGGCTGCGTTGCCGCCGCTGGTGCCCGGGTGAGGTTCGCTCACACTCGAGCCCGGGGTGGCTGAGAGACTGGAAGCAAAACACAACGGTGGCACGTACCTTGCCGCGCGTAAAATAGAATTTGGCGAGAACGCTGATCCAGCGGAAATTTGTCAGGAGCGCGGCTGGACGGACGGCCTTCCGGTGACACCGCCCACGGACGCGCGTGTGTTGCGCATGCTCAAAGGCACATCGCGTAGACCGGATGAAGTCATCGGCAAAATGCCACCGTATCTCGCACCATGCACGATTGAAAAGGTCGCGATCAATGCCGTGATGGCGGGTTGCAAGCCCGAGTACATGCCGGTGCTGCTGGCGGTACTGGAAGCGGCGCTGGAACCGGTGTTCACGCTGCACGGCGTGCTGGCGACGACGTATTTTTCCGGGCCGGTGATTATCGTCAACGGCCCGGTTGCCAAACAAATCGGCATGAGCTGCGGCATCAATGCGCTGGGGCAGGGCAATCGCGCCAACATGACGATCGGCCGCGCGCTGAATCTGATTGTGCGCAACGTTGGCGGCGGCAAACCCGGTGAAGCGGATCGCGCCACACTGGGGGCGCCGAGCAAAATCGGGCTGTGTTTCGCCGAGGATGAATCCGATCCTGAATGGGAACCGTTGTCGGTGGCACGCGGATTCAAACGCGGCGATTCGACGGTGACGCTGTTTCAGGGGCATGGCGTCGAGGCGTTTGTCGATCAGAAATCGCGCACGCCGGAAGGGTTATCGAAATCCTTTGCCACGCATCTGGTGCGCATGGGACATTTGCGTTTGACACAATCGGCGCGCGCCATTGTGGTGTTGTCGCCGGAGCACTATCGCATTTACAAGGAAGCGGGCTGGGGACGGCGCGAGATTGAGAAAGCGCTTTACGAAGCCACCATACGGCCGGGCCGCGAAATACTTTCGGGCCTTGATGGCATTGGCGAAGGTGTGCCTGCGAGCCGGGCTGACGAGATGATTCCCAAGTTTCATGATGACGGCCTGTTGGTCGTGCGCGCGGGTGGACCAGCGGGATTATTTTCGGGCGTGTTGCCGGGGTGGCTGGCGGGCCGCAATAAGGCGGAACTGCAACTCGTGACGAAGCCAGTAGCGCTGTGAAGTGCCATAGGCGACGGTGCCGTTGCCGTTGAATGTTTTTCAATTTTGACTTGATACTATTTTTAAAACCATGACTATTGCGACGATTAACCGTTTCATCAGCCTGCTGAGTGGTGCGCTTGAGTCCCTGTCGGCCCGTGTGCCGATAACCGAGATCGAGCGGCTGGCGA
>JBEBHE010000079.1:0-15760 GCA_040081205.1 Burkholderiales bacterium | reverse complement strand
TACGGATTAATGCTGATGGTGGAGATATTGGTTTGAATAATGGTGTAGCCATCGGGCGCGGCCTTGGCCGTCGCCTCCATCGCAATAATGCCCGCCGCGCCGCCGCGGTTATCGACCACCACCTGTTGGCCCAGCGCGTCCCCCAAACGCGACGCATACGAACGCGCCACAAAATCTGCGCCGCCGCCCGGCGGCACCGGCACAATCATGCGTATGGGCTTGTTGGGATAGTGTTGCGCCAAAGCGGGGCATGAAAAGCACATCGATAACAACAAATATTTATACAAAGACATAGGCCACCCCGCTAGTCAACGTCAGCGCATTATAGAGATGATACGGTTTATGTCTTCAAGCTGTTCCAGGTGCGCGATCAACGTAATAATCTTTTCCACGGATTGCGCCGGCAGCGGGCGTGCGGCAAACGCAGCACAACGCCGAAACTTTTCTGCGCAGTCGTCGAATTGCATGGGATTTCTCGGATGGCCTTTGCAGTAGTCTACACGGCGTGTGAGTGTGCTGCCGTTTCTCAGTTTGGCTTCGACGATAGAGGGCCCGATACCCACGCCATGCGCGCGTTCGAGTTCGGCATCCACAGCAGTGGTAATTCGTTGCGCCATCGCCTGCACGTTCACATCCCGAATAGATTGCATCGTCATCTGCGGCAAACCGAAATCACCCTGCATGAGCGCCGCCGCCACGCAGTACGGCAGGCTGAACAACGCCGCTTCCATCGTCTGCGGCTGGCGCTTGGATTCGGCGGGGGAACACACCACGTTGTAAGTACCTTGGGTTACGCGCACGTGTATCGCATCGACATTGTCCGCGCGCAGTCCTTCTTCGCGCATCAACTGCAATATGGCATCGATAGCAAAATGCGACAAAAAACAGCAGGGATAAAACTTGATACTGACATCGGGCAATTCAAAGTGCGTGCCCAGATCGCGTGTTAAAGCATCGGCGTCATATTGATTGTCGTGATAAGCCTTGAAGTAGCCCCACTCGCCTTGCAGCACGCGTTCCGGCCCCACCAGACCGTGCTTTGCCAGCAAGGCCGATTGCACCGCCGTTTGCGCCGCGAAACCCTGCAACACGCGCACCAGCATCGTGCCCTCGACCGTCACTTGCAGGTTGCCTGCGACTTGTCCGTACGCGAGTCCCAGCGCCGATACCGTTTGGCGCTGATCCAGTCCGAGCAACTTCGCGCCGATCAGCGCGCCGCCAAATGTTGCCTGATGCAGTGTGGTCACACGCCCGGTCTTGAGAAAACTCGTTTTGAACGAGAGACCAAGGCGAATCATGAATTCCATACCCGCCGTCATCGCAGTAATGAATTCCTTGCCGCTCACACCGCCGCGATATTCCGAAAGCGCCAGGCATTGCGGCAACGAACCAGCGGTAATATGGACAATGCCGCGTTCATGCAGTGCATCGTAATCCTGTGCGCGCGCCATGGCGCCGTTGACCATCGCAGCCTGCGCCGCCGGCGCTTTGAAACCGTAACCAATCACACTGGACTCGGGCGTGCCGCCTGATTGGCGCACGCTCGCAGCGAGTTCGGGAACACCGGCGGCCGACGCGCCCACCAGCATCACACCTAGCTGATCCAGTATCAGTTTTTTAGTGCACGCAACGACATCCGCGGGAATCGAGTCGTAGTCCAACGCAGAGGCAAAATCAGCGAATACACAAGCGGCGTCCGGCTGTGCTTTCTGAAAGGATGACATTTACTAAGTAATTGTTTTTATTATGTATTTTACTCTACAGGAATACCCGCTTTACGCACCACGTCAGCCCATTTAGCCATTTCTTTTTTGACATACAACCCGAACTCTTCCGGCGTGCCGACAATGGCATCGGTCGACTGCGCGGCAAGTTTTTCTTTCACGTCCGTTGCCTGCATGGCACGATTGATTTCACTATTCAGCTTGGTGACAATCGCGCGCGGCGTTCCCGCAGGGGCGAAGATCCCGTACCACGTGGTCACTTCCAGATTCGGCATGCCGGCTTCTACAGCTGTAGGCACATCAGGCAGCGTCGCCGAGCGCTGCGGCGCAATCACTGCCAGCCCGCGCAATCGGCCGGTCTTGATATGCGGCGCCGGTGCGGGAATGCCGATAAACAGTGTATGCACCTGTCCGCTGATCACATCATTCATCGCGAGGCTCGAACCTTTGTAGGCCACATGCACCAGATTCACGCCGGCTTGCAGCTTGAATAACTCCGCCGCCAGATGCAGCGACGTGCCGACACCGCTGGACGCATAGTTGAGCGCACCGGGTTTCGCTTTCGCAAGCGCAATGAAATCTTTCAGCGTTGGTGTCGGCAAATTGCCCGGCGTCACAATCACCATCGGCACTGCGGCCACTCGAGCGATCGGCGCAAAATCTTTCACCGTATCGTAGCCAAGTTTCTTATAGAGGCTGGGGCTGATGGTGATATTCGGCGCCACCAGCAGTAACGTATATCCGTCGGGCGCGGCGCGCGCGGCGAGTTCTATACCAAGATTACCAGCCGCGCCCGGCCGGTTGTCGACAATCACCTGCTGCCCCATCGACTGGGTAAGTTTCTGCCCAACCAGCCGTGCGATAAACTCAGTCGCACCACCGGGCGGAAACCCGACGATGAAGCGGATGGGTTTGCTGGGATAGGTTTGCGCCGTTGCCACCATGGCGTGAGCCGCACCCAATAAAGCCACTGCGAACAAGACTGCTCTCGTATTCATGACGTCGCCTTTCAGATTACGGAATCGGATACGGTACCGGCTGCCCTGCAAAATGCGCTTCGAGATTCGCCAGCACTTTGCGCCCGCGCTCGACACGCACTTCCTGTGTGCTGGTGCCAATGTGCGGCGCCAGCACTACATTCTCCATCGCCAGCAACGTCGCTGGCACGCGCGGCTCGTCCCAGAATACATCCAGCGCCGCGCCCGCGATGCGTTTTTCCTGCAACGCGGCGATCAGCGCCTGCTCGTTCACCACCGGGCCACGCGCCACGTTGACCAAAAATCCCTCCGCTCCCAGCGCCTCAAGCACTTTAGCATCGACGAGATTGCGCGTTTGCGGCGTCAACGGGCAGCACAGCACCAGCACATCGACTGCCTTTGCCATTGCCACCAAATCGGCATAGTAAGGGTGCGGCGATTCCTTTTTATTCGGCCCGTAATAACAAACCGGCATATCAAACGCCAGCGCGCGTTTCGCAACACCCTGCCCGATCGCGCCGAAACCGACAATGCCGCAGCGTTTATTACGCACTTCATTGCCGGGCCGCGCGAGCCCTTTTTCCCAACCGCCGGCGCGTATGAAACGGTCGCCCGCCGCGATGCGGCGCATGACGTCTATCATCAGGCCCAGAGCGAGATCCGCCACCGACTCAGGGATGGCGTCGGGCGTACGTGTGCATACGATGCCGCGTGTGGTTGCCGCCGCCACATCCAGCGTATATCGAGGCGAACCAAAGCTGGCGATGATTTCCAGTTTAGGCAGCGCTTGCATGGTGGCAACGTCGCAACCGGCAAGTCCGGTGGTGACGACGGCACGCACGCGAGGCGCAATTTCCTTGAGCAGCGCTGCGCGGTCGAGCGCGGCCCACAACTTGTGAACAATGTATTGCTGTTCCAGCGCCGCCAGCGTCGGCGCAAATATCGGTAACAGAACCAATATTTCCGGCTTCATGAAATCCCTCGTTCTTGATATAACAGCGCCGGGACTAGCCCGGCGCCTGGTTACCCGCTTACCGCAGACCGCGTTACTTCAGCCGCTTGAGTATCTTGATGCGCTGTACCGTATCACCCGCCAGATGCGTCCACACCATCGCATCGCGCACCAGCTTGTCGGCGCGTGCATTCATCATGCAGCCTTCCGCGCCGTGCACCTGCATATTCAGGCGCGTCACGCGCTGAATGATATCAGTCGAGTAGTTCATCACAAATCCGGCATTGGCTGAATGCTCGCCGGCATCGTGCTGCCACGCCGTGCGCATGACATACGAACGCAATGCCTCGGTCAGCATGTGCATCTCGTGGATGCGCAACTGCACCAGCTGATGTTCCATCAAATACTTGCCGGCGCGCTTGTGACTGCGTGCGAAGGTCATCGCCATTTCCACCGCGTCATCGCACACGCCCAGCGCATTGGCGGCCAATTCCAGATCGCCGAAAATATCGCCGCCGGTGGTGTCGCCTTTGCCGGCTTTGACCGAGCCTGTGCCCACCGCCCCCACGATGTTTTCCTGCGGCAACCGCGCATTTTCAAAAATGAGTTCGGCATTCTGGTAGAAACGCCAGCCGCGTTTGTTGAATACCTTGCCGATGCGGAATCCGGGCGTGCCTTTGGGCACCATGAACAAGGTGCCGCCCTGCTTGATGTTCACATCAGGATTGCTTCGCGCGTCCACGAAGAAAAGCGAACCGACACTGCCATTGGCAATGAAACATTTCTCGCCATTCAACACCCATTCGTTGCCGTCTTTCACCGCCTTCAAGCGGTACCCGGCTTTCGGATCATCTTCCGGCGGCATACGGTTGTCCGAGCCGGAATTCGGCTCGGTAATACCGCGCCCCATCACATATCGATGATCGGCAAGAAACGGTTTCAGAAAACGCTGCTTCTGGTCATCGGTGCAAGCCACCGAAATCAAATGGCTCCATTTCCAGTTCTGGCTGAAGGCTTTCGACATGGCGCTGTCGCCTTTGGCCAATTCCGCCATGACAATCGCCTGCGACACAAAATCGGCACCGGGACCGCCCCATTCCTTGGACACGGCCAGTGTGCGAAAGCCCAGTTTGGAACCGGCTTCAATGATGTCCCAATCCCACGGTGCAAAACCGCCTTCGATCTGATCACGCGCGACCGACGCAGGCCGCAATACGTCGTTGGCAAATTTGCGCGCCTCGGCCTGCCAGTGGCGCTGCTCTTCGTTCAGTGAGAAATCCATGCTAGTCCTTGATCGATTCTTGGTTTCTTGGTTTAAGCGGCGAGTTTGCGTTCAAAACCCGCCACCGACTCGGCGATTTGCAGCTTGGCCGCGCCATCGGTGTCTTCCGAATGGGCAATGATGAATCCGTCGTTCACATATTTTTGTAGCGGCATATCGCGCATCACGCCCATTGCGCCGAAACATTCCGCCGCAAGCAAGGTGACTTCATGCACCGCTTCAGCCGATGCTACCCGCGCGATGACATGTAGCGGCAGTTCAGAGACACTGCGCCCGGCAACGGCCTCAGGATGATCCAGCGTCCACGCGGCTTTCCACACCATGTTGCGCGACAATTCGAGTTTGATCGTGCAATCCGCAATCTTGGTGCCAATGGCCTGATGCTCCATGATGTTGCGGCCACCCTGGCGGCGCATCTTGGAATAATCTACTGCCGCATCGTAACTGGCACGGCCTACGCCAAGGCTGATCGCTGCCGACGCCACGGCGTTGCGGGCAAGCAGCTTGCCGTCAGCAAACGGGCATCCGCCTTCTTTGCCCAGCAAGTTGGCCGCCGGCACTTTGCAATCCTTCAATTCAATCGCGGCCGCCGTGCCGTGATACCAACGCGTGAGCGTATTATCCGGGCCGCCAAACGCGCCGATCGTGTCTTGCACCTTGAAACCAGCGGTATCGCGCGGAATCAAAAACGTCGACAGGCCATTCATGCCGGTTTTCTTGGCATCGGTACGCACCTGCACCGCAAACAGTTTTGCCAGCGGCGCATTCGATACGGCTTCCACGCGGCCATTGATGATCCAATCACTGCCCTGCTTGACGGCGCCGGGAACCACCACACCTTCGTCGTAGGCATCGCGGTGATAGGTCCAACCGATGCCCGTCTCGATCGTTGTGCCCGCAAACGCCAAATGAAAGTTGTCGTCCTCGACAAACGACTTCACATACTTGGCCTTCTGCTCCAGGGTCATCAACGTATCAAACAGCGTGCGTCCCAACGCCGCCGTGGTGCCGAGTATCGTCGCCACATCGACTTCACCCGACGCAAGTTCTTCAAGCACGATACAAGTCGTGAGATTGTCTGCGCCCGCGCCGCCGGCTTCTTCCGACAACGCCAGCGTGCGTATGCCGAGTTGAGCGGCCTTGCCGAGCAAGTCGGTCATCACCGGTTTTTCAAACGGTTGCAAACGATCCGGATGTATCGCGGCAGCCTTCATTTCCCGCTCGGCAAAATCACGCAGCGTATCGCGCATTTCCAATTGCTCCGGAGTCAGTGTCAGATCGAACATAACGTATTGTTTCCTATGAATAATTCAGTGATAGACCACAGCAAGATGGCCCGGCCGGACGAAGGCGGGACTATAGCGGGAACAGCGCTTTCTGGAAAGCCCGCGTTATCAGTATATGAACACCGCTCAGTAGTGTGATTTGAAGCTGATCGCGTCGCGGTATTTGAGATCTTCAAGGTCGATGTACGAACGCTTGGTCGCCTTGTCCACAGTGAACTGTATCTTGCGATTGGTTTCATTGCATGCGCGGATGTCGATCAGTTCCAGCGCCTCTTTTACTTCCCACTCGTGCGCGCCCGCGATACCCGGCGGCGCATAAATGATGGAACCCGCCTCGACTTCGTATTCCTTGCCGTTGAAATCGCGCACCGTGGCGTGACCGGAGATGACGTAGTAACACGCTTCAATCGGATGCCAGTGCAGTTGCTCGTAAGTGCCGGGCTTGTAGCTGGCACGTCCCAGGCGTACGCGGTCGGTCATGAACACCTCTGGCCAACCAACGAGTCGCGTATACGTTTGCCCATCGGTCACGCCGCGCGCGCCTTTGAAATCTTTTTCGTTGATAACACGTAAAGTCGATTCCACTTCCATGCTGACTGCTCCTGTAAAAAATTACTCGCCGGTAAATTTGGGTTTGCGCTTTTCGCGCCACGCGTTATGCGCTTCTTCTTTGTCTTTCGACATTTCTAGGACCATAAACCGGTACGCATCGGTGAGCGATGCATCCTGCAAATTCGAAATATCCATGCCGCGAATAATCGATTCCTTGGTCAAACTCACTGCCAGCGGCGGCAAACCTGCAATGTGCTCGGCAATCTCCTGTGTCTTGGCCTTCAACTCGGCATGGGGCACATACCATTGCGCTACGCCCAGACGATACGCTTCTTCACCCTTCAGCGGAAAACCCATTGCCAACCGCATGCCCATGCCTTTGCCCGCATAACGTGCCAGCCGCGTGCCACCACCGTAATTCGGGATAATGCCCAGCGCTACTTGCGGCATGCGCCATTCGGATTTGTCACTGGCGACAATCAAATCGCACGCCAGGCTGATAATGGCACCCACGCCAATCGCGTAGCCGTTCACCGAAGCAATCACCGGCTTGGGAAAATCCCCGAGCAGGTTTGCCGGAAATTGCCGTGGCCGGCGGATTTTTTTGACAAACGCTTTTGCGCCGCCGGTAACGTGCGTATTGGCTTTCTTCAGGTTTGCGCCCGCCGAAAACGCGCCCCCCTCCTCGTCGCCCGTAAGAATCACGACGCGCACGTCGTCATCGTCGGTAGCCTTATTCAGCTCGCTTACTAGACCTTCGTTGTAATCCTCGTCCCATGCATTGCGTGTGCCGGGACGGCTCAGCGTCAGCGTGAGGATGTGATTTTTCTTTTCAGCTAATAACGGCATTTCTATTTCCTTATTTTCAAGAAGCAGCCCTCACCGCTTGCGTCTTTTGCATTGAATTTGTGGCGCTTAACGAACGCACAAAGACATCCGTATTGGAGATCTTCTCCAAACCCAGTACCGAATCCCGAATCTGCGTTGCCTGCGCCGCAGACAAAACGCCATCGGTGTTCTGCATGAATTTCCCGATGATCGCCTCTGCGCCCGCCGGTTCATCCGGCAAAATATTGTCGCGGTGCCGCAATTCTCGCCCATCTTTCATCGTGACGATGACTTCGCCGGAGCGCGATTTCGGGAATCCCGGATTGGGATCGATTTCGTAGCTGACCTTGTGCGCGAGCCTCAGCAACGCAGCATCGGTATACGAGGGCGCTTCGATTTCATTCAGCCCAAACTTTCCGCGCATCAGCGCGCAAGCCACAGAATACGGCAGGCTGAACTGCGCCGAATAACTGCTTGCCGGTTTAAGTTTGGATGCGAGCGGCTCACACACCAGCGGCACCGCGGCATCACAGATCAGCGCGCGTACCGACTCGACATTATCCGCACTGAACGTTTGATCCTTGGCCAAGGCGATCGCGCAATTCATAAACGCATGCAACTGATGGCAGGCCGGAAACAACTTGATCGACGTACGCGCAAATTCCCAGGTATCGCCCAAACCTTCTACCACCGTCTCAGGCCGCGCACCGGCCTTATGCTCGCCGAGAAAACAGGTATACAAACCAAAGCGCCCTTCATATGCCTGAGCCGGTCCGACATAGCCGCTGCGCGCAAACGCCGCAGCCGTAATGCCGGACGCTGCCGCCCAGCCGGGATGCAGACGCTTGGTCCAAGAGCCCTCCTGCAGCGGCTGCAAGGTACCCGCCGTAACCGACAGCGCCACGCCCTGCGCCAACGTGTGCTGCGCAGTATCGAGTTTCATCAGCCGCCCCGCCGCCGCCGCGCTACCGAACGCACCGGCAATACCCGTCGCGTGAAAACCCGCGTTAACGAAACCGCCTTTTGCTGCGGCTGCAATACGCGCGGAAATTTCCAGTCCCAGCAACGTTGCCATCAACATTTCCTTGCCACTCGCCTGGGCATGCGCCGCCATGCTTAGTACCGCAGGCACGCAACTCGCCGACAGATGCACCGAGCCCGGCAAGTAGGTATCGTCATAGTCAAGCCCGTGCACCAGTATGCCGTTCATCACGGCGGCGTCGCGCAAAGCGAGCCGTGCATCCATGCCGATCACCGTGCTGTCGCCGCTACCAAGACTGCTCAGTGCCGACAACGCGACCGGCGCAAAAGGGTAACGCGACGCGGCGAAAGCCGTGCCGATGGCGTCGAGCATGACGAGAGTGGCACGCTCGCGGACCCTTCGCGGGACATCGTCATAGTCAAACGTCGCCGCAAATTGCGCGACTTGCTGCGACAGGGTTTGGGAGGCACTCATGATGGCTACTTTCAATAAGCTGCAGTTAGTCGGCCTTCATGCCCACGGCCTGAATCACTCTCTTGTTCTGTTCCAGCTCACGATGAATCATCTTCGCAAATTCCTGCGGCGTGTTGCCGATGGCATCGGTGCCAGATGCGGCGAATTTCTCTTTCATTTCCGGCAACCGCAGCACGGTTCTGATGTGCGTGTGCAGATAATCCACGATCGGAACCGGCAGATTCGCCGGGCCAAGGAGTCCTTGCCACGGCGCCGTCTCGAAATCCTTGACCCCCGCTTCGGCCAGCGTCGGCACGTCGGGCAGATAAGACACACGCTCCCTGCCGGAGGTGCCGAGTATTCTCACGCGCCCGGTCTTGATGAAGGCCATTACGGTCGGCGGCGTGGTAAAAATGAGTTGCACTTCACCGCCAAGCAATGCCGTCAGTGCGGGCGCACCGCCCTTGAATGGCACGGAAACCATTTTGGTGTTGGTGAGCATTTTGAACAATTCTGCGGCCAGCGCACCGGAACTACTGGGCGTGGCAAGCGCGACATTGAGCACGCCCGGCTTCGCCCGCGCCAGCGCGATCAATTCCTGCGTGGTGTTGGCCGGTACGCTGGCGTTGATCGCCAGCAGCAATGGCTGCTGCCCCGCGAGCGTAATCGGCGTGAAATCCTTGTACACATCGTACGGCACTTTGCGATAGATAAACGGCACAATGGTGTGCGCGGCATAGGTAAACAGCAGCGTGTAGCCGTCGGGCCTCGCATGCGCAACAATTTCGTTGCCAAGAACGCCGCCCGCGCCGGGACGGTTATCCACCACGAAAGGCTGCCCGACAACTTCGCTTAGTTTGTTGACGGTGAGCCGCGCGATGATGTCGGTGCCGCCACCCGCGGCCACGGGCACGACAATACGCACCGGACGTTCCGGATAACGACCCACGCTCTTGGATGTGGACTGCGCCTGCACGCTGGCGACGGCACACAGCATCAATCCCATAGAAACAATAATATTGTTTAAAAACAAATACTTATGATTCATATTCCCACTCACTGACTTATTCGCACCATCAACGCATCCAGTATCCGCGCGCCTTCGCCCTCTGCATAAGCCATCAGCGGATTGATATCCATCTCCGAAATCTGATGTCGGAAATCCTGCGCAAACCATGACAAGCGCACGATGGCATCCACTATCGCATCACGATCACGCGCGGTCATACCACGCACACCAGCCAGCAGTTTCACGCCGCGCAATTCGTTGAGCATGTCGTTAGCTTGCTTTGGCGACACCGGCGCTGCGCGATAGGCAATATCCCGCAGCACTTCAACGTGGATACCGCCCAGACCCGCAACAATAATCGGGCCGAACACGGGATCCATTATCACGCCGAGCATCATTTCCACGCCGGGACGCGCCATCTCCTGCACCAGCACGCCGTTGATTCTGGCTTGTGGCGCATACTGCTTTGCGGCGTTGATGATGGCATCAAAGCCTTCCGTCACCGCCTGCCTGCCTTCCACACCCAAACGTACGCCACCTGCCTCAGTTTTATGTGCGATATCCGGCGAGTCAATCTTGAGCGCTACCTTGCCGTCCATTTTTGCCGCGATGTGCGCAGCTTGCGCGGCATTTTCCGCCAGCGCTTCCTGCGTCACCGGCAAGCCGTAACACGCCAGCAATTGTTTAGCTTCGCGCTCGGTGATTTTCTCACCGCACGCCTTGAAGCGGCTTTGGGCCAGCGCCTGGTCGATCCCCGGCGGGCGTACCGGCGTCAATTCACCCGCATTTCTCAGCCGCAAATGCTCGCCAAAATCAACCGCTGCACGTATGGCACGCGCGCACGGCGTCGCATCGCGATATACCGGAATCCCTGAATGTATGAGATCCCGTGCCATAAATGATTTATCGTCCGTGCAGCCGCCAACCCACAACAGGGCGGCGGGCTTTGCACAATCGCGCACGATGTCAGATGCCCGTTGCAAATCATGCTTGCTCAGCGAAGGCACAATCGGAATCAACACGTCCACGCCCGGATCGGTGGCGATCGTATTCAAGGCGTTACGATAAAAATTCTGATCGCCGGTGGCGAGTGACGTGAGATCGGTCGGGTTGGAAACCTTGCCGTAACCGGGCATCAATTTGCCTAGCGCCGCCTGCGTCTCGGGCGAAAACGGGTTCCACTGCAAGTTGAAACTGGCGCCGGCATCCGCCATGTTTACGATGTTGCCACCGGTGGGTGCCACCGCTGCAAGACCCCGGCCTTTAGGCCAGCGACGCTTGCGCAGAAAAACTGCCGTCTCATACAACTCGTTGCACTCATACACACGAATCAGGCCGTACTGGCGCAGCACCGCATCGAGTATGTCGTTGTCGCCTGCGATGGCGCCGGTGTGTGACGCCGCCGCGCGGCTGCCTGCATCGGTGCTGCCGATCTTGAGCACCACCAGCGGCTTTTCCCGTTCTGCCGCTTCCTTTGCCAGTTGGCGAAACTTGTCGCCATTCTTGATGGTTTCAATCGCCAGCAACACCACATTCGTGGTTTCGGAATGCACCATGAAGCGCGCGAAATCCAGCGTGTCGATGTCGGCCTCGTTACCGCAACTGGCTTCATAACTGATACCGAGACCGATCTCCTGCGCCCGCCACATCACATTGATCTGCCCCAACCCGCCGCTATGGCTCACCACGCCGATGTCTCCCGGCGCAGCGCGCGGCCCTTTGATCGCCGCCGTGGATGTCATGGCGAAAGCATCGACAAAGTTCACCACGCCGTTGCAGTTGGGCCCCATAAAACGAATGCCGGATTTACGACCAAACTCAATCAAGCGTTGCTGTCGCGCGCGGCCTTCGTCAGTACCCGTCTCCGCAAATCCGCCGCTAAACACCGTGACAAATTTCACGCCGATGGCAGCACAGTCCGCCAGCACGTCAAACACACGCTCTGTCGATACCACGATGCCCACGTGATCCGGTGTTTCCGGCAATGCTTTCAGGTTCGGGTAGCACGGCAGACCGCCGATCTCTTTCAAGCGCGGATTCACCGGATAAATGCGTCCTGCGTAGCCGAAATTCGTCATCTGCTGAAACACGCGGCCACCAAATGAGGATGGATGATCGGTCGCACCGACCATCGCCACCGAACGAGGCGCCATCAGTGACGACAAATCGAGCAGATGCTCTCCTGAAGCGCCTGAGTTTTGGGTGTCCATTAAACGCTCAGGCCCGCAATTGATCGGCAAAACCGCTCGCGGAGCCCACCAGCGTCTTCACGCCATCCTGATTCTCGCACCAGCATTCAACGGTAACGTACGGCCGTCCTGCAACTTCCTCTTGGCGCGTGATCACGCCACGCGCCGTCAGTGTTTCACCGACGATGACGGGTTTGATAAATGAGGCGGATATCTTGCCACCCTGAATGAAACCCGTGCCCAGCCAACGCACCATCATCTGTGACACATAAGCGGTAGCCATCAACGCCTGCGCCAGCGGCGCGGGAAACCCTTTTTGCCTGGCCCATTCAACGTCCGTGTGTATCGACTTCGGCCGCACGCCCGAGTAGCAATCGATCTGGCGTTGAGAAATGGTTTTTTTGAGCGACGGCAGCTCCTTACCCACTTCAACCGCGCCCAGTGCACTAGCGGTTTTTGGCATGCTCATGCACTCCTGATTTCGGGAAAAGCATCTGCGTGAACTGGCCGCGCACCAGCACCGCGCCGGTTGCCTCGTCGCACGTGGCGAACTCGGTAACCATATAGTGGCGTCCGCGCTTTTCATGTTTATCAATTACTTTGCCCCGCGTGCGCACGCGCATCCCGGTGCGGATAGGCTCCACAAATTCAAAGTGCATTTTCGCGTGCAGCCCGGCAGGAATAATGTATTTGCTATGGCGCATCATTAATGCCTGATTGCCCAGCAACACCGGATGCGCAATCGTCCCGCCATACGGAGAATCCTCGAAATACCACGGATCGTGATCGTCCACCGCGAATGCAAACGTCTCGACATCTTCGGGCTTGATAAGAAAATCATCCGACATGAATTCCTCGCCGACGGTCACGTCTTCGTACGAAATGGGTTTGAATTCAATCACGCTGAAACTCCTTGAATATCCGAAACAACCGCAGGATCACGGGCACAGTTTTGCAATCACGTCCGCCACATCGGTTACTTGGTCGAGATGCCACAGGACATCGAGCACATCATCGCGCCGCGTTTGCGTCAATCGTGCCGCCGTCATCTCATGAAACTTCGCCACCACCTGCGCGTCGCTCAGCGGATGCTTGAAATGTCCCAGCGGATAAATCACTTCCTTTTCGCGTGTCGCGCCGTTTTTAGTACGCACCGTCACCCGGCTCGGCGAGCCTTCAGGGTAGAGTGACTCCAGACGATCATCGCGCTGCACTTTAATTTTCGCCATCAGGCTGCCGAGTTTGCGATCCACCAAGCGCGCATCCGAAAACGAAGCATCGGTCACCGCGCCATCCATCAGTGCGGTTGCCACCACATACGGCATGCTGTGGTCCGCAGTTTCACGCGTGGTCGGTGCCCAGCGCGAAGGCTCGGTGCCCATCATCATCACGGCGGCTCCGTAGGTATCGACGCAGATCTCCACGATGTCTTCCAGGGCACATTGGTCGCGCAATTCCAGCGCCGCAAACACCGCGGCCTGTCCGTGATAACAAATCGGCAGGCACTTCATGTGTGTCTCGGAAATCAGGTGCGATTTTTCGGGCAGTGGCCATTCATGACGGCCAATCACCTGCCACAGTCCGCCATCGCCCTCGAACACCGCCGTCGGGCCAGTAAAACCGTCTTTGGCCAGCATCGCGGCAAACACGGCGTTGCGCGATGCATTGGCACCCGCACATCCTTTCCAGTTCGAGAGGTGGCCGCGACGCGCTTGTGCCAATGCCATATTCGGCGCCAACGCCAGCGAAATGGCATTCGCCATGGCGTCACGCGACAATTTGAGCAGCGTGCCCACACCCGTCACGCAACCCAGCACGCCATACACCGGCTGATCCCAGCCTCGAGCGTTGACATCAATCGTATTGCAAAAACTGCAATACACGTCATACGCCAGCGTGATCGCGTTAATCAACGACTTGCCATCCGCATGCTCGCTCTCCGCAACGGCAATAATCCCCGAATTCATATCGCTGGGATGCCCGCGGCTTTTGCCGAGACAGGTATCACTGATATCCAGCAACCGCGTCATCACGCCGTTAGCAAAAGCGGCGGCCTCGGGCGTGGTTTTGATCGAGCTACCCCACACCGACGCAGGATGATCTGTGCGGCTGCGCGCAGCCACCGCGTGCGCCATCGCGCTGGTGGGATTGTCGAATGCGCCGAGCGCGCTGGCGAAGGTATCAATCACCCGACGCTTGCATTCATGCACCACGTCGGCAGGCAACACGTCGTACGACGCGCGTTCAACGAACGCCACAAGGCGTTCCGTCGTTTCATCATAACTATTTGTTTTTATTGATAAATTTGACACAGCGTCCATCACTCCGGTTTAATGCCCGCAAGCTTGATGACGCCCGCCCATTTCACCATTTCACTTTTCACCAGATTGCCAAGCTCGGCCGCGGTACCCGTGTCGCCATCCAGCCCTTGCGCATCCATCACCGATTTGGCTTCGGCCAATGCAATATTTTTCCGCGTGAGTTCATTCAGGCGGTTCACGATAGGTTGCGGCGTGCCCGCCGGCGCGAACAGCGCGTTCCACGCCGTCACTTCAAAGCCTTTCAACCCGGATTCATCCACTGTCGGCGTGTCGGGCAATACTGGCGAGCGTTTGGCGCCAGTAACGCCCAATGCAATCAGTTTTCCTGACTTCACATGCGGCACCACCGTCGTGCTGCCGAACGTCAGCGCCACTTGTCCGCCGAGCAAATCCGGCATCACCTGTCCCGTGCCCTTGTACGGAATGTGTGTCAATTTCGCACCGGCCATATGGCCGAACAACTCGCCCGCGAGATGCGTGCCACTGCCCACGCCCACCGACGCGTAGTTGATGAGTCCGGGCTTTGATTTTGCCAGCGCGATCAGCTCTTTCACAGAGCGCGCCGGCAGTGAAGGATGCGCCACCACAAAAAACATGTACGACGACACTTTGGATATCGGCTCGAAATCCTTCACCGGATCGTACGGCACCTTGCGCTGAAGACTGGGATTCACCGTGATACTGCTCTGCACAATCAGCAGTGTGTAACCATCGGCCGGCGCTTTCGCCACCAGATCAACGCCGATGGTCCCACCCGCGCCGGGGCGATTTTCGACAATGAATTGCTGGCCCAGGTCACCCGTCAACGACTTGGCAAGCAAACGCGCCACCAGATCCAGTGATCCACCCGGGCTGAACGGGTTGATGATGCGCACGGGCTTCACCGGATAATTCTGCGCTTGTGCCATGCCCCACACGTTTGCACATGCAAGCGCAATCATTGCCGCACATTGTTTACGTCTTAAAAACATACGCATTACCTGTCATTCGATCTCGTCAGATTTACTACGTGCATTACATCATGCGCCGGGTACGTTTGCCACCGCTCCTCACGCAATATGAACTGCGAATCCACGGAGAAGAATTATGCGAAAATCAATGCCATCCAATCCCAAGGGAAGCACCATGACACGCCGCGAGGATTTCAGATTAATTACCGGCCAGGGCCGCTACACATCGGACTGCAATCTGCCCGGCCAGTTGCA
>JBEBHE010000368.1:0-4221 GCA_040081205.1 Burkholderiales bacterium | reverse complement strand
AGAGAAAAAATAATCCTGCCGCCCATCCTATTCAACGCGCATGCGCGCGATCATTGCCGGATCAGGATCTTTGCCGAGGCCCGGCTCCTGCGGCACGGCAAAGACACCGTTGCGCGGGATAATCTGCTCGCCGAATGGCGTCTCGGCAAAATCACAGTAGTAGCGTTCGATCCACACCTCGCGCGCGCTTGCGGCACATACATGCATGGAAGCCAGCAAGCCCGGGCCGAAGTACGGTGAATGCGGCACCACGGTTACGCCAAACGACTCGCCGAGCGCGAATATTTTGCGCATTTCGGTAACACCACCGATTTTAGTCACGCTGGGTTGTGCAAAACTAACGGCACCCGCTTCAAACAGGCGTTTGAATTCAAAGAAATTCGAAATATTCTCGCCGGCTGCGATCGGCGCCGGGCTGGCTGCGCGCAGCCGGGCCAGTCCGGCGTGATCGTCCGGCGGATAAACCGGCTCTTCGATCCACGCAAGCTTCATATCCGCCCATTCGCGCGAAATCGCAATGGCTTCGTCCACTGTCCAGGGACAGGAACAATCCACCATCAGCGGCACGTTGTCTCCGCAGGCTTTTTTGGCGGCGCGCACGATGTCACTTTTGTTTTCGTGCAACTTGATCAGACGATAGCCGCGCCCGAGTGCTTCGGCGACTTTACGCTCCACCATTTTTGCATCGCCGTAACGCAACAGGCTCGCGTACGCCGGTAGCGTGGTGCGCGCACTGCCGCCGAGCAATTGATACAGCGGTAGACCCGCACGTTTGGCGGCAATATCCCATAGCGCGATATCCAGTCCGGATATGGCAAACACCACCGCGCCGCTGCGTCCCGTGTTGTAGAGACCGCGATGAAGGTCGGCCTGAATTTGGGCGATCTGCGCCGGGTCTTTGCCGATCACGCGCGGCCCGACAATTTGCGCCACAGCCGTTCGCGTCGCCAGCCATCCCGCGTTGGAGAAAGCCTCACCCCAACCGGTAATGCCCTCGTCGGTTTCCACCTTGACCAACAGGGTATGAACATCATTCTTCGGCGCGCCGCTCGCGTGTGGCACATCGCCGTCGAGCACCAACGGCGTACGGATAAGTATGGGTTCCACGCGGGTAATTTTCATGGGCATCTCCTAAAAGTATTGTGTGTCGCAGCAACAAACCGCCGGATTATCGATCAAATCGGCTTTCCTGTGCAGACTTGCCAGCGATTGGGCTTTTCATAATATGCTTCGCACTCTGGGAGAGCGTGATATGCGAATGCCGATCCACATCACCAAAAGCGCCGCATGGTTCGCAGCGGGAATCGTAGCGGCCTGTTTTGCCTGTGCTGTACATGCACAACGCGCCGACGATTACCCGTCGCGCGCAGTACGCGTCATTATTCCATTTGCGCCTGGCGGGCCACCGGATGTCATCGGCCGGCCATTGCTGCAAAAATTATCGGAAGCGTTCAACCACCCGTTCATCTTTGATAACCGTCCAGGCGCGAGCGGCTCGCTGGGCACGGACATGGTGGCGAAAAGCCCTCGCGACGGTTACACGCTGCTCTACACTACCGGCTCGCACAATACGAATTCCCTGCTCATCCGCAAGCTGCCGTACGACGCGCGCCGCGACTTTGCACCCATCTCGCAGATCACCTTGTCGTACGGCCAAGTGCTGGTGGTGCACCCTTCCCTCCCCGCGAAAACTGTGCCGGAATTTATCTCGCTCGCACGCGCGCGCCCGGGCGCGCTGCATTACGGATCGGCCGGTGTCGGCAATATCACGCACGTCGGCGTTGAAATGCTGATCTCGGCGGCCAACATCAAACTCACCCACGTGCCGTACAAGGGCGCTGGCCCCGCGCAGACCGATTTGCTGGGTGGCCACATCGAGGTGATGTTACCCAGCATTTCCCAGATCGGCCCGCTAATCCAATCGCGGCGTGTGCGCGCGCTGGCTGTCGCGGGACCAGTACGCGCACCGGCGTTACCCGACGTGCCGACGTTCGCCGAGCATGGCTACCCGCAAGTAGATACGCCCGGCTGGCAAGCGATGTGGGCGCCCGCCGGCACGCCGCGCGAGCGCATCGTACGCCTGCACGCCGAAATCGCGCGCATCCTTAAAACGACAGACATGCGCGCACGCATCGAAGAATCCGGCTTGCGGCCCATCGGCAGCACGCCCGAAGAATTCGCGGCGTTCATCGAGCGCGATTACGCGTTTTTTGAGAAAGCGATACGCGCGGCGAAAATAGAACCGCAATGAGGTTCGTCGCATTGACGAATGCTCACCGAGACGTTGCAATGCGCCTCATTGTTTTGATGCTGGCTGCAATTATGTGCGAGCGGGCAGTTGCCCAAATGCTAAACGATGACGCAGGAAATTCGTTTAAGGATTGCGCAGACTGCCCGGAGATGGTGGTCATACCGGCGGGGCATTTCGCGATGGGCACGACATCGGACGAAGAAGCGCGCGAATACCTGGCCGAACGTTTTCGTTACCGCAGCGAACCGCAACATCACGTAAACGTGAAGCGCTTCGCTGCGGGAAAGTTTGAAATAACGCGAGGCCAGTACCGCGCGTTTGCCGAGGCTTCGGGCCGCAACAGTGGCGGATGTTTCGTCTGGAACGGCACTGAGTTTGAGGTAGACAAGAATAGAAGTTGGCGAAATCCTGGTTATGCTCAAAATGACCTGCACCCCGTGGTGTGTGTCAGTTGGGAAGATGCCAGCGCCTATGTACGCTGGCTCAGTCAGAAGACCGCAAAGCAATATCGTTTGCTGACCGAAGCAGAATGGGAGTACGCGGCACGGGCTGGCACAACGACGGCGCGCTTTTGGGGCGACGATGGAAACAGTGCCTGCGACCATGCCAATGGGGCAGATCGTGCGTCGATTCGGCAAGTACCTGCCGCGAGGCAATGGGAAAGCGCGAATTGCGATGACCGCTATGCTTACACCGCCCCTGTCGGCGGCTATCGCGCCAATGCATTCGGTCTGCACGACATGTTAGGCAACGCAGGCGAGTGGACGCAAGACTGCTGGAACGCAAATTACGGCGGCGCCCCGATAGATGGTAGCGCATGGGCAACCGGCGATTGTTTGATGCGCGCGGTGCGCGGCGGCGCCTGGGACGACGCACCGACCGGCCTGCGGGCTGCGTACCGCGTTGGGAGTCCTACAATGATCCGTCTTTACAGCCGTGGCTTTCGTGTCGCGAGAGAACATTAGTCATCGAAGCAATCGCGCTTTCGTTATCGTACGACACAGAAAGACCCTTTTGCACGTAGGTGGTTACTCATCTTGGTAACAAACACTTACATGTGTCCCGGGATATTCGTGAACCGACCTATGTCCTAATAGGTAAGGAGAACACGAAAATGAAACTTATCAGCTGGACATTGTTGGCATCGGCTCTGGCAGCACTGAGCGGATGCGTAGCCGTTCCGGTTAATTCAGGCTATTACGACTCGGCGCCTGTCGTTTACGCCCCGGCACCCGTCATTTATGCGCCGCCGGTGTTTTATGGACCGTCTATCGGAATCGGAATCTACGGCGGTAGAGGCGGTTACGGCGGTAGAGGCGGTTACGGTGGCGGATACCGACATCGTTAACGCGGTAGTGAAGGGCAATCGACAAGTCAAGCGCAAGCATTTTTCTTGAGCCAAACACGATAGTCACGAACGCCTGCCGGTGCGAAGATACCTCGTCGCGTCCGGCAGGCCACTGAAAATTCTTTTTTATCTCGTGCCTGCGCTTCTATGAGTGCCGCGCCCGTCATATGCACGTCATGGTGTCGGCACGCGCGCACCCGAATGAATGCAGCGGCACCGCTTACTTGCCGCGTGGCCGCCACTGCTTCGATTCCACCAGCGCAAAAAAATCCTCGGTCAGCCGATGCATCAAATCCGGTTCTTCCAGATTCACCAGATGGCCGGTGGCGGGCACGACCGACAGCCGCACCGCCGGGCTGACCTGTTTCATGAAAAGCCCTGAATTGATCGCACCGGGATCTTCGTCGCCGACAATCACATGCGCAGGCACCTTCAGCCCGCGCAACGGCTTCTCCATGCTGAACAACGAAACCCGGCGCCCCTGCACCCGGCGCGTGATGTTGGCGCAGCCCTGTGCCGAGTGTTCCATGAAGCGCTGGCAGAAATCCTCGAAGGCACGCGGATTTTTGCGCTTCAACTGGATGCGGTTGTCTGCCTTGCGCAGCCCCTTCAGCACCACCGC
>JBEBHE010000078.1:0-15785 GCA_040081205.1 Burkholderiales bacterium | reverse complement strand
CCCGGAACGGCGTTCTAGCAATCTCCAGCATGCGCTTGCGCGCGGCGTCGGCTTCCGCGTGCCGTCCCTGCGCCTCATAGACGCCCACCAGATTATTCAGCGCCACACCGGCATTGGGATGCCGCGGCCCCTGCGCTTTTTCAATGATGGCAAGCATCATCTTGAACACGCTCTCGGCATCGGCGTAGCGTCCCTGCAGTTGCCTCACCGCGCCCCAATCGTTCAGTAACAGCAACACGCGCGGATGCGCCGGTGGAAAGGTTTTCTCGATGATCGGGATGCCGCGCCGGTAATACGGCTCGGCCTCGGTATAGCGTTGCAGCCCCTGATACCACTCCGCGAGATCAATCAGCGCCAGACCCACTTGCGGATCGTCCGCCGGCAATGCTTTTTCAAGAATGGCGAGCGCGCGCAGATACAACGCCTCGACCTCTTCACGGCGCATTTGCACCCGATACAGCGCCGCCAGATTATTCGACAGCGCCAGCGCCACCGCCGGATGGCCAGGCCCAAGGGTTTTCTCGATGATCGCCAATTCGCGCTGGTAATAGTCCTCAGCCTCGGCGTAACGGCCCTGCACGCGATACAGATCGGCAAGCCCGGTTAACACGCTGGCATTGCGCTCGTGAACCAGCCCATGCACGGATTCCAGGATACCGAGCGCGCGCAGATAATTTTTCTCGGCGGGTGCGTAGTCGTGCTGCGCGCGCTGCGCCTGTGCCAATCCATAAAATGTGGCCGCCAGACGAATATCGTTTTTATCGAAACTATCAGCCTGCAATAGGGCGGCGCTATACAACTGCACAGCGGCCGCGTGATCGGCGCGTTTCGCGGCTTCGGCGGCGGTGGCCATGTAATTGCGCCAGATCGCTTCATCGGCGTGAGCAATACCTGCTGCGCCTGCCAGCCACGCGGAAATCGCGAAGACACGCGCCCACTGCCGCCAGCCGTTGTTCATGCCGCTACCGGCTGAGTCCTTTGGAAGAAATCGATCCTTCCTTTTCCAGCAACGGATAGATGCCGCCGGCGGCGATGATCGACAACAACTGATCCGGCAACGGCCTCGCCGAAAGCTCGACCCCCTTGGACACATTGCGTACGCGCGCTGCAAGCACATCGACTTCGGCAATATCGCCTTCGTCAAACGCCTCATCCACGCCGGCGCACTCAATCGCCGGAAACGCAAAATTCACCGCATTGCGAAAAAACAGTCCGTTGATGTAAGGCGCTACCAGGCACGACAGACCCAGGTTGCGCAGCGAACGCGCCGCCGGTCGGCTCGAACCCATGCCGAAGTTCTTGCCGCCTATCAGGATGTCGCCCTTTTGCACCTGCTCCGCCCAGCCGGGGCGATTGGCGCTGAACACGTAACTCACCTGCTCCTCGGGCGTGAGATAAAACGCGCGATTGGGAAGGATGAGATCGGTGTTGATGTTGTCACCGACTTTCCATACGCGGGCTTTGAATTTCATCTGCGTCTCTCAGTTTAGAAATTCACGCGGATCGCAAATCGTCCCCGCGATAGCCGAAGCCGCCACCGTAGCAGGCGACGCCATGAACACGCGCGAACTCGGCTCACCCATGCGCCCCTTGAAATTACGCGTGCTGGAGGTGATGCAGGTTTCTTCCGCCGCGAGCACGCCCATGTGACCGCCGCCACACGCGCCGCAGGTCGGCGGAGCGATGGTAGCGCCCGCTTCTACCAGCGTGGCGATCGCCCCACTTTTCAAAGCATCGCGATAAACGGTCTGTGAGGCCGGCACCACGATCAGTCGCACACCGGGTGCGACGCGCTTGCCGCGCACCACCGCCGCCGCGAGTTCCAAGTCATCCTGCGTGCCGTTGGCGCACGAGCCGATATACGCCTGATCGATGCGCGTGCCCTTCAGCGCACCCACCGGCTGCGAGTTGTTTACCACGCTGTCAGGCAAAGCAACCAAGGGCTCCAGCGCGGATAAATCGACCTTGCGCACCGCTTTGTACTGGGCGTCGGCGTCGGGCTTTACCGGCTCGAATGGCTGCTTTGTGCGTGCCCGCACCCATTGTGTTAGCGCCTCATCGCATTCAAACGTTGCAAATTCAGCGGACAACTCCGCCGACATGGTGGTAATGGTCTTGCGTGCATTAATGCTCAGGCCCGCGATGCCGGAACCGCCATATTCGACATTCTGCGTGGCGTGATCACCATGCACGCCGGCGATTTGCAAAAATGCATCTTTGGCGGTCACAGCTTTCGACAACGCGCCTTCGAGTTCGTAACGGATAGTTTCGCCGCAGCGAAACCAGGTTTCACCTTTCACTGCCGCATAGATGATGTCCGGGCCGCCCACACCGCGCGCAAGACAATTGAACACACCGCCGCTGCACGTGTGGGAATCGCTGCACACCAGTGTCGAACCGGGCACGGCGTAACCGTAGTCCGCCACCAGTTGATGGCTGATGCCCTGCTCGCGCCCCACATCATGAAAGCGTTTGATGCCAAAGCGTTTGACAAACTCGCGCCCGGTGCGATGCCCGCCCGCCGCCAGTTGATTGGGCGCCGGCACGCGGTGATCGAACACCACCACGATGCGTTCCGGGTCACACACGCGCTGAATATCACGCCAGTTGCTCGGCATGAAGTTGTTATCGAACAGGATAACGGTGTCCAGTTGCACCGTGACTACGTCGCCGGGAACAACCTGCTTTCGCCCGCTCTTCGCAGCGAGTATTTTTTCGGCGATGGTCATGCCCATGATGGATCAACCTCCCACAAATTTGCTTTCGATGTCATCGAGCGCCTTCATGCCCATCAATTCATTCAATTCCTCGAAGCCCGCGCAGAGATCGGGACGATTCACCACGAGGTTCTTGCCCATCACTTCAGATTTATAAACGTCCAGTGCGTTCATCATGCCCTTTAATGCCGCCGTAGAGAGCATGCGCGGATAGCTAACTACTTTGACGCCCACGGCCTCGAGTTCTTTCGGCGTCATCAGCGGCGTGGTGTTGCGCGAGCGCAGCCCCAGACCCATGTTAACAATCAGCGGCTTGGGCACGTTCTTCGCGACTTTGGCAATATCCTCTTTGGACATCAGCGCATCGGCATACATGCAGTCCGCGCCGGCTTCGGCGTATTTGTTCAGACGATCTATCGCTTCATCCACGCCCAACGGGCCGGCGGCGTCGGTGCGCGATACGATCACGAAGTCATGATCGCGCCGGGCATCGACCGCCGCCTTGACCTTCTGCACCATTTCGTCGGCAGGGATGCACGATTTGCCGCGCATATGACCGCAGCGTTTGGGCCACACCTGATCCTCGAACATCAGCGCCGCCATGCCGGCTTTTTCGAACGCGCGCACCACGAAATGCACGTTCATCGCGTTACCATAACCGGTGTCGGCATCAGCGCGCAGCAACAGCTTGTCGCAACAATCGGCGAGACGCCGCGCATTGTCGAGATTGACTTCAAACGTCATCACGCCGCGATCGGCCCAACCCAATCGGCTCTCTGAAACGCCGGCACCTGAGATAGCGCCCATCTTGAAGCCAGCTTGCTCGACCAGCCGGGTGCTGTAGCCGTCGAACACACCGGGGGTGATCAAAATACCCGGTTCTTTCAATAACGTTCTGAACTGCGCACCTTTGCTTGCCATGTTTTGCTCCTGTGTTGAACTTGCGGCCATTCTACCAACTGGCAGTAAGCCTGACGCGACAGAAGCAAACGTCGGGCCAAACATGTGGACTGGATTTTTCGCAGTATGTAAGAATGCGTGCTTCCCAGATGGAAAGTCACGAGAATTGAATCAATGTCTGCAATGAAATATTGCCTTTGCGTTACTGCAACAATGGTGCTGCCTGCAACGGCATGCGCGCAGGCCGCTTCGACAAGCTCAGGACAGGCCTCTGTACAAGCCTACCCAACGCGCCCGATCCGCTTGCTCGTGCCGAGCACACCCGGCGGCAGCGTCGATACGCTGGCGCGCGCCGTCGGTGTCAAACTTTCGGAACGTTTTAATCAGCAGGTCGTCATCGACAACCGCTCCGGCGCGGGCGGCGTGATCGCCGGTGAGTTAACAGCAAAAGCGCCGCCCGATGGACACACGCTGATGCTCGGCACGGTGGCGTCGCTCGCTGCCAACGTAAGTCTGCAAAAGAAATTGCCTTATGATCCGCTGCGCGACTATGCACCGGTGACGCTGGCCGCCACGCAAAATCTGATGCTGGTGGTAAACCCGTCATTACCTGCAAAAAACGTAAAAGAACTGATTGCGCTCGCCAAAACCAAGCCGGGGCAAATCACCTTTGCGTCCGCCGGCAGCGGAGCGGGCGGGCACCTTTCGGGTGAATTGTTCAAGCTGCTCGCCGGTATCGACCTGCTGCATATTCCGTACAAGGGCATGGCACCTGCGCTGGTGGATGTCATCAGCGGACAGGTATCGCTGTCATTTCCGAGCATCGCCACCGCACTGCCGCAGGTGAAATCAGGCAAGGTGCGCGCGTTGGCGGTCACCGGCGCAAAACGTTCGCAGGCCGCGCCGGATGTACTCACCATGCAGGAAGCCGGCGTGCCCGGCTACGAGTCCGCCACCTGGTACGGCGTGGTCGCACCGGCTGCGACGCCGCGCCACATTGTCATCAAACTCAGCAGCGAGATCGTTGCGATATTGAAGCAGCCCGAACTGCGCGACCGTCTCGCCGCCGACGGCGCAGAACCGCTCGGCACCACGCCCGAAGCATTCGGACAGCATCTCAAATCCGAAATAGCCAAGTGGGCAAAGGTGGTTTCAGCGGCCGGTCTGCGCGCGGACTGATGTGCGATTGCACGCCCACGCAATGATCAGTACTTATCAACTCAAATCGCGTTTTCAGTCGCTGCTGCGGCCGTTGGCGGCATGGCTGTATCACGCAGGTGTGACGGCGAATCAAATCACCATAGCCGCTTGCGTCGTCTCCGTTGCCCTTGGTATGGGGGCACTTTGGAATCCTGAGCACAGCTACTATTTTTTATTGATTTCCATCTGGTGCCTGTTGCGCATGGCCGCCAATGCGCTGGATGGCATGCTGGCGCGCGAGTTCGGGCAGGCGTCGCGTCTGGGTGCGGTACTGAACGAACTCGGTGATGTGATTTCGGACATCGCGCTGTACCTGCCCTTTGCATTTGTCGCAGGCTCGCACGCGTGGCTGGTGGCCATGGTGGTTTTTCTGGCAGTGGGCAGCGAATTTGCCGGATGGCTAGGTACAGCAATGCATAACAACCGCGCGAACCACGGGCCGATGGGCAAGAGCGACCGCGCCCTGGTATTCGGGATCATCGGTTTGCTGATCGGCTGCGGCGTATCCGTTGCACCGTTCATAAACCACCTGTGGCTGGCGATCGCTTTCCTCCTGATATTGACCCTCTTCAATCGCGGCCGTCATATTTTGGCCGCAAGAAACACCGGGAATACCCCCTAATGCGCACGGCATCCGAACGTCATTTTTCCACGCACGACGGCGTGGCATTGTTCTACCGCCATTGGCCGGCGCACGGCGGCGCAGCCAACAAAGCGGTAGTGATATTTCATCGCGGCCATGAGCATTCCGGCCGCCTGCAACCTATCGTCGACGAACTGGCGCTGGACGACTATGCCATGTTCGCGTGGGACGCTCGCGGTCACGGGTGCTCGCCGGGCGCACGCGGCGACAGCCCCGGCTTTGCCGCGTCGGTAAAGGATGTCGATACCTTTGTGCGCCACATTTCAACGGCGCACGACATCCCGCTGGAGAATATTTCAGTCATCGGTCAAAGCGTTGGTGCCGTATTGGTATCCGCGTGGGTGCACGACTACGCGCCGGCGGTGCGCTGCCTCGTACTGACGGCGCCGGCCTTCAAAGTAAAGTTGTACGTGCCGTTTGCACGCGCCGGCCTTAATCTGCTGTACAAGCTGCGCGGCAATTTTTTCATTACCTCCTATATCAAAGCAAAGTTCCTGACGCACGATGCAGAACGCATCCGTTCCTACGATACCGACCCGCTAATTACGCGCCACATTTCAGTTCGCATCCTGCTCGGACTCTACGACGCCGCGGATCGTGTGGTACCGGATGCGCAGGCGATAACGCTGCCGACGCAGGTATTAATCTCCGGCAACGACTGGGTGGTGCATCAAGGACCGCAACGCCGGTTCTATGACAATCTCGGTTCCACGGTGAAAGAACTGGTCGAATTGCCGGGTTTTTTGCACGACACGCTCGGCGAAAAAGATCGTCATCTGGCGCTGGAAAAAATCCGCGGTTTCATCATGCGCTGTCATGCCGCACCCGTGCCAGCAATTTCCCTGCTGGATGCCGACCAGCATGGCTACACCAAAGCTGAAGCCGCACGAAATGCCGAACCGCTACCCGCGCTCTCGCTCAAAAACATGCAGTTTGCGCTAACACGCGGATCGATGCGCACACTGGGACGCGCAGCCGACGGCATCAGCCTAGGCCTGGCCACGGGTTTTGATTCGGGCGCAACGCTGGATTACGTTTACCGCAATCAAGCGCACGGCACGCCGCCGCTGGGCCGGTTGATCGACCGCAATTACCTCGACGCCATCGGCTGGCGCGGCATACGCGTGCGTAAAGCGCATTTGGAGCAGGCCATTGCGTTTGCTGCGGGCCAACTGGACACGGCGCACCGCAAAGCACGTATCCTGGACATTGCCGCCGGTCATGGCCGTTACGTCATCGATGCTGTGGCACGTCTTGCCGCTAAACCCGAAGCCATTTTGCTGCGCGACTATAGCGACGCCAATGTGCGCGCAGGCACAGCCCTGCTGGCACAGGCAGGCCTTTCGAACATTGCGCAATTTACAACCGGTGACGCCTTCGACGAGGAGAATCTCGCTGCCGTTACCCCGGCACCGACCCTTGCCATTGCCTCGGGCATCTACGAGTTGTTTTCGGATAACCGCAAAGTGCTGTCGTCCCTGCGCGGCCTCGCCCGCGCCATGGATGCAGGAAGTTACCTGATTTACACCGGTCAGCCCTGGCATCCGCAACTGGAATTCATTGCCCGCACGCTCACCAGCCATCGCGATGGAAAAGCGTGGGTGATGCGCCGGCGCACGCAACAGGAACTCGATCAACTGGTGCGGCACAGTGGATTCACCAAAGTCGAGCAGTGGATCGACGAATGGGGCATCTTTACCGTGAGTGTCGCCGTTCGCACCGGGCAACCCGATCAAACGCCGGGCACTTGAAAACGTGATGATGGCCAGCGGCGTCACCGCCGAGACGCGACCGTGGAAACGCGCCGCGGCCTGGCTGGCAGGTCTGGGCATTCTTTTCTTCTCCAGCTACAACAGCGCGAACTGGTTAGCCAGCCAGCGCGCCCATGTTCCAGCTATCGTTTTCAGCTGGGAAAGTTGGGTGCCTTACTGGCCGTGGACAATCCTTCCGTACTGGTCTATTGATTTGTTCTATTGCGTATCGCTGTTTATGTGCGCCACGCGGCGCGAACTCGATACACATGCGCGCAGATTGCTCGCGGTTCAGGTGATTTCCGTCACTCTTTTTATTGTCGCGCCGCTACGCTACACCTTCCTGCGACCGGAAACGACCGGTCTTTTCGGCGCGATGCTTGATGCTTTGCTCCTGTTCGACAAGCCTTTTAACCAGGCGCCGGCGTTGCACATTTCGCTGCTGATCATTCTGTGGGTGTGCTACACCCGATATCTGAAGGGGTTTTGGCGCTGGATGCTGCATGGATGGTTTCTGCTGATCGGCATGTCGGTGCTCAGCACGTACCAGCACCATTTTTTCGATATCCCGACAGGCGTGTGGCTGGGGTGGTTTTGTGTGTGGCTGTTCCCCCATGACGCCATGCCCCTGGCCGGTCATTGGCATCGCACACACGATGCCCAGCGCATAAAACTGGCCGCAATATACTTGGCCGGCGCCCTGATGCTCGGCACCGTGGCTATCGTTGCCAGTGGCTGGTGGCTATGGCTTCTATGGGCCGCAGGCTCGCTGATGCTGGTTGCGCTGGCCTACGCTGGTCTCGGCATTGCGGTCTTTCAGAAAGGCGCCGATGGCACGATGAGCCTGGCGAGCCGATGGCTGCTTGCACCGTACCTTGCCGGTGCATGGCTCAACGCGCGCTGGTGGACGCGTCACGCCGCCATCGCGACCGCGGTCACACCCGAGATCTGGCTGGGCCGCTTGCCAGGCCGCGAGCATGCGTTGCCCGCCGGCATCACAACCCTCATTGATCTGTGCGCCGAACTGCCGTGCCAGGTTTCATCACTTGCGCCCAGATACGAATCTCTACCCGCACTCGACCTGATTGCGCTCACCACGCCACAACTCGAGGTGCTCGCGCAGGCCATCGACCGCAACATTGTTGCGGGACCGGTACTGGTGTGCTGTGCTCTCGGCTATTCGCGCAGTGCGGCTGCGGTTGCCGGCTGGCTGATTACCCGTGGCCGCGCGGCCAGCGCACGCGAGGCGCTGGCGATAATTCGTCTGGCGCGACCGCAAGTGGTGCTCACTGAACAGCAATGCGTGGCGCTGGATAATCTGGCGCGCGCAACGCCGATGATGCGGTAGTGTGATTTCAGTCGCAGATCACACCATTTTCTTTAGCTCGGCCCGCGCAGTATCTCCTTAACCGCCGGTAACTTTCCTGCCTCGAAGAAGCCGGCCCGCCGCGAACATCAGCAACAGGCCCGCAAGCAACCCGCCCGCTGCCGCGTACCATACCATCTGCTTTACTTCGTCCAGCAAATTGTTATTGAATACGTTGGCAGACAGATGCAGGTGTACTATTTTCCACGTGCCGCCCAGCTTTACGCACGTAACCGACCAGTTTGAGTTCAGCTTGAACGCATCGCGCCGTATCGGCAGAAACTCGTCAACCATCGTCCCATCCGCCACCGCGATGTCGCCGAAGAACCGCGCGGGTACCGCTACCTTAGCGGTCGTTGTGTATTTCTTGAGAATCGCGTCTCCCGTGCCAACCATGCGCCGGTAGTACGCCTTGATCTCGGCATGGCCTCGAGACGTCTCTGCATTAAGCCAGATCACCGTGGCATTTTCGTCCATCTGCGCCACCATGCGATCAATATTCTGCTCGTTGATCCCCTTTTCAATCTCGGAAAATATCTGCAAGAGTTGTTTACGGTCTTCCGCACGGGCATCGGCACTGTCGGCGGAATTACCGGCCAGGGGCCAACCCATCAACGCGAACGCGACCACCAAAATAAGATGCCATTGCCGATTCATAAAACCTCCCCGGGGATGAACGGGCATTGTACGCCGGCATTATATTTACCGCTGCCGATTTCTCAAGACATGCGGCTGCCGCCACTTTACACATGCGGAGAATTTTATATAATAATCCGGTCGTCGTTAGCCAGCATGACCAGCGTGGATCCAAATAGCCCAACAACCGACACCGCAATGCCGCGCGCGATGGGATTGAACCGCTGGCGCGCCGCCGGTATACATTTGTTGCTGAGCGCGGGCATCGCAATTGTCGCGATCGTTCTTATGCTCAAAGTGTGGTACCCGCCGCCCCTGTTTACGGCAGAAGGCGGTAACGACCTGTTGTTTATTCTGGTCGGTGTGGATGTCATTCTCGGCCCGTTGATTACGCTGATCATCTTCAAGTCCGGCAAACCCGGCCTGCGCTTCGATCTCACCATGATTGCGGTGTTTCAAGTGTGCGCGCTGGTGTACGGATGTTATGTGATGTTTGTGGCGCGCCCGGTGTACATTGCTTTTGTTGTCGATCAGTTTGAAATCGTGCGCGCCACCGAACTCGACCCCGCCGATGTGGCACGAGCGCGCTATCCGCAATTTCGGTCTTTGCCAGTCTCAGGCCCGGCGGTCATCGCCGTCGACATACCCACCGATAAGGCAGTACTGAAAAACCTGTTGTCCGACGCCATGAATAACGGCACCGTCGTGCAGCACCTCCCCCAGTATTACGTACCTTACGCCGACCAACGCAAACAGGCGCTTGCGCAAAGTCAGCCGCTCGACGCTGCTTTGAAGGCGGGCGAAAAATTCGCAACGTCAGCGGAAAAGTATCTCGCCGAATCGGGACGCAAGGCAGCCGATCTGCGTGTATTACGCTTGGGAACGCGACGCGGATGGGGCACTGCGTTAATCGACGCGAAAACCGGAGACCTGGTGCAACTGCTGCCGCCGCCGCTGTAATTCCACGGCTGTCGCCCATCCCTTTTCCCGTTAGTCGGCGACGATCTTCGCGGCCTTCGCCACTACACGCCAACGCTCGACTTCGGTCTTTATGATTTGTCCAAATGCTTGCGGCGAACTACCAACAACCTCCGAGCCTTCGTGTTGCAACAGCGCTTTCATTTCCGGCGATAGCATCACGCGCGCGGATTCGCTGTGCCACCGCGCAACAATCGCCGGAGGGGTTTTTGCCGGAGCGAGCAATCCAATCCACGATGCATAATCGTAGCCTGCTACGCCCGCTTCGGCGATGCTCGGCACGTCGGGCGCGGCAGTAGCGCGGCGTGCGGTGGACACCGCCAGCGCGCGCAATCGGCCGCTTTTCACATGCGGCAGCGCGGTAGAAATCGTGGCAAAGCACAATTGCACTTCGCTACTCAACAAGGCTGTTACCGACGGCGCGCCACCTTTGTAGGGAATGTGCGTCATGCTGATGCCGGTCATGTGCTTGAACAACTCCATCGACATATGCGTGCCGGTGGCCACGCCGCTGGAGCTGTAATTCAATTTACCCGGCTGGGCTTTCGCATGCGCCACCAGCTCCTTAACGGACTTCACAGGCTGCGCGGGATGCACCACCAGAATATTCGGCAGCGACGACAACAGCGATATCGGTGCAAAATCATTCACCGGATCGAATGGCAATTTTTTGTAAAGGCTCGGACTCATGGTGAACGACGCGGCCACTGCGAGCAGCGTGTAGCCATCGGGTGCCGCTTTGGCCGCGATGTCGGTGCCGATAGTGCTGCCGGCGCCGGGACGGTTATCGACAACCACAGACCCCTTGAGCGCTTCAGCCACACGCTGCGCCAGCGGCCGCGCAACCAAATCCGTAGAGCCGCCTGCGCTTTGCGGCACAACTAAACGAATCGGGCGCGACGGATAATTTTGTGCGGTGGCAGTGGCGGCAAGTGCTGCTGCGCTCATGCACATAAACCGCAAGCATATGTTTTTAAACATTATTTTCTCTCGCTGTAAACCGGCATTTGCCGCGGCCGATAAAACGTCACTGCGTTATCAAAGAAAATTTTACGCACCATGCTTACGCCGATGTTATCGCGCAGCAAGTCGATGTCCGACGGCAGAAACGGACGGCGCGCACGCTGCGACGGCAGATCAGTGCCGAACATCAAACAATCCGGATTCGCTGCAATTAACGCGCGTATGCCTTTTACCGGATCCAGCGTCATGCGGCCAAAACCGGTGGCTTTCACCCTCATGCCTTTTTCAGCGAGCTTCACCAGCGTAGGTAATCCCTCGTCGGACATCCCCAGATGCGCGATGCTCACGGCGGGCAACGCCGACAGCGTATCGGCTATCGGGACAAGATCGCGCGCATCGGCATAGAGTTCCACGTGCCAGCGCGCGAGCGCCCATACCCGCGCGGCCATGTTCGCAAGATCGGCCATATCCGCCGAGCCGCCGCGCGCCATGTTAAAACGCACGCCCCGCACCCCTATGTCGTCGAGCTTCGCAATTTCGTCATCGGTCGCCGTGGACGGAATCTGAATCACGCCGGTAAACGTCGGCCCCAGTACGCGCAATGCTTCGTGCATGAAGCCGGTGTCGAATCCCTGAAACGAGCCGGACACCACGTTGCCGCCCGTGATGCCCAGCCCCTGGGTGCGCGCCTGATAGTCCTGCGCGGGAAACGATGGCGGAAAGAATCCCTGGTTTTCCTGCACCGGAAACCGCATATCGATGATGTGAAAATGGGTGTCGAACACCGTCCGCTCCACAAGCCAAAAATGGCGCACATTGTAAGCCCAAAATTACCAACGGGATTCATTCCGCTTATAATGCCGCCCTCTTCCAAGGCTCAAACAATGCTCATCAAATTCACGCTCAACGGCGATCCAGCAGAAGTCACGCTCAACGCCGGGGACCGCCTGCTCGCCGATGTGCTGCGCGAGGATTTTCAACTCACCGGCGCCAAAATCGGTTGCGGCATCGGCGCCTGCGGCATCTGCACTGTTATCGTCAACGGCGAACCCACGCCGGCGTGCCTGCAACTGGCCGCTCTGTGCGACGGCGCCGACATCCGCACGGTTGAAGGCCTGGCTACCCCCGATGGATTGCATCCGGTGCAACAAGCCTTCGTCAAGCAAACGGCACTGCAATGCGGCATCTGCATTCCGGGGCATGTAATGCAGGCCTGTTCGCTGCTCGAAAAAAATCCGAATCCGTCGGAGGAAGAAATCAAGGCCAGCGTGGACAGCGTGTATTGCCGCTGCACCGGCTATCACCGGATTTTTGAAGCTTATAAAGAAGCTATCGCGGCCGGACAACGCGCCGGGAGAAAATCATGAACGCGCCTGATCCCAGAGCCGCAGGATTGCTGATCGTCGGCAAAGATGTCCAACGCACCGACGCCATACCCAAAGTCACCGGCGCAGCGCAGTACGTCGCCGACATACAAATGCCCGGCATGCTGCACGGCGCGGTGCTGCGCAGCCCACACCCGAATGCGCGCATTGTTTCCATCGATCTCACCGCCGCGCGCGCCGTTCCCGGCGTGAAATCGGTGATTACCGGTGAGGACACGGCGCACAAAAAATGGGGTGCGTTCCGTCCGGATCTGTATCCGCTGGCCATCGGGCGTGTGCGTTATGTTGGCGACGAAGTCGCTGCCGTTGCCGCAACCACACCTGAAATCGCGCGTGCTGCCATCGATAAAATCGTGGTGCAATATGAAGTGTTGCCCGCCGTGCTGTCGATGGACGAAGCGATGGCGCCCAACGCGCCGCTGGTGCATGACGACTGCGCCGGCAACATCGCGCATGAGTTCAACTTCGAGCGCGGCGAGGTCGATGCCGGCTTCAAAGCCAGTGATTGCATTGTCGAAGGCACGTGGGAATCGCAGCGCCAGTGGCACACCTCGCTGGAAACCATCGGCTGCGTCGCAAAATTTTCCGACGGCCGCTACACCCTGTGGTGCAACACCCAAACACCGTATCTCGCGCGCGGGCGCTACTGTGTCGCCCTGGGTATACCCGAATCGCAAATGCGTGTCATCCAGACCGAGGTCGGCGGCGGCTTCGGTGGCAAATCCGGCGACGACAACTGCTCGGTCATCTGCGCCATGCTCTCGCGCAAAACCAGCAAGCCGGTGAAATTAATACACACGCGCGAGGAAGAATTTCTCGCCAGCCATCCGCGCATGCCCATGCGTTACTGGGTGCGGCTGGGTTTCAGCAAAGCAGGCAAGGTGCTCGCCAAAGAGATCAAGATGTGGGCCGACAACGGCGCCTACACCGGCAAGTCGCAGGCGATACTCGGCGCGGCAACCGTGCGTCACGACGCGCTGTACAAATATCCAAACGCGCGTGCGCACTCGCGGTTGGTGTATACCAATCTGGTGCCGACCGGTGCGTTTCGCGGATTCGGCAATCCGTCCGCTGACTGGGCAGTGGAACAGGCATGGGACCTCGCCGCCGAAAAGCTCGGCATTGATATCGCGGATTTGCTGCGCATGAACGCGGTGGAACCGGGTGACGTATCGCCACACAACCACAAAATCACCAGTTGCGAATTGAAACAGTGCATCGATAAGGCGACGGAACTGATCGACTGGAAAACCAAACACAAGAACAAAAAGCCGGATCGTGGCCTGGGCATGGGGTGCAGCCTGCACGTCAATGGCCGCCGCAGCTTCGGCGATTGGGACGGCAGTTCGGCCATTGTGCGCATCAACGACGACGGGCGCGCCACCATCCTCAGCGGCGAAGGCGAAATTGGCCAAGGCACGTTCACCGTGCTGCGGCAGATTGCCGCCGAAGAACTCGGCCTGCCGTACGAGGATGTGGACATTACACGTCCCGACACCGATGTGCATCCGTATGCGCTGGGCGCGCTGGCGAGCCGCGTGACGTATGTGGCCGGTAACGCAGTGAAGCGCGCCGCCGGTGAAGCCTCCAAACAACTGATGGCCGCTGCCGCCGAACAATTCAAGCTGCCGGTGGAAGCGCTCACCATCATCAACGGCCAGATTGGGCCGAAAGCCGGCCCCGAATCCGCGTACAAGCCGGTGTCGGTGATCGTGCGCGCCAACATCTACAAACGCGGCGGACAACCGATCATCGGCGTCGGCAATTTTGACAACCCGTCGGATTTTCCGGATCACAGCCGCTATGGCAACGAATCCGGCTCTTATAACTTCGCGGCGCAGTGCGTGGAAGTCGAAGTCGATCGCGGCACCGGCATGGTCAAGCTCGAAGAAATTTCCGCCGTGGTCGATTGCGGCACGGTGATCCATCCCGCCGCCGCGCAAGGCCAAGTGCATGGCGGCATGGTGCAGGGCATCGGCTTTGCGATGACAGAATATTTTGATTTGTGGAACGGCCAGCCCACCGATCCGCAACTCAAGGATTACCCGTTGCCGGGCGCGGCGAACCTGCCAGTAATGCATGTCGCGTTTGCCGATTCTTATGAGCCTTCGGGCCCGTTCGGCGCGAAAGGTCTGGGCGAAATCGGCCTTGATGCGATTCCCGCCGCTATTGCCAACGCGATTTCCGATGCGGTGGGCGTGCGCATACATGAACTGCCGATCACCTCGGAAAAAATTCATCGCGCGCTGCATCCCGAGCTTTACGCTAACGAAAAAGTTGCGCCTGCGGTTGAGCCTAAAGGCGGCATGTGGTCGCGGTTATCGACAGGAAAACCGTCGGGACCGCGCCCTTTCAATCCGGAATTTGTGGTCGCGACATCGGTGGATGAAGCGGTAGCGATGCTCGCCGCCGGCGACACGGCACTGGTGTCGGGCGGCATGTCGCATGCACTGCGCCGCGAACGCACGGGCTATCCGCAGGCAACGCGGCTGGTTTCGCTGGCGCGCATTCCCGAACTGCTCCACATGGGTGTGAATGCAAACGGTGTCCTGCAAATCGGTTCAGCGGTGAATCAACAGCGTATTTACGACGACGCGAAAATAAAATCAGGCTGGCACGCCATCCACGATGCGCTTGAAGCGGTAGGTCACACGCGCCTGCGGCGCATGATTACCGTCGGCGGCAGCATCGGGCCGCTGATTGGCGGTTTTGATCTGCCGATTGCCTTGCTTGCATTGAATGCGCGTGTCACAGTCGCCGGCCCGCAAGGGCGGCGCACGCTGGCGCTTGACGAAGCCTTTCAGAAACGCTTCGCAAAGGATGAATTGGTAGTGAGCGTCGAAGCGAATGCGTTGCCCGCACGCACCGGCTCGGCATTCCACAAATACATGCTGCGCGGAGAACTCGAAATCCCGGCGGTCAACGTTGCCGCCAACGTAACGCTCGACGAAGCCGGCAATTGCAGCTCGGCACGCGTGGTGGTGGGTTGTGTCGGCTGGAAACCCATCGTGCTTGATCTCGCGCAACTCACCGGCAAATCGCTGACCGAACAGGCTATACGCGATGCCGTGCAGCAAGTGCGTACGCTTGCGCAGCCGATGCCTGATGTGCGCGGCTCAGCGGCCTACAAACGCGAGATGGCGGTGGAGTGGGCGGCGCGTATGCTACTAAAGGCTGCACAGCGTGCCAAATAAATCGAGCATGAAGCATATTAAACCTCCCCACTGTCGTTCCCGCGAAGGCGGG
>JBEBHE010000367.1:0-4234 GCA_040081205.1 Burkholderiales bacterium | reverse complement strand
CAGCGGCTTTCCGGCAAAATGCGCGTGTATATCGGAGAGTAATTTTTCGCTGCGGCCTTCGCGAATTTCGAGCGTGGAGGTGCCCATGTGCGGCGCAAGCACCACGTTATCCATGCGCATGAGTTCGGCAGGCACATTTGGCTCATCCACAAAAACGTCGAGCGCGGCACCTGCGATCTTTTTGCTGGCAAGCGCTTCCACCAGGGCAGGTTCATCGACGATTGCACCACGTGCGATGTTGACGAGAAAGCCGTCAACACCCAGCGCCGCGAGTATGCGTGCATCGATCAGGTTGCGTGTCGCCGGCGTCAACGCGCAGGTGACGACGAGGCAATCCGCTTCACGTGCCAGGGTTTCGAGATTATCGACATAGCGATAAGCCACATCGTCCTTGCGGCGTGGCCCAAAATAGCTGATCGACATGCCGAAGCTGGCCGCACGTTGCGCGATTTCGCACCCAATGCGGCCCATACCGACGATGCCGCAGGTTTTGCCGCGTACTTCCACGCCCGATGGAAAAACACGCGAAGGCCACGCGCCGGATCGCACGAAGCGATCTGCTTCGCAGATGCGGCGCATCATCGCAACCAGCATGCCCATCGCCAGATCGGCAACCGGCTCGGCAGTGGAATCCGGCGTGTGTGTGACCGTGACCTTGTGTTCCTTTGCCGCTGCGAGGTCAATTAGTGTGTAGTAAGGCCCATAGCAGGCAAGCAATTCCAGTTTAGGCAGAGCTTCAAAATGACTGCGCGTGACGTCAGTGGTGGTCGTGGAAATCGCAGCGCGTGCATGGGTGCAGTGTTGCCGGATGTAGGCCAGCGGGTCGGGTGCCGTAAACGATTTGTGCACCACGAAATCGCGTTCCAGCGCGGCCATCGTTGGTTCGTAGATGGCTTTCAATAATACGATTTCGGGTTTCATTGAACGCCCGCTCAAACTGCGGTTCACACCATTAGGCCCTGTTTTTTCAAATAGACATCCTTGATGCCATCCGCAGCCCAGCACGCCAGCATGCCGATGGTCTCTGTCGGCGGATTGCCGGGGTTCTGCGGAAACGCGCTGCCGCCGACCACGAATACGTTATGAACATCCCACGATTGCAGATATTTGTTGACCACGCTGGTAGCTGGATCCACGCCCATCACTGCGCCGCCGATATTGTGCGTGCTTTGGTACGGCACGATGCTGTACTTGGCCGGCGGCGTATTCAAGCCGATCTTGGACGGGTTCATCGCTTTGGCAATCTCGCCGCACTTGTCGCGCAAAAAGTGCGACATTTTCTGTTCGTTCTGATGCCAGTCAAACGTCATGCGCAGCAGCGGCAGGCCGTTGGAATCGCGATAGGTCGGATCGAGATCGAGATAATGTCCGCGATAACTTTGGCATGAGGCGTGATATGAAATCTGCAGCGAGCGGCGGTAATAATGTGCCGCAGCTTGCTTCCAATCAGAGCCCCAGCGTGGCGTGCCAGGCGGCAGCAACTTGGATTTGATCGGTGTGGCGCCAGTGCTTTGCACGGCAATGTAGGCGCCGCCGACGAAGCCCAGCCCTGAGTGATCAAAATTATCGGTATTAAAATCGTCAATACAGGTACCGATCATGCCACCGCCGATGAACGGATTGAATTCCTTGTCATCAAAAAACACCGACACCTTGCCGCCGGTCTGATACGAGTAATTTCTGCCGACCACACCGGTGTTGCTCACTGGATCGTAGGGCTTGCCGATGCCGGAGAGCAGCAACAGGCGGTTGTTATTGAAGGTGTAGGTGGCGAGCACCACGATGTCCGCTGGCTGTTCCACCATGCGCCCGCGGGCGTCGATGTAGGTGACACCGGTCGCGCGTTTGCCGTCGGAATCAAGATTGACCTTGATCACATTGCACAGAGGGCGCAGCTCAAAGTTATCTTCCTTCAGCAGCGCGGGTATCACCGTGGAAAGTGGACTGGCTTTGGCGCCCTGCGAGCAGGCGTGGGTGCCGCAGAATCCGCCGCGCAGGCATTCGCCGAGGTGCTGCTTGTAAAGATTTACATAAGGCTGTGTCATCGCGGCGGCCGGATTTTGAAACGGCGTGTAGCCCAGCGACTCGGCGGCTTTCGCAAACATTTCGCCCATCGGCGTACGTTTGGTTTGCGGATTCGGAAACTCACGCGAGCGCGCGCCTTCGAACGGGTTGCCACCGGATTGTTTTACGCCTTCGATATTGCCCGCCTTGCCGCCGACACCGTAGATTTGTTCGAACTGATCGTAGTACGGTTCGAAGTCGTCGTAGGTCATGCCCCAATCCTGACTGGTGCAATCCTCAGGCAAAAAATTCTTGCCATAGCGTTCCGTATTCTTGCTGCGCACCAGAAAATCATCAGGCAAAAAGCGCCGCGCGTGGCAGCCCCAATGCGCGGCAGTGCCACCGACGATTTCACCCGGCTTGAACGAGCCGAGCTCGCGCATCGGCAGCGCGGTTTCGCTGCTCTTGTTGCGGAAGGTGATGGTTTCGCGCGACAAATCCTGAAAAATATCGCTGTGGCGGTCGTACTTCAGCTCGTCATGCACATAGGGCATGGCGAAATCGTGCTGCGGTTCGATCATGCGCCCGCGTTCGAGGCAAACTACCTTGAGACCCGCATTGACGAGCTCCATCGCCATGATGGAGCCGGAGACGCCGGTGCCGACGACGACGGCGTCAACAGGTTTAAGTTTGGTGACGGTCATTTATTTTGCCTTGGTGTGTTTGACATAGCCTTGCGCATCGAGCTTGGCTTTTCCTAACTGGATATCGAGAATGCTCACCGGTTCCGTGACGCGATAAGGTTCGTCCTTGTCCACGTGTGCGTTGTAATCACCACCGGCTACGCCCGGAAAACCGACGAGCTTCCAACCGGCTTTGTCTTTGTTGCCGCCGTACATCGGGTCGGCAAAAAAGCCTTCTTCGGTGTTACGCCACAGCAAATCGAAAAAGAGTTTCGACGACAGTGACATGAGTTCGATTTTGTCACCTTCGAGTGCTTTCAAAACCTCATCCTGTTGATCGGCTTTGAGGAATTCAAAATTTTTGCCATATTGTTTGCTGCAATGTAGATTGGTCTCACGAATACCGGCGCGGTAAATTTCCTGCGGCGTCAGTCGCGACTGAAAGCCCTGTTGCGGTGTGCCGTCGAGCCACGGGCCTTGCCGGTAATTGCGCCCGTGCGTGCCCCACACGCTGGAAAGCTGCTGATCGATGTAGAACGTGACATCTGCTTCTTTTGCGCCCGGCCCTAAGTGGTCCGCGGGAATCAGGCGAGAAACTGCGGCATCGAGAAAGCGTATTTCAGGCAGCGTGAGGTAATCGTAGGCATGAGGTGTTGCATCCGGCATGGCGAGTCCTTAACTAAGAAACAAAAGCCCGTTGAGCGGGGAGGTTTACAGAATGAAGCCTCTGCGCTTGCGGGCAGAGGCTTCGCGGGTGCAGTGCGACAGCGGAATGGGTTTCCAGATGGTGAGAACAGTGAATCGCGATGGATCCTATGGCGTGAGTGTCTATTGCGTGCCTTGTGGCGTCAAGCGTTGGCGCTACTTGCCTTTAAAAAAAGCGAGCACCGCATCCGCAAATAATTGTGGCGTCTCCACATTCATAAAATGCCCAGTGTCGGCTAGCTTATACGTGGCGTTCGTGATGGCGTTCGCCACCCGCTGCGCAATCTCGGGCGGGCGTTGCGTGTCGTGCATGGCGCCGATGACCAGTGTGGGCGCCTGAATTCTCGCGTAGTCGGGTGTGAGATCCACGTCATGCATCATGCGGGCCTGAGCGGAAAACGAAGCCGGGGTATTGCACACCCAGCGCACCTGATAGCGCTGAAACCGTTCGCGATCCCGTGCGCGCAAGTGCTCGGGGTACGAACGCGCATGGCTGGCTTGCATGGCGGCGCGTATGCCCTCGCGCTCGACCAACGCGGCACGCTCCAGGCTGTGCGGGCTGCGCGCCGTGTTGCTACCGATATAAGGACTGGCCAACGCCAGCTTCGCCACCCGCTTGGGATGACGCGCGGCAAATCCCACTGAATAATCAGCCCCCATCGCGCAGCCGGCTATATATACCGGCGCGGTAATTTTTAGCGCATCGAGCAGCGCGGCCAGATCTGCCACCACGGTTTCGAAGTTGAGTTCACGCACCTTTTCCGAAAATCCGAAACCACGCTGATCGTAACGCAGCACGCGAAATTCCTTGTTCAGGGTCGGCAATGCGTCGTCATAGCTCT
>JBEBHE010000366.1:0-4244 GCA_040081205.1 Burkholderiales bacterium | reverse complement strand
CCGTCATCGGACATACGCACCTGCATCGCGCCGACTTTGCCGGTCATCAGCGTATCGCCTTCGTTGACGATCTCGCCCCTGGCAGCGTTACGCGACTTGCCGTCGGCACCGACAATTTGCGCGTCGCCACTGGCAAAAATAACCGCGCCCGCCTGCGCGGCGTAAGCCACCGGCGCGGCCAACACCATCCACGCCGACAACAGCAAACCATAGCCTATGAAATATTTATGTTTACACATGATTATTTGAAGTCCCGGCGCGCCGTTATGGAAGCTTCATAGCGGCTGTAGGTATTGATATCGATGTTCGATACGTTGCGCGTGAACGTCAGCTGCGGCCTCAGCAGCCACGCGCGATCAATACGCCACGCCAAACCCAGCGTGGCGTCAAATTGCTTGTCTGCGCGCTCTTGGCTAAAAATCAGGTTGCGCGACTGAAAACGGCTGTCCTGATAACCCGTTGATGCAAACACATCCACATCAGCGCCCCAGCCGACTTGTCCGGCCAGCCGCACGCCGATCAGCTTGCGGTCGCCGTCGATGCGCTGCCCGACATCACGCTCATAGCCCCCGAAACCGCTCAGCGACACCGTCAGACGCCGCGCCTCATCGAGAACCTGCGTCAGGCTCGCGCCACCCATGGTAAGATTGGTGTCGTTCGCGACTTGCGCGTCATCCTTGTAGCGCAGGAAATTCACAATGCCGAAAACGCTGAGTTGCCGCGCGCTGTTCAGCAGATGCCGCCATTCCGCGTTCACGCCACTGGTTTGCCGATAGAACGCGCCGTCCAGATAATACTGTTGGTAAGCAGCGCCAACGCGGACCAGGTTTTGCGCATCGAAAGCGTGTTGCACGCCGCCGCGCACATCTACCTGACTGTAATTGAACGTATCCGCATGCTGATTAGCGCGAAAGCGCGCATCCGCGCCCGCGTAGAGCGCCGTATTATTGTTCAGCGCGTGCGTGACTTCGCCGCCACCGCCCACGTTCATGAAATTATCGGATTGCCGCTGACTGGTTGGCGCCAATTGCAAGCTGAAGCCAAACACCGGCACGTATATCTGCCCTTGGCTGGTCGCATTATTAACGTTGCTGTCACGCCCGGCGCCCAGTTCGAGATACCCCGTGACACGCGTCTGTCCGGTGCCGCCGCCTTGATCGATGCGCGCAATGTAAGCTTCGACTGTCGCGCGCGCATTGGCGGGCGGATTCTGCGACAGCACGATGCTGAACTCGTTGCGCGCACGAACGGTATCGCCCATTGCGAAGTACGCGCGGCCCAAATCTAGGCGCGCGCCCGCATGATTCGGGTTGACGATCAGCGCACGTTCCAGTGCAATAGTCGCTTTATCGGGACGGCCCGCTTCGAGTGCGGCCACACCCAGCAAATAATCAAAATCCAGATTGCCGGCGCGGGCATCCTCGTGCGGCTCCAGGAGCTTTAACGCTTCAACGGCCTTGCCCGCGCGTATCAGCGCATCGGCCTGACCTAGATCAGGCGTCGGTTGGGCAACCGCGCACGCACTGCCAAACGCCACCGCAAAGGCAAAAATGACCCGTAACAACGCTCGCTCCAGAAAAGAGTTTCGGCGGTCGCCGAAAAAAAATTCCCCAAATAATCATGTAATTAGGTAATTTTGTCAACGAAAAACACGAGCTATCGCATTAGCTCCGCACGCAATCGACGTAATAACGCAACACGCCGCCGCCGTTTTCTTTTACCAAGCCATGAATGTCGGTTTCAAAACCCGGGAATTTCTGGTTGAACTCACGCGCGAACTGCAAAAAGCGCACGATGGTCGGATTGAAGCGCTCGCCCGGTATCAACAGCGGAATGCCCGGCGGATACGGCGTCAGTAGCACGCTCGTCACGCGCCCTTCGAGCTTGTCGATTTCCACGCGCTCGATTTCGCGATGCGCCATGCGCGACCACGCTTCCGCCGGCGGCATCGCGGGCTGCATGTCCGACAGATACATTTCCGTAGTGAGCCGCGCCACGTCGTTGGCTTTATACACTTCGTGAATCTGGTCGCACAGTTCACGCAGGCCGGTTTTTTCGTATTGCGTGTTCTTCGCCACGAATTCCGGCATCACGCGCCACAGTGGTTTGTTGCCCGCGTAATCGTCCTTGAATTGCTGCAACTCGGTAACCATCGTGTTCCAGCGGCCCTTGGTAATACCGATGGTGAACATGATGAAGAACGAATACAGCCCGGTTTTTTCCACGATAATGCCGTTTTCGGCCAGATACTTGGTCACCACCGCCGCAGGAATACCCGTTTTTGCAAATTTCCCGGTGACATCCAGCCCCGGCGTGATCACTGTGGATTTGATCGGGTCGAGCATGTTAAAGCCCGGCGCGAGATTGCCGAAGCCATGCCAGCGCTCGTTCGCGCGCAGCATCCAGTCCTCGCGATTGCCGATGCCTTCCTCGGCGAGGCGCTCCGGTCCCCACACCTTGAACCACCAGTCCTTGCCAAACTCGGCGTCGATTTTGCGCATGGCACGCCGAAAATCCAGCGCTTCGAGTATCGATTCTTCCACCAGTGCGGGGCCGCCCGGCGGCTCCATCATCGCTGCCGCCACATCGCACGACGCGATAATCGCGTACTGCGGCGACGTGGACGTGTGCATCAGATAGGCTTCGTTGAACGTCTTTATGTCCAGCTTGCGCTTCTGACTGTCCTGCACCAGGATTTGCGACGCCTGTGACAAACCCGCGAGCAGCTTGTGCGTCGATTGCGTGGAAAACACCATCGATTCCTTGCACAGCGGGCGATCGCGGCCTATCGCGTGCATACCCTTGTAGAACTCGTGAAACGTCGCATGCGGCAGCCACGCTTCGTCGAAATGCAGCGCATCGACATTGCCGTCCAGCATTTCTTTCAGCGTATCAACGTTGTAAACGATACCGTCGTAGGTGCTTTGCGTGAGCGTCAGCACGCGCGGCATGGTTTTGGCTTTGCTGGCAAAAGGATGCGCCTTAATTTTTTTCTCGATGTTTTCCCACTTGAATTCTTCCAGCGGAATCGGCCCGATGATGCCGAAGTGATTTCGCGTCGGCATCAGGAATACCGGAATCGCGCCGGTCATGGTAATCGCGTGCAAAATCGACACGTGACAATTACGATCCACGATCACCACATCGCCGGGCGCGACCGTCGAATGCCACACGATTTTGTTCGATGTAGAAGTACCGTTGGTAACGAAAAACAAATGATCGCAGTTGAAGATGCGCGCGGCGTTTCGTTCAGACGCCGCCACCGGGCCGGAGTGATCCAGCAATTGTCCCAACTCATCCACCGCATTGCACACGTCGGCACGCAGCATGTTCTCGCCAAAAAATTGATGGAACATGTGCCCCACCGGGCTCTTCAGAAATGCCACGCCGCCCGAATGCCCTGGGCAATGCCACGAATACGAACCGTCCTGCGCGTAATGCGTCAGTGCGCGGAAAAACGGCGGTGCGAGGCCGTCGAGATACGACTTCGTTTCGCGCACGATATAGCGCGCCACAAACTCCGGCGTATCCTCGAACATGTGAATGAAGCCGTGCAGTTCGCGCAGCACATCGTTCGGAATATGCCGCGACGTTTGCGTTTCTCCGTACAGAAAAATCGGAATATCGGCGTTGCGAAAACGAATCTGCTGCACAAAACGCCGCAGATCGGAGATGGTGGACGCTTCCTCTTCTTTGGAAAACTCCTCGTCGTCCACCGACAGAATAAACGCTGACGCGCGGCTTTGCTGCTGCGCGAACGACGACAAATCGCCGTAGCTGGTAACGCCCAGCACTTCCAGCCCCTCGCCCTCGATGGCTTTCGCCAACGCGCGAATACCGAGCCCACTCACGTTTTCGGAGCGAAAATCCTCATCGATGATGATGACGGGGAAGCGAAATTTCATGCAACTCTCCCTGCCGCTGGTTCGCGCGGCCATAGACGCGCCGCTGTTCTACGCGGCCAATGCGGCGGATTATACGGCGCGACGTGCGGAAAATTGCGGGGTGCGGGACTTTTTTTGCGGGAAGTTGCGCCCAGCGTTACTGCCAGATGACGCCGCGCTCCTGATACTGGAGCCGGTCACGTTCGCGGCGCAAGTTCTGATCAATGTCGGCAAGTTCGTTGCGCAATTTGCGGCGCTCGTCGTCGGCTTGCGCTCCCTGCAACCCCTGCATTTTTTGCAGGCGCTGTTCGCGGGTGCGACGATTGCTCTCAAGGCTGTCGATACGGCCCCGCGTCAGAT
>JBEBHE010000077.1:0-16061 GCA_040081205.1 Burkholderiales bacterium | reverse complement strand
ATTGTCGCAGGCAATGCGCGTGCCCTCGAGCTTCAGCGCCTTGCAATCCAGTCTGATATTCTTCCAGGACTGCGTGCCGATGGTCATGGTGCCGATATCGAGAGCCGTGACACCGCCGCCCGTGAATGCCATCTTGATGGCCTGCGCGCTAAAAGCCGGGCTGGTGAGATCATCCAGTGTCAGCGTAATCTGCTGAGTGCGACCCGTAGTCGCCAGGCCAAAAGCCGCCAGCAGAAAAATGGCTACCGTTCCACGATACCAACGGCCCGCGCGTACCGCACCTACAGCACGCATCAACCTCACGTTAAGCCGGGAAAACACCCGTCGAAAGATAACGGTCGCCGCGGTCGCAAATGATCGCCACAATCACCGCGTTGCTTACTTCACGCGATACTTGCAGCGCCGCCCACAACGCGCCGCCCGAGGAGATGCCGCCAAAGATACCTTCCTCGGCAGCCAAGCGCCGTGCCATGTCTTCGGCGTCGCGTTGCGCGATTTCGACGACTTGATCGACGCGGCTCCAGTCGCAAATGCTGGGCAGATACGCCGCCGGCCATTTGCGAATGCCGGGGATCTGCGAGCCGTCACTGGGCTGGCAACCGACAATTTGGATCGCGGGATTTTTTTCTTTCAGAAAGCGCGAAACACCCATGATGGTGCCGGTAGTGCCCATGCTCGACACGAAGTGCGTCACTTTGCCTTCGGTGTCGCGCCAGATTTCCGGACCGGTGGTCTCGTAGTGCGCGAGCGGATTATCAGCATTCGAGAACTGGTCGAGCATGATCCCCTTGCCCTCTTTCACCAGGCGTTCCGCGGTATCGCGTGCCGTCTCCATGGCGCCCTCCTTGGGCGTGAGCACCAGTTGCGCGCCATACGCCGCCATGCTCTGGCGGCGCTCCATTGACTGATTTTCCGGCATCACCAGAATCATGCGATACCCCATCATCGCCGCGCACATTGCCAGCGCGATGCCGGTGTTGCCGCTGGTCGGTTCGATCAATGTGTCGCCCGGTTTAATGTCGCCGCGCGCCTGCGCGCGCTTGATCATCGACAACGCCGGGCGATCCTTGACAGAACCCGCCGGATTGTTGCCTTCGAGCTTGGCAAGAATCACGTTCGTGGTATTGCCAGGAATGCGCTGCAAACGCACCAGCGGCGTGTTGCCTACAAAATGCTCGAGGGTATAGGTCACGATAATTTCAGAAGTGGATTCGGATCGTAGGTGCCATCATAGCCGAAACGGCGACTATCTGACCGCAAAAAAAACCCCGCCGGAGCGGGGGGTTTTTGCCATCACCGAATGACTATTACTTCTTGTCGGCTTTCGCGTCGTCTTTCTTCGCGTCTTTCTTGTCGTCGGCCTTGGCGTCCTTTTTGTCGTCCTTGACATCCGCTTTCTTGTCCGCTTTGCCGTCTTTCTTGGCATCGGATTTTTTGTCGGCCTTGTCGTCTTTCTTGGCATCGGCTTTCTTGTCGGATTTGGCGTCTTTTTTGGCGTCGGCTTTCTTGTCGGATTTGTCGTCTTTTTTGGCATCGGCTTTTTTGTCAGCCTTATCGTCCTTCTTGGCGTCTTTCTTTCCATCAGCCTTTTCGTCCTTCTTGGCATCGGATTTCTTGTCGGCTTTCGCGTCCTTCTTGGCGTCCGCTTTATCGTCTTTCTTGGCTTCGGCTTTTTTATCCGACTTTTTGTCACCTTTGTCCGCAGTCGCGCCTGATACGGAAACACTGCTACGAATGTCTTTCATGGTCGCCGGGCCAATACCGTTTACCTTCTCCAGATCGTCCACCGTTTTGAACGGGCCATTCTTGGTGCGGTAATCGATAATCGCCTGTGCCTTGGCCGGGCCTATGCCTTTAAGGCCATCCAGTTGCTCTTTGGTTGCGGTGTTGATATTCACTTGCGCGAACGCAGCGCCGATCATCACCAGCCACATCGTCAGTACCAGCAGCAGTTTTTTCATTGAATTCTCCCCTTAATTTTAGGCCCGCATCGAGACCGCCGTTTGCAGGCGGCCTTGCAGGCACATTGTAAAAACGCCCCAGCCACCATTGAGTTGACAGCTTCCAGCCTACGGTGACGGCGCGGCGAGTGTCTCACAATATCGCGTAACGCCTTGTTCTACCGTAAGAAATTTCTCTGTGTAACCCACACCGCGCAGGGCTGTCAGATCCGCCTGGGTGTAGCTTTGATATTTGCCTTTCAGGTCTTGCGGAAACGGCATGTATTCAATCAAGCCCTGCGCTTGCAGGGCCGCCAACGCCATGAGCCCTTCGCCGCGGGACTTTCGTACAGCATTGATTGACGCCACCGCCACTTCGTTAAAACTTTGTGCCACACCCGTGCCACAATTGTAAATACCTGTTTTTAAATGATTATTTAGAAAGAACAAATTAACCTTCACCACATCCTCTACCGAGACAAAATCACGGCGTTGCTCGCCATTGGCATATCCACCGCTGCCCTCAAACAACCGCACCTTGCCTGTGCTGCGATACTGATTGAAGAAATGAAACGCTACCGACGCCATGCGGCCCTTATGCTGTTCGCGCGGCCCGTACACATTGAAATATCTTAAGCCCACAACTTGTGACGCAGGCTTGTGCCGGCGCACGTATTGATCGAACAAATACTTGGAGTAGCCGTACACATTGAGCGGATGCTCGCACTCGGGCGATTCACGAAATGCCGTGCCATCACCGTACGTTGCTGCCGATGACGCATAAATAAACGGCACTTTTTGCGAGGCGCAAAAATCCAGTAGTTGCCGCGAGTAGCGATAGTTGTTCCGCATCATATAGCGGCCATCCGATTCGGTCGTATCCGAACAGGCGCCTTGATGCAGAACAGCCGTGACTGCACCATTGAACGCGCCCTTGCTCAACGCCGCGAGAAATTCGTCCTTGTCGAGATAATCGTCGATCTCGCAATCCACCAGGTTCACAAAACGGTCGCCCTGCGTGAGGTCGTCTACTGCAATTATGTTATTGATGCCGTGCGCGTTAAGCGCTTTTACGAGGTTGGCGCCGATAAAACCGGCTGCGCCCGTTACGATATAGGTCATGATTTTTTGGCCTGCGTTTTTCCGGCAGGGAATAGTTCTTGCGGCTCCACGACCGCCGTTCCAAATTTACCCACCACAATACCCGCTGCGCGATTCGCGATACGCACCGCCTCATCCATACTCATGCCACTGGCCATCGCCACACCCAGAGTTGCAATCACGGTATCCCCTGCGCCCGATACATCGTACACCTCACGCGCCTGCGTTGGCACATGCAAGCGCACATTGCCTTTGCGGTAGAGCGTCATGCCTTCTTCGCTACGGGTAACCAGCAACGCTTCCAATGCAAGGGAACGACGAAGTTTTTGCGCGCGCGCGGTAAGGTCCGGCTCGTTGCGTCCAGCGCCGGCGACTTGCCGGAATTCAGAACGATTGGGCGTGAGCAGCGTCGCCCCCCGATATCGCGCAAAGTCCTCCCCTTTCGGGTCGACCAGCACCGGCTTGCGCGCGGCTTTTGCCGCTGCAATCATTGCCGCAATATGGGTTAACCCGCCCTTGCCGTAATCCGAGAGAATCACCAGATCGTGCTTACGTAACAATTGCCGGTACTCGCGCAATTTCGACGACAACACTTCGTGACTGGGCATGGTTTCAAAATCCACACGCAGCAGTTGTTGCTGACGGCCTATGACACGTAACTTCACCGTCGTGGAAATTGCGCCGTCACGATGGAGTCGCGCATTGACGCGGCTCTGTTTGAGTAATACCGCCAATTTCGTGCCGGCTTCGTCACGCCCTACTACCGACAAAAGCGTCACGCGCGCGCCGAGTGCGGCGGCATTTCGCGCCACATTGGCTGCGCCACCCGGACGCTCTTCAGTGCGATCCACATGCACCACCGGCACCGGCGCTTCGGGCGAGATGCGCGCTACGCTGCCGAACCAGTAACGGTCGAGCATCACATCGCCGACGACCAGTACTCGTGCGCGCGCGAAAGGCGATGCTGCCTGCCCGCTCGTTGTTTTGAGAGGCAGGTTCACACCGAAATCTCCTGTAATATCCGCTGCAACATTGCCACTGGATCGGCCGCCTGTGTGATCGGCCTGCCGATGACCAGGTAGTTTGCCCCCGCATCCACGGCGGCACGCGGCGTCATCACTCTTTTTTGGTCGTCCTTCGCGCGATCAGGTGCCGGATCGGCCAGACGTATCCCGGGCGTCACCAGACTAAAGCGCGCGCCACACTCGGCACGCAACGCTGCCGCCTCTTGCGCGGAACACACTACGCCGTCAAGGCCCGCCTTTTGTGCAAGCCGTGCCAGACGCAACACCGCTTCTTCCGGGCGCCCCTGCATGCCAATATCAGCGAGATCCGTTTGTGCCATGCTGGTTAATACCGTCACGGCAATCAGCTTCGGACGTTGCTCACCGCCTGCCAGCGCCTCACGCGCCGCGTGCATCATCGCGCTTCCGCCCGATGCGTGCACGTTCATCATCCATACGCCCAGCCGCGCAGCCGCCTTGCACGCGCTGGCAACAGTATTCGGTATGTCATGAAACTTGAGATCAAGAAATACGCCGAACCCGCGCGCCACCAGCGTTTGCACCAATGCCGGCCCTGCTGCGGTGAAAAGCTCCTTGCCCACCTTAACGCGGCACAACGCAGGGTCAAGGCGCGCCGCCATTTCCTGCGCGGCGCGTGCGTCGGGGTAATCCAGAGCAACAATTATTTTCGGATCGTTCATGCAGGCAGCCCTTTTTCTTCCGCACGGCGCGGAGAATACGTCTCCCATGCCGCGCAAGCCGGGCAATGCCAGTAAAACTGCCGGGCACGGAAGCCGCAATTATCGCACTTGTACATGGCCAATCCGCGAGTGTGCTGATGCACCAGTGTTTTCGCCAACTCCAGATCCTGCCGCCGTTCGGCCGGCGCATCCAGCAATTGCGCCTCCAGCAATTTGTCGAGGCCCAGCAAGGTCGGCGTGCGGCGTAATTCGTCCCGCACCAGCGCATAAGCCCGCTCAGCACCTTGCACCTCCAACGTACCGTCGAACACGGTACTCAGCAAATCAAGTGACGGATATTTAGCGAGATAGCCGGTGAGCAGGGTAACGCCCTCAGCGACTTTATCCTGGTGCTTAAAAGCACGGAAAATTCGCTCCGCAACCAACGACAAATAGTCTGGATTCTGGGTCTCGATGCGCTTCCATGCCGCTACTGCTGCGTCGATGTTCCCAAGATTCTGCTCCAGGTCGCCCTGCAACAGATTGGCCCTCACGCACAGGCGATGGTGCATTAACGCTTTTTCCAGATAGGGCCGTGCAGCATCGGCTCGCGTGTGCATGATCTCGATACTCGCAAGCTCACAATAGAAATTGGCGATCTCTTTTTGATGCGAGCGTCCGGTCACGATCTCCAGTTTTCCGGCGATGACAATCGCTTTGCGCCAGTCTTTCTCCTGCTCGTAGATTTCCAGCAGAAATTTGAGCGCTGACTCTTCATGCAGCGTGCCTTCGAGTTTCAAAAACAACTCTTCGGCGCGGTCGAGCAATCCCGCCTTCAAATAATCCTGCGCCAGTTCATACAACGCCAGCGTCTTTTGGTCCTTGCCCAGATCCGGCCGTTCAACCAAATTCTGATGCATGCGTATCGCGCGCTCGACTTCACCGCGCCTGCGGAACAAACTGCCCAGCGCAAAATGAAGTTCAACGGTCTGCGGATCCACTCTGACCACTTCAATGAAGGCTTCGATCGCTTTGTCGGGTTGCTCATTCAGCAAAAAATTCAACCCTTTGAAATATGAGCTCGGTAACACGCGCGATTCTGACAACAAGTGGCGAATATCGATACGCGCCGCCATCCACCCCAGCGCAAAAAACAACGGCAGCGCCAGTAGCCACCAGTATTCGATTTCCATGTTATATATTTCTCGTCGCTAAACCACGTCGGGAATATTCGACGGGACAGCGCGTGACGGCGACACTGATTCACCGGGGGTTACAGTCAGCAACGACGCTTGCTTGCGCAAACGTGACAACTCGCGCCGTAAACGTATCAGGTGCCCCAAGCTGGCAATAACACCTGCAGCAGCGCCCAGACAAAACACCACCAGGATCACGAATATCAGCGGCGCCTGCCATTCCGCGCCGAGGTAATACCGCACCGTCACACTATCCGTGTTCTTCACCGCGAACGTAAGCGCGACAAAAAACAGAGCAAGCTTGATTATCCAGAGCGCGGTTTTCATCGAATTCGTTATGAGGAAAAAACGGCAGCAAAAAACGGCATGATCTTGCGACCATGCCGTTTAGCGTTAGACGAACCGAATATCAATGCGAGTTTATTTCCGCACATCCACACGTTCGCGAAGTTCCTTGCCAGCCTTGAAATGCGGAACATATTTCGCCGGCACCTGAACCCGGTCACCTGATTTAGGATTGCGGCCAGTACGCGGCGGTCGGAAATTGAGTCCAAAACTGCCGAAGCCGCGGATTTCAATGCGCTGCCCCTGAGCAAGACTTTTGCCCATCGCATCCAGAATCATTTTTACCGCCAGTTCCGCGTCCTTCGCCACCAACTGGGGAAAACGCGCCGCCAGCTTCGCAATCAATTCCGACTTGGTCATGATGCTCCCTTATTATTGAGTATTCGCCGTATCCATCTTTGCCTTCAGCAACGCGCCAAGATTGGTGGTCCCGGTACTTGCCGACTTGCTATCCGTGGAGATTTTCTGCATCGCCTCGGACTCCTCCGCAAGGTCTTTCGCCTTGATCGACAGATTGATCGAACGGTTCTTGCGATCGATATTGATAATCATCGCCGTCACCGAATCGCCTTCCTTCAAATGCGTGCGGATATCTTCTACCCGATCCCGCGCCACCTCGGAAGCGCGCAGGTAACCCTCGATATCACCCATCAACTGGATCACCGCCCCTTTAGCGTCGATGGATTTTACCGTACCCTGCACGATGGAGTTCTTGTCGTTGGAGGAAACAAAATTCGTGAATGGGTCGCCGTCCATCTGCTTGACGCCTAGCGAAATACGCTCGCGCTCGACGTCAATGGCCAGCACCAAGGCTTCAACTTCATCGCCCTTTTTGTAGTTACGCACCGCTTCCTCGCCAGGCAAAGACCACGACAGGTCGGACAGATGCACCAATCCGTCAATGGCGCCGGTAAGGCCGACGAAAATACCAAAGTCGGTGATCGACTTGATCTGACCTCTGACTTTTTCGCCCTTCTTATGGTTCATCGAGAACTCTTCCCACGGATTCGCCATGCACTGCTTCATACCGAGCGATATGCGGCGGCGCTCTTCGTCGATTTCCAGCACCATGACTTCGACTTCGTCACCGAGTTGCACCACTTTCGACGGATGCACGTTCTTGTTGGTCCAGTCCATTTCGGAAACGTGAACCAAACCTTCGATGCCGGTTTCGATTTCGACAAACGCGCCATAGTCGGTGAGGTTGGATACTTTGCCGAACAAACGCGTGCCCGTCGGGTACCGGCGGCCGAGGCCCACCCACGGATCTTCACCGAGCTGTTTCATGCCGAGCGAGACGCGATTTTTCTCTTGATCGAACTTGAGCACCTTCGCTTGCACTTCGTCGCCCACAGTGAGAATTTCACTCGGGTGTTTTACACGACGCCACGCGAGGTCAGTAATGTGCAGCAATCCATCAATGCCGCCGAGATCAACGAACGCACCGTAATCTGTGATGTTCTTGACGATGCCCTTGACCACCGAACCTTCTTGCAGATTTTCGAGCAACTTCTGACGCTCTTCTCCCTGCGTCACTTCCAGCACCGCGCGGCGCGACACCACCACGTTGTTGCGCTTGCGATCAAGCTTGATGACTTTAAAATCCATCGCCTTGTTTTCGTACGGCGTGGTGTCTTTCACCGGGCGAATATCCACCAGCGAACCCGGCAGGAACGCACGAATGCCATTCACCATCACCGTGAGACCGCCTTTGACTTTGCCGTTGACCATGCCCTGCACGATGCGGCCTTTTTCCAGCGCGTCTTCGAGATCAAGCCATGAGGCAAGGCGCTTGGCCTTGTCGCGCGACAACCGCGTTTCGCCAAAACCGTTTTCGAGCGACTCAATGGCGACACTGATGAAATCACCAATCTTGGTGTCAAATACACCGCCATCGGATATGAATTCTTCTTTGGGGATATAGCTTTCGGATTTGAGCCCTGCGTTAACGACCACAAAATTGTCGTCAATCCGAACTACTTCGGCGGTAATCACCTCGCCGATGCGCATTTCCTTGCGCGACAAACTTTCTTCAAATAGTGCTGCAAAGCTTTCGGCGCCCGCAACGGCGGCGATGGGTTGGGTTTCAGTTTTCATGGGTTAAAAATCACTTGGGAAGCCCGCCTACTACAACAAACCACTTGACGGGGTTGATTAACAAAGCCACAAACTTTGGGAGTTCATGGCGCCTGGTTTTACGTCGTTTCGTACTGCCTGCTACCAAAAATATCCATGATTTACGTAGTGCTTAATTTCGATCTACCGCTAAAGCTTAATCCGCTGCAAGCTGCCTGTAATATTCCAACACCCGTGCTATCGACTGATCCACAGAAAGCCCCGTGGTATCCACTTCGATAGCGTCCGGACACTTTTGCAGGGGAGCCGCCGCACGTTCGCTATCTCGCTGATCGCGCAGCATAATATCCTGTAAAAGGGCGGTCATACTAGCATTGAAACCCTTGCCTATCAACTGCTTATAGCGTCTTTCAGCCCGCGCTTCCGGGCTCGCTGTGAGGTAAATTTTGAGCTTGGAATCAGGAAAAACCACCGACCCCATGTCACGCCCATCGGCAACCAGCCCCGGCGGCTCGCGAAAGCCACGTTGGCGATCCAGCAGTGCTTCACGCACTTTGGCATGGGCGCCCACCTTGGATGCCGCCGCACTAATGGGCTCTTCGCGAATGGCTTCCGCCACATCAACGCCGTTCATCAATACTTGTGAGCCTTCAAATTTAATATTAATTTTCAATAAGATGGCGTAAACATCGGATTCATTTTCCAGGTTTCCACCGGCACGCACCACCGCTAGACCGACCATCCGGTACAGCGCTCCACTATCAAGATAATGGAAGCCCAGCACCTTCGCTACTGCTTGTGCCACCGTGCCCTTGCCCGATGCGGACGGACCATCAATAGCAATCACTGGGGTTGTCTTGGTATCGTCAGACAAAATAAAATATCAATAAAAACAAATAGTTAAATAAAAAATCTAATGTAAACTAATGGAAGCCAGCACTTGGAAATATTCGGGGAACGTCTTCGCCACGCAGCGAGGATCATTGATGCGCACCGGCACACCGCCCAGCGCCGCCAGCGAAAAACACATCGCCATGCGGTGATCGTCGTAGGTATCGATTGCGGCGCCCGGCTTCAGACCCGCTACCGGCGGCATAATTTTTATTCGGCTCGCTTCTTCCACAACCGTCGCACCAAGCTTGCGCAGTTCGGTCGCCATTGCCGCGATGCGATCGGTTTCCTTTACGCGCCAACTGCCAATGTCAGACAGAACCGTCTCGCCGTCCGCAAACAACGCCACCATCGCCAGCGTCATGGCTGCGTCAGGAATGTGGCCGCAGTCAGCGCTTAGCGCGTCGAATTTTCCGCGCGCAATGGCCGCATCGCTCGCGGTCGCTTCAATCCAGTTGTCGCCGTAGGTAATCACGGCGCCCATGCGCTCGAGCATGTCGCAAAACCGCACGTCGCCCTGCACGCTGTTTTTCCCCACGCCGCTCACCCGCACCGGGCCGCCGTCGCGCAGTCCGCTGATCGCGCCCGCCGCGAGAAAATACGACGCCGAAGAAGCATCGCCCTCGACGTGAATCTCGCCGGGGCTCACGTAACGTGCGTCGCCCGCCACCGCGAATTGCGCGTAACCCGTTCCGGCAATATTGATGCCGAAACGCTTCAGACTGTTGCGCGTGATATCAATGTAAGGCTTGGAAATCAAGTCGCCCACTACCTTGATAGTCGTGCGTTGTTTCAACAACGGCAACGCCACCAGCAGGCCAGTGAGAAACTGACTCGACACATTGCCGCGCACGCTGACCTCCCGCGTCGGGCTTGCCTGCGCCGGGTGTATCAATAATGGCGGAAATCCTTCATTGCCCAGGTAATCGATGCGCGCGCCCAACACCCGCAGGGCATCCACCAGATCGCCGATCGGTCGCTCGTACATGCGCGGCACGCCTGAAATTTTGTATTCGCCGCCGCACAAGGCCAGCACCGCCGTCAGCATCCGTACCGCGGTGCCCGAATTACCCAGGAATATGTCCGCCTGTTTCACCGGGAAGGCGCCGCCCGCGCCCTGCACGCGCAGCGCGCGCGGGCCTACCTCGCTCACGCCTACACCCAGCGCACGCAAGGCGGTAATCATGTGTTGCGTATCATCGGAATCGAGCACATCGCGAATCAGCGTTTCGCCGGCCGCTAACCCCGCCAGCAACAACATGCGATTGGAAATACTTTTGGAGCCGGGCAACATTACCGTGCCACGCACAGCTTTGATTGGTGCAAGATCGAGGAATTCCATCGGCGCTTTGTTCGTGCTCAATGAGTGTTCAGCCGCGTTCGGCCTTTACCAGCCACTGCTCACGCGCACGACGCGCACGCTCAAACTGCACTTGCAGCGCATCCCCGTTCTTGCTTTTAAGAAATGAACGTAAATACTTGATTTCATTAATATATTTATCTATATCCATCAGCAGTGCTGTGCGGTTAGCGAGCAATATATCGCGCCACATTTCCGGTGAACTGCCGGAAATACGCACGGTGTCGCGCAGGCCACCAGCAGAAAATCCGAGTAGGTGCTTCGCATTTTTGCGCTTCGCCAAAGAACCCATCAGCGCGAACGCAGCGACATGCGGCAAATGACTCACTGCCGCGAGAATTTCATCGTGTTCACGCGCCTGCAAACGCACCACGTTCGCACCGCAGGCGGTCCATGCCGCACGCACCAATGCCAATGCACGCGGGGCAGTCTCGCGCTGTGGCACGAGTATCACCCTGCGTCCGCGATACAGTTCGGCAAACGCCGCCGCCGCCCCGTTATTTTCGGTGCCGGCCATCGGATGTGCAGGTACAAAATTCACGAAATGCGCGCCGAGATGTTTGCGCGCGCAGGCGATCACATCCTGCTTGGTGCTGCCGCTGTCGGTGACGACGGTTTTGCCTCCCAAATGCGGCGCGATGGCTTTCATCACGCCGGCCATTTGCCCTACCGGTGTGCCGATCAACACCATATCGGCATCGCGCACAGCCTCGGTGGCATCCAGAGAAATTTCGTCAATCACGCCAAGCCTCAGCGCGGCATTCAAATTCTTTCGCGTGCGCCCGACACCCACCACGCGCTTCACGGCTTTGGCTTTTTTTAATGCCAGCGCAAACGAACCCCCGATTAGCCCTACGCCAACAATCACCAACTTGTTAATACGCAGCGTTGTCATGCCGCAATAGCCCGCTTCAAGCTCGACAGGAAACGTGCGTTTTCGGATTCCAGGCCAATCGACACGCGTAGCCAATCCGGCAAGCCGTAACCGGCGATGGGCCGCACGATCACGCCGGCTTTCAAGAGCGCGGTATTAACCGCTTTGGCATCACGCACTTTGAGGGTGACAAAATTGCCATGCGAAGGAATAAATTCCACGCCGAGCTGTTTCAAGCCCCCCGTCAATTGATCCATTCCAGCGAGATTCAACTCAAAACTCTTGCGCACGAATTCATGATCGTCCAGCGCTGCCGCAGCCGCAGCCAGCGAAATGCTGTTCACATTAAACGGCTGACGCACTCGATTCAGCATATCCGCCACGCCTGCGCTGCCCACGGCGTAACCGACGCGCAATCCGGCCAGCCCATACACTTTGGAGAAAGTTCTTGTCAGCAACAAGTTGGGATATTTTCTCAGCCACGACAAACTGTTCGCGCAATGCTCAGGCCGCAAATATTCATTATAGGCCTCGTCCAGCACCATCAGCACATGCGCGGGCAGTGCAGCAATAAAGCGCTCCATATCCGCAGCTGGCGCCAGCGTGCCTGTCGGGTTATTGGGATTGGCAACAAACACGATGCGCGTATCGGGCCGCACTGCGCGCAGCATCGCATCGAGATCGTGACCGAAATTTTTCGCCGGCACTTCTATACCCCGGCAACCCATCGCCTGCACCACCAGCGGATACACCGCGAAAGCATACTGCGAATACACCGCCGAACTACATGGTTGCGCCGGCGCAAGAAACGCACGTGCGGCGAGCTCCAGCACATCGTTCGAACCGTTACCCAACACCAGTTGATCCATACCGACACCGAGATGCCGCGACAACGCTTGCTTCAATTCAAATCCGTTACCGTCGGGATACAGCGCCAGATCATCCAACACAGCGCGGATCGCGGCTTGCGCCTTGGGACTGACACCGAGCGGATTTTCGTTCGACGCGAGCTTGATAATGCTCGATTCATCGAGGCCGAGTTCACGCGCGAGTTCAGAAATCGGTTTGCCCGGCTGATATGGCGCAATCGAACGGATGTACGACGGCGCGAGATCACAGATCATCATGAAGTACTACTGCTCCGAAACCGCAGGGTAGGAACCCAGATTCTTGACAAAAGATGCCTTACGTTCGATTTCAGCCAGCGCCTGCGCCACTTTTTCATCGCTGGCATGGCCGTCGATATCGATGTAGAACACGTATTCCCACAGTCCCGTTTTTGCTGGCCTCGATTCAAGCCGCGTCATACTCACGCCGTTTTTCGCCAATGGCGACAACAAATCATGAATCGCGCCGGGCACGTTGCGCGTTGACAGTATCAACGATGTTTTGTCGCACCCCGAAGGCCCGACAGCCTCGCGGGACAAAACCAGAAAGCGCGTGGTATTACGCGACTCATCCTGAATATTGCGTGCGAGCAAATTGAGTTTGTAGAGTTCGGCCGCCGTTTTGCTGGCAATCGCCGCAGACCTGGAATCACGCGATGCCAGCCGCGCCGCTTCGGCATTGCTCACCACGGCAATGCACGCCGCGCCCGGCAGATTGCGTGCAAGCCACTGCTGGCACTGCGCGAGGCTTTGCATGTGAGAATAAACTTTTTTGATGCTTGCACGGTTTTTTGCCTTGCTCATCAGGCATTGGTGCACCGGCAGCATGATTTCGCCACACACTTTGGCCGGCGTGGTGAGCAGCAAATCCAGCGTGCGGCCAATCGCGCCTTCGGTTGAGTTTTCGACCGGAACCACGCCATAACCGGTCGCGCCGGTTTCAACCTGCTGGAACACCTCATCTATCGAGTTGCACGAACGGGTATCAACGCTGCCGCCGAAATGCCATATCGCCGCTTCCTGACTGAAGGTTCCTTGCGGTCCAAGATACGCCACCGCCAGCATGTCTTCGAGCGCGCGGCACGCCGACATAATTTCAGCGTAAATGCGGCGCAGCCCTGCCGAAGGCATCGGCCCCTTGTTGAGCCCGGATACGCGACGAAGCACCTGCGCCTCGCGCTCCGGCCGGTACACCAGCGCACCGTTCTTGATTTTGCCGACCTGCTGCGCGATTTTGGCTCGCGCGGAAATGAGTTTCACCAACCGGCCATCAAGTGCGTCTATTTTGCGGCGGATGTCCCTTAACGTGTCCGGCGAATCGCTCATGGTCGATCCAGCATCAACCTTGCAGGGGCAGGTAACGCACCGATCGCACACCTTCGATGGCCGCCAACTTGTCAATAAGCGCGGTAGGAACCGGGCTATCCACATCCACCAGCGTGTATGCCATGTCGCCACGCGATTTGTTGAGCATATCGTGTATGTTCAGGCCCGCGCCCGCCATGGCGGTGGAAATCTGCCCCACCATATTCGGCACATTGGCATTCACGATACACAGACGGTATAGCGATTCCCGTTGCATCACCACATCCGGCAAGTTCACCGCATTGCGGATGTTGCCGTGCTCCAGAAAATCGCGCACTTGGTCAGCCACCATGATGGCGCAGTTGTCTTCGGCCTCCTCAGTGGATGCACCCAGATGCGGCGTGGCGATCACACGCGGCGCGCCCTGCAGCACTTGTGCGGGGAAATCGCAGATATAGCCGCGCAGATTGTCAGCTCTCAGTGCCTCAACTACAGCCTTGTCGTCAACAATGCCGTCGCGCGCGAAGTTGAGCAGGATTGCGCCTTTTTTCATCAGCGCCAGACGCTGCGCGTTGATCAGATTTTTCGTCGCGTCGAGCAGCGGCACATGGATAGTTACAAAATCGCTGGCCTTTAAAACTTCCTCGATACTGTTGGCTTTTCTCACCGCGGACGGCAAACCCCACGCGGCATCCACGGTAATGTGCGGATCATAGCCGCTAACGTTCATGCCAAGCTTGATAGCGGCATCAGCCACCAGGCTGCCGATTTTGCCAAGCCCGATTATGCCCAGCGTGCGGCCCGGCAATTCAGTGCCGGAAAATGCTTTTTTGCCGTCTTCCACTGCCTTGTGCAATGCCTTGTCGTCGCCCGAAAGCCCCGCGACAAACGATAGCGCCGGCGCGATATTGCGCGACGCAATCAGCAGCGCCGCAATCACCAGCTCCTTCACTGCATTGGCGTTCGCACCCGGCGCATTGAATACCGGCATGCCGCGCTTGCTCATTTTTTCGACAGGGATGTTATTCACACCCGCTCCTGCGCGACCGATGGCCTTGACGCTGGCGGGTATATCCATGTCGTGCAGGTTTTGGGAGCGCACAAGAATCGCATCGGGTTCAGTCACTTTCGGCCCAACCTTGTACTGCGCGGCAGGAAACCGCTCCAGGCCTACGTTGGCAATGGCATTGATTGTCAGAATGTTTGGCACGTTGTGACTACCCTTGTTTTTTCTCAAAATCACGCATGAAAGACACCAGCGCCTGCACACCTTCTATGGGCATGGCGTTGTAAATCGACGCACGCATGCCGCCCACCGAGCGGTGGCCCTTTAGCTCAACCATACCGGCCGCTTTGGATTCTTTCAGGAACGCATCATCGAGCGTTTCGCTGCGTAAACGAAACGGGACATTCATTCGTGAGCGGTCTTCCTTCGCTACGGGCGACTGATAAAACTCCGACTGATCAAGATAGTCATAGATCAGTTTTGACTTGGCAATATTGATTTTTTCCATCGCCGAGAGCCCGCCCTGCTGTTTCAGCCACGCAAATACCAAGCCGGCAATATAAATCGCGTAGGTCGGCGGCGTGTTGATCATCGAATCCGCTTCGGCCTGTACTTTATAGTTGAAGACTTCCGGTGTAGTCGCCGATGCTTTGCCCAGCAAATCATCGCGAACGATCACAATCGTCAGACCTGCCGGACCAATATTTTTTTGCGCGCCAGCGTAAATCAAGCCGAAGCGCGACACATCGAGCGGCCGCGACAAAATATGCGACGACGCATCCACCACCAGTGGCACGTTACCAACGTTGGGTATCCAGTTAAATTCCACGCCGCCGATCGTTTCGTTCGAGGTGTAATGCACGTAGGCTGCATCGGCATCAAGCTTCCACTTTGATTGCGCCGGGGCATACGTAAAATTCTGGTCTTCCGAACTTGCTGCTACATTGACCTTGCAGAACTTCCTGCCTTCGCTGATGGCCTTTTTTGACCACTGCCCGGTGTACACATAGTCCGCGCTGGTTTTGCCGCCGAGGATATTCATCGGGATAATACCGAATTGCCCCGCCGCCCCGCCCTGCATGAACAGCACCTTATAATTTTTCGGAATAGCCAGCAGCTCGCGCAAATCCGCTTCGGCACGCGCATGGATATCGATGAACGCTTTGCTGCGATGACTCATTTCCATTACAGACGTTCCGGTGCCGCCGTAGTCGAGCATCTCATCGGCGGCCCGCTTCAATACCGCTTCGGGCAACACCGCAGGACCTGCGCTGAAATTAAATACTCTTGCCATGATCTCTACCTAAAATATACGTAACTATTTGTTTTTAAAACAATTTTTCTTGATCTTCGTCGTCGGTTTCAACGATTTTTTCCAGCCCGGCGAGCTTGGTAT
>JBEBHE010000365.1:0-4290 GCA_040081205.1 Burkholderiales bacterium | reverse complement strand
ATGGATCGCTGGGTGCGTTATCAATCGAGCCAGCACGCGAACATTCATCGCGCGGTGCATTATCTTTCCGAAACGGCGACAGCGGAGTACGAAGCCGCGCGCCGCAGGTTGCAGGCGTTCATCCATGCGAAAGAAGAGCGCGAAGTCATTTTTACCAGCGGCACCACCGAGAGCATTAATCTGGTGGCGCACGGCTGGGGTCGCAAGTTCCTGAAGGCGGGCGATGAGATCATTCTCACCACGCTGGAGCATCACTCGAATATCGTGCCGTGGCAGATGGTCGCCGATGAAAAGGGCGCAAAGATTCGGGTAGTGCCGATATTCGATAACGGCGAATTGGATCTCGACGCCTACGAAAAATTATTCAACAGCCGCACCCAAATCGCGTGTTTCACGCACGTGTCGAATGCGCTGGGCACGATCAATCCTGCGCGCGAAATGATTGCGATTGCGCGTAAACACGGCGTGGTAACGCTGGTGGATGGCGCGCAGGCTGCGCCGCATCTGGCGGTGGACGTGCAGGCGCTGGATTGCGATTTTTATGCGTTCTCCGGGCACAAGCTGTGCGGGCCGACGGGCATCGGCGTGCTTTACGGCAAGGCCGCGCTGCTGGAAGCGATGCAGCCTTTCAAAGGCGGCGGCGACATGATTCTGTCGGTGACGTTCGAGAAGACGACGTACGCGCCGATTCCCGCAAAATTCGAAGCGGGTACGCCGCCGATCGCCGCTGCTATCACGCTGGGGGCCGCGGTCGATTATCTAAGCGAAATCGGCATGAATCGAATCGCGGCGCATGAGACTGATTTGCTGGACTATGCCACCACCGAAATCACGCGCCTGCCCGGCGTGCGCATTATCGGCACGGCGGAGAAAAAAGCAGCTGTCTTGTCGTTTGCCATCGAGGGCGTGCATCCGCACGACGTGGGCACGCTGCTCAATGAAGACGGTGTGGCGATCCGCACCGGGCATCATTGCGCGCAGCCGGTGATGCAGCGCTTTAAAGTGCCAGCGACTTGCCGCGCGTCGTTCGCGTTTTACAACACGTTTGCTGAAGTCGATGCGCTGGTAGCATCGATCCGGCGGGTGCAAAAGGTTTTCGGATAAGTGTGACGGGCAAACGCCATGGCCGACAGCAGAAATCTCTATCAGGAAGTGATCCTCGATCACAACAGGAAGCCGCGCAATTGGGGGGCGCTGGCCGATGCTACGCATAAATCCGAAGGGCTGAACCCCCTATGCGGTGACCATATTTTTCTGTCGCTCAAAGTTGTGGGTACGACCGTAGAAGCCGTTCAGTTCGAAGGCGAATCGTGTGCAATTTGCAAAGCGTCGGCGTCGATGATGACGACCATCGTCAAAGGTAAATCGCGGCAGGATGCGGAGCAGATGGTGAATGAATTTCGTGATATGGCAACGGGCAAACTGGATACCAGCGCGACACCGCATCATCTGGGGCGGCTTACCGTGTTTGCGGGCGTGCGCGATTTGCCGACGCGCGTGAAGTGCGCGATTTTGCCGTGGCACACTTTGCATGCGGCGTTGAATTCGCAAACCACGACATCGACCGAAGCGGATGCTGATCCCGTGCATGCGCCGGTGATTGGCACGTAGTGGCGCTGAACGGGTGAATTAAAATATTCAATAAAAACATATACTTATATTATGCCCAAGATTGCCGAAATCGAGCCGACGCCGAATCCGAATGCGATGAAGTTTATCCTCAAGGAGCCGCTGACCTGGGGCATCACGCGTTCGTACGACAGCGCCGATAAAGCGCAGAACGACAAATTAGCCGCCGCGCTGTTCGACATCGAGCATGTGACCAACGTGTTTTATGTCGATCACTGGATTACCGTGACGCAAAACGGAAAAGCCGATTGGCAGGAGTTGATGCGCACGCTGGCAGTGCCGATACGTGAAGCCCCGGCGGCGGATGCAGAGTCTGAGCAACTCATGCAGGATGCCGAAGCGAACTTCGATCCGTCGAAGATGAGCACTGAAGATCTCGCGCGCCTCGATAAAATCAACGAAATTCTCGATGAGCAGATACGCCCGTATTTGCAGAACGATGGCGGTGATCTGCACGTGGTGGGCCTCGAAGGCAACAAACTCAGTGTGCACTATCAGGGCGCGTGCGGCAGTTGCCCGAGTTCGCTGTCGGGCACATTGACGGGCATCGAAAATCTGGTGCGGCAGATCGAGCCGGATATGGAAGTGGTGGCGGTTTGAGTTTGTAGTGAGGTGAAAGCGAAGTGGACACCCTGACCCACGCGCTTTCCGGTGCGCTGCTCGCGCGAGCCACGGCACCCACGCCGGCGGCTGACGTTATTCCCTTACGCCGCCGTATCGCCATCGGTACACTGGCAGCGGCGTTCCCGGATATCGATGTCGTCGCCTCGTGGTTATCGCCGCTGTCGTATCTTTATCATCACCGCGGCGTCACGCATTCGTTGGTGATGCTGGGGTTGTGGGCGGTGCTGCTGGCGTGGTTGTGTACTCGCGTGTGGCCGAGTGACAAAAATAAGGGATCTGGCTGGCGCGCATACGCCGGCATTATCGCGTGGGGCATCGCGGCGCATATCGCCGGCGACTGGATTACGTCGTTCGGTACCATGGTATTTGCGCCGGTTTCCGATTGGCGCGCGGCGCTATCGACCACGTTCATCATTGATTTGTGGTTTAGCGGCATCATCATCGCGGGTTTGCTGGCGAGCTGGGTGTGGCGCAAATCGTTCTATGCGCGCTGGCCGGCGGTCGCCGGGCTAATGGTGTTGTGTACTTACGTGTTGTTTCAGTTTGCGATGCAGCAGCGTGCGATCGATTTCGGAGAGCGATTCGTCATGCAATCCGGATTGCGCAATGCGAAAGTGAGCGCCTTGCCTCGTCCTGTGTCGCCGTTTAACTGGATGGTGGTGATAGAAACCGATGATCGTTATCACTACAGCCTGATCAGCTTGTCGCGGCTGGATGCGCCGCCGCTTGCACCGGACGCCGGTTTTTTTGAGCGTATGGGCGCCGCGTATTTGCCGCTGGATCGAGCGGTGTGGCTGCAAGCCGGGCGCCACGGTTCGCCAGAGCAAATGTCTACGGCGAAGGAAGTGCTGGCGCATCCGCAGTTCGCGTTTTTCAGGTGGTTCGCGCAATATCCGGTGCTTTACCGCGTGGATGCGGGCAATCCGCATACCTGCGTGTGGTTCCAGGACTTGCGGTTCTTTACGCCGGGACGCGCCGCATGGCCGTTTCGCTACGGCATGTGCCGCGAAATGAAGGGGGAGTGGCGGGCGTATGAACTCTTGAGCGACAATACGGCATCGCGGGTTTACTGATTTGATTGGCTGGCAGCAACCAGGGGGCAGGATCATGAAATATCGTTTACTTTTGTCTGTGTTGGGTTTAGCGCTGTTGCTCGCAGGCTGCGAGACGGTGCAAACCACCGGTGGCGGCGCGGTCGGTGTGGATCGCCAGCAACGCATGATGGTTTCGTCGGCACAAATCAACGCGGCCGCAGATCAATCGTACGCGCAGACCATGCAGGAAGCGCGAGGAAAAGGGTTGCTCAACCGCGACGGCAATCAGGTAAACCGCGTGCGCGCGGTGGCGAGCCGGTTGATTCCGGCGACAGCATCGTTTCGGAATGATGCTCCCGGCTGGCGTTGGGAAGTCAACGTGATTTCGTCGCAGGAAATTAATGCATGGTGCATGCCGGGCGGCAAGATTGCCGTGTACACCGGCCTGATGGAAAATTTGCGCCTTACGGATGAAGAACTCGCCGCGGTGATGGGCCACGAAATTGCCCACGCGCTACGCGAACACGGGCGCGAGAAGGCATCGCAACAGATGGCGCAAAATGCGGTGATCGGCGTGGGCGCGGCAGTGCTGGGCGTGGGGCAGGGCGGTGCGGAACTGGCGAATATGGCGGCGCAAGTGACGTATGGTTTGCCCAACTCGCGTGAGTTTGAGCGTGAAGCCGATCGTATCGGCGTTGAATTGGCGGCGCGTGCCGGTTACGATCCGCGCGCGGCGATTACGTTGTGGCAAAAAATGGCACAGGCTGGCGGCAGTCGTGGTGGTCCGGCGTTTCTCAGCACGCATCCGACCGCTGCCGATCGAATTCAGGATTTGCAAAAATACGCCGCGCAAGTGATGCCGATTTATCAATCGACGCAGCGGCGATAACGAAACGAATATAAGTATTTGTTTTTAAATATAATTATGAATGATGTTTTTGAATAAGTATTGCCGCCCGGCGATAGCAGCCTGTGGTGTCGTCGTGCTGATGATCGGCAGTGC
>JBEBHE010000364.1:0-4297 GCA_040081205.1 Burkholderiales bacterium | reverse complement strand
AAAGGGGGTGCTGATTACAGCTTCGAGTGCATCGGCAATGTCGATGTAATGCGCCAGGCGCTGGAATGCTGCCACAAGGGTTGGGGCGTGTCGGTGATTATCGGCGTCGCGGGCGCGGGGCAGGAAATCAAAACACGGCCGTTTCAACTGGTGACGGGGCGCGTGTGGAAAGGCTCGGCGTTCGGCGGCGCGAAAGGCCGGCGCGATGTGCCGAAAATCGTCGATTGGTACATGGATGGCAAAATTAATATCGACGATCTCATTACGCATAAACTGGCGTTGGCCGACATCAATCAGGGGTTTGATCTGATGCACGCCGGCACGTCGATACGCAGCGTGGTGGTGTACTGATCGCAACCATGCGTCTTGCCGAAGCGTATGAGGTGCTCGATTTCTGGTTTGGCGCGCCGGGCAGCGTGCAATACGGGAAATCGCGCGTCGAGTGGTTCAAGAAGTCCGGCGACTTCGATGCGCTGATTCGCGAACGCTTTTTCAGACTGCACGAACAAGCCGTTGCCGGGCAACTGGCGCAATGGCACGAAAGTCCGTTGACGCTGTTAGCGCTGATCATTGTGTTCGATCAGTTTCCGCGCAATATGTATCGCGATTCGCGCCAGGCGTTCGCAACGGATGCGATGGCGCTCGAATCGGCGCGGCGGTTGGTCACGCTGCGCTGGGATCCGCGGCTCAATTCGGTCGAGCGCAGCTTTGTCTATTTGCCGTTTGAGCACGCGGAAGCTATCGAAGCGCAGCGCACGTCGCTGCGTTTATTTGGCGAACTGGGACGCGCCGATTTGCTGGAGTGGGCGCAAAAGCATTACGACATCATCGAACGCTTTGGGCGCTTTCCGCATCGCAATGCGTTATTGGGCCGTGAATCAACGCCCGAAGAAATCGAATTTCTGAAACAGCCCGGCTCGCGTTTTTAGGGTGTTGGTTTCAGTGCGCGAAACCCTTCCGGCACGCTCGGTTATTTGAAACGGAACGTGTCAGGATTGCGGCGGCCTGCTGTTAGTTATAAAAAATAATAATAAAAACAATTAGTTAGGTTCTCTATCGGTGCGCGGTTGGATTTTTCCCGCTGTTGCAACTGCTTACAATTGGATACCACTTGTCGCACACAACGATGGCGGTCGCGGGATAGACTTTCTTCGCACCGACAATCCATCAATTCATTAACAGGAAAAACAACATGACCATTCGATCAAAACTCGTTGTAGCCATCATTGCGGCGCTGCCGGCCATCGCGATGGCGCAAACCGCCACTGACGCGCGTGAGGCACGCATCGACCAACGCCAGGCCAATCAGCAGGAACGCATTGATCAGGGCGTGCAATCCGGCCAACTCAATCAGCGCGAAACCGCCCGGCTCGAAAAAGGCCAGGCGCGCGTTCAGGGCATGGAAGACAGGGCGGCCGCTGACGGCAAGGTTACCCGGCAGGAAGCGCGTCACATTGAACGGGCGCAGGATCGCCAGAGTGCGCGGATTTACCGGCAAAAGCACGACAAACAAACCGCCTACAAGTAACGCGGATCACGCCGACCATAAAGGCCGCACGAACAGGCCGCACGAACGTGCGGCCTTTTTTACGCATGCTTACTGAGTGTCTGCCAGGGCGCGAGTACCGTGGTTTGCCGATGATGAAAACAGGCTAGTCGCCCTGTATGACCAGTATTGGCTTGCGTAACGTGCATTGAATACAGTTAAGTATATGTTTTTAAACATTTATTATTTTTTGTTTGTGATATTTTGTGAGTAGGGTGTTGCCTTTCGATGAAGCCGGATCGGCATCGGTGGGCAATTTCGTTGCGCTGATGTCGCTGCAGCCGCCAATGAAGCGTTAGGGAATAAGGCACAATTCGCGCTTCGTTACGTTCATCGAACGCGCTCAACTTATCCGTTTGATTATGTCCACGCCGCTGCTCACCGAATTGCCCTACCGCCCCGACAGCACCGCGCTGTTCGAGGCGATTGCCGATTGGCCGTGGGCCGTGTTTCTCGACAGCGGGCGCCATCACCCCGGCCAATCGCGCTACGACATCATCACCGCGCAGCCGTACATCCGGCTGGTGACGCGCGGGCAAATGACCGAGGTGCATGCCGACGGCAGCGCGCTGTCGCGCGACGATCCGTTTGAACTGGTGCGGCGTTATCTGGAGATTGATCCCGCGCTGGCGTCGGCGTTGCCATTTTGCGGCGGCGCCATTGGTTACTTCGGTTACGATCTCGCGCGGCGCATCGAGCATTTGCCTTCGCGCGCCACGGCGGGAGAGCGCATACCCGATATGGCCATCGGCATTTACGACTGGGCGGTGGTGGTCGATCATCTGGAACAGCGCAGTTGGCTGGTCGGTCAGGGCCGTGATCCGGAAACCGATATCAAATGGAATGCGCTGGTGGCGCGTTTCACGAATCCGGGTGCGGAACGCGCGCGTCAGCCGTTCCGTGTGACGTCCAATGTGGCGTGCAGTCTGACACGGGATATTTACGGCCGTGTGTTCCGGCGCATCCATCAGTACATCAACGATGGCGATTGTTATCAGGTGAATCTGGCGCAGCGATTTTCGGCGCAGGCCACCGGTGATGCGTGGCTGGCGTATCAGTCGCTGCGGGTGCTGAATCCCGCGCCGTTCTCAGCCTATCTATCGACGCCTTACGCGCAAATACTGTCTTCGTCGCCGGAGCGGTTTTTGCGCGTGGAATACGGGCAAGTAGAAAGCAAGCCGATCAAAGGCACGCGCCCGCGCGCGGGTCATCCGCGGCTGGATGCCGAACTGGCCGAAGCGTTGCGCGTGAGTGAAAAAGATCGCGCCGAGAATGTGATGATTGTGGATTTGCTGCGCAACGACTTGTCGAAAAATTGCGAACTCGGCTCTGTCAAAGTGCCGCGCCTGTTCGACGTGGAGAGTTATGCCACGGTGCATCATCTGGTGAGCACGGTCACCGGTCAGTTGCGGGCAGACCGCGACGCGGTGGACTTGCTGCGCGGATCATTTCCCGGCGGCTCGATTACCGGTGCGCCCAAGGTGCGCGCGATGGAGATCATCGACGAAGTGGAGCGTTTCCGGCGCGGCGTGTACTGCGGCGCCATCGGCTACATCGGCTTCGACGGCGGCATGGATACCAACATTGCGATACGCACGCTGACTTATTCGCACGGCACGATACGGTTTTGGGCGGGCGGCGGCATCATCGCCGATTCGGAAGTGGAGTCTGAATATCAGGAGAGTTTCGACAAAGCGCGCGCGTTGTTGCGTTTGTTGGAGCAAGCGTCTGTCGATGCGCAATCGCGCGATGGTTGAATGCCCTACAATGCGGGCGTGACGGCACGTCTTTCCGGAAATCACGTTTACCCCATGAGAAATCCAGCAATTGCAGCAGTGCTTTGCGCTGCACTGTCGTGTCAGCCCGCGATAGCGCAGGACGCGAAATCCAAACCTGCGGCCAAGCCCATGATGGCATTGTCGGTGAAAGCCGTGCCCGCGCGCGCCGCAACATTGGCGAATGAAATCAGCGCGGTGGGTACGCTGGTCGCCAATGAATCGATCATGCTCCGCCCCGAAGTCGCCGGACGTGTGTCGGCGATTCATTTTAACGAAGGGCAGCCAGTGGCCGCTGGCGCGCGGCTGGTGTCTCTGGATGCCGCTGAAGTCGGTGCGCAACTGGAAGCCAGCCGCGCAGACGAACGGCTGGCTTTGCAGCGCTCGGAACGTTCAACAGAATTGTTCAAGAAAAATTTTATCAGCCAGCAGGCGCTTGACGACGCGCGAGAGGCCTGGCGCAAAACCACCGCGCGCCGCCAGGAAGACGAAGCGCGCATGGCGAAAACCGAGTTGCGCGCGCCGTTCGCCGGCATTGTCGGCTTGCGGCAGGTAAGTGCCGGCGCCTATCTGCGCGCGGGGGACGACATCGCGCGGCTCGATAAAATCGACGTGATGAAGCTCGATTTTCGCGTGCCGGAGACGTATCTCGGGAAAATCACGCGCGAGCAACCGGTGCGCGTGCGCGTGGATGCTTACCCGGATGAGCTGTTTCAGGGGCGCGTGTATGCGGTGGAAACCTCGGTGGATGAAAAAACCCGCACGGTGATGCTGCGCGCACGCGTGCCGAATCCCGGCACGCGGCTGAAACCAGGCATGTTTGCCCGCGTAAGTTTGCAACTCGACAGCCGCAGCGGCGCGGTGGTGGTGCCGGAGCAAGCGATTAATCCGCGCGGCGACAAATATTTTCTGTTCAAGGTGATTGACGGCAAAGCAGCGATGGTAGAGGTCAAACTCGGCGCACGCCGTACCGGTG
>JBEBHE010000363.1:0-4318 GCA_040081205.1 Burkholderiales bacterium | reverse complement strand
TCCCTTGTTACATTGCTACATTAAATAAAAGTAAACTAAGTATTTGTTTTTAATATATAAAATATACGACTCGCCACATTCGCCGAACCCGGCGCATGCACCGTGTCGCGCACCACATCAGTGGACCACTTCACCATCTCCGGATTGGATTTCTCGTAATGCACGAAATGTTCCTCGCGCGCCTGCAACGAATTGAATTCGTAAAAACACGCGTGCTTGGCCCACCCTGCTACCGACACCAGTTTGCGCACACGCACACAACCCGGCAAATCCATCAACGACGGCAAACGCCATCGCGCGTACCACGCCGCTAACGCTTCTTCATCGCTCCACGCACCCGCGTTGAAGCTGCCCAGCTGAATCGCCGGCGCGGGCGCCATCACCGGATTGTTTTCCGCGATGCCCGGCCCTTCGATGCGCGCTTCCTCCAGCATGATGTTGCGGCGCTCATCCGTGCGCAACGCGAGCATTTTTTTGTCATCGGCACTGAGCGTTGCGTGAAACTCGTCCGGCGCGGGATTCGCCATGTCGTAGGCATCGCTCGCGCCGAACATCATGATGTAACGGTCGCCGACTGGCACACCTTTGGGATTTTTTTTCGGGCTGATGCGCCCGCCGCCGCCGAGCGGCGTAAAGCTGCCCGCCGCTTCCGAGGCATATAGTGCACCCCACAAAATGCCCTCGCGTGCAAGCACCGCGGGCACATAGGATTCGTACGCCCACGTCGAAAAATCGTAGCGACTTTCCTCCGGCAGATTGAACCAACTTATCCAGTAAGCGCGGTCTTCACCGAGCGAGAAACCTGCCATCTCAAACCCTCGTCTGCTGATACGAATAAAACTCGTGGTCGGCGACCGTCCACGGGCGCGAGGCAAAAGCCACCCATGCAACGCGAATCACAGCGCCACAAACGCCGGTAACTTGGCGGCCTTCACATCAAATGTCGCCGTAGCTCTGCATCCCAACCTGCGGTTGTGCGCGCCGATAAGACAATCGGCAAAACTGGCCGTGCTGTCTTTCCAGAACTTCAGGCTTTCTTCGATAACCGGCTCGGCCTCGAATTCAATTTCAGTTGCATCAAGCAGCGCGGAAATCACTTCCACGACGTCTGCTTTCTTAAGACTGTACCGGCTGCGCAGAACCCACTCGGTTTCCAGGAGAACCGGCAGGCTCACAAACACGGCCTCCCCATTGGTAACTTCGCGCTTGATCAACTTGCTGGCTTTTTCAAACTGCGCCTCATCGTCGCGAATGACATAGCGTACGAGCACATTGGTATCGATCCCCAGCATCAACGCGACAATTGCTCAATGGGCACGGGTTTGCGCCCTTTCCTATGCAGCATGCCGGCAAGCTGCGTGATGCTTTTGTTCTTGACCCGCATCACTACGGTGCCGTCGGGCATCAACGTAAACGTCATCCGGTCGCCAGCTTTCATGCCGAGACTTTCCCGGATTTCCTTGGGAATAGTGGTTTGACCTTTGCTGGTCAGGGTGGCGGCAGTGGTCATGGCATCACTCCTTTTCCTTACATTGTTTATTATAGTAAGGAATCGAAAAGTGCGCAATTTCCGATTCCGCGCCTCATTCGGCCTTAAGGCCAGTCGCCTTGATCAGTGGCCACCATTTGTCGATTTCCGCCTTGTGGTATGCGGCCAGCGCCTGCGGTGTCTGCTCCTCGCGCGAAGGAATTTCCTGTCCAAGATCACCAAACCGCTTACGCACGGTGGCATCAGCTAGTGTTTCAACGATAGTGGCGTTCAATTTCGCGATGATGTCCTTGGGCGTGCCTTTGGGCGCCCAGATGGCATGCCACACGGATGTGTATAGACCGGGCAGCCCTGCCTCGTCCACCGTCGGAATCTCCAGCGCAGCCTCTTGCCGTGCTTTGGCGGTTACTGCGTAGGCGCGGATTTTTCCGGCGCGCGTAAAGGTGACCGCGCCGGATACCTGGGTAACATACAAATCGACCTCACCGCTGAGCAAAGCCTGCAGCGCCGGGGCGCCGCCCCGATAATGCACAAACTGAAATTTTGCGCCGATCGCATTCTGAAAATAAATCCCGCCCATGTGCGCAGAAGCAGCAACACCGCCGGTGCCCACCAAAAGCTTGTCCTGATTGGCTTTGCTCCAGGCAATCAGTTCCTTCAGATTCTTCGCCGGTACGGCGAGCTTGGAGATAATCACCTGCGGGTTGCTCGCAATCATCCCCACCGGCTCAAGGTCCGTCAGCAGATCAAAGGGCAACGTGTAGTACGCGCCGTTTACGACATGGCTACCCCAATGTCCGATGCCGATCGTATAGCCATCCGGAGCGGCGCGCGCGACACGGCCGACTGCGATACTACCGCCCGCACCGGTGACATTTTCGACCACGACGGTTTGTCCCAGCAGCTTTCTCATAGGGTCGCTCACGATGCGCGCGAGCGTGTCGGTGGGGCCTCCCGCAGCGAACGGTACCACTATTGTGATCGGCCGCGACGGGTAGGTTTGAGCCGTACTAATTGAGTGGAATAAAAAAGTGACCGCGAGCAAAAAGGTAAAGAATAGCGCTTTCATGTTTCCTCCTTTTCAGTCGGACAACTAACGCAACAAATAAAACTTGAAATTGCTTATCGCGTCATGCAACAAATTACACTCGCCAAATTACCCGTCGTGTTGCGAATCACATTCGGCGCAATAGGGATTGCGCCCTACGAACTGCAACCGCATTTCTCAACAGGAAGATTGAAAAGCCAAGAAACATCACAGCAAAACAAGTGGAGAACGCCATGTACCAGTAAACTTCACGACGGTATGTCCGCGAATCATGTATGTAACCCAATGAACCATCTCCCAACCACGACGCATATTCAACATAACCCTCGCCGTCCCAAAATGACAAAACAAACGATCCTTGCGGCGGAACCCCATTGACTTTCGTTAAATAGTGGTTAGTTGGAACTGGCGCCTGATAAGAGTAGTCCCATCCTTCGTATCTACGATCAAATTTCATCCACTCCGTAAACTCTGAAACCGAGGGTACGTGTGCATTCTTCGCGCGAAAATCATTTATATGCGCTGCTGCGTTGCGAATGAGTTCGATCTGATCCGTGCGGAGCTTGTATACGTGAAATTCTGATGACGGCGGCAACCACCCAAACAATCCAATAGTTGCCCACAAGAATAGCAATCCAACCATGATGGACAACATTGCAAGTAGCATTTTAACGACATGCATAATGTCTTCCACTTGGTATGCTGACCCGTATCTATATTTAGATCGCGACGCTTTGAACAATCGACGTGCATTGCCACGCCTACTGACGCATCCCCAACGCCGCCGCCAATTTGCTATACATCTCATACTGCTCGCGAACATACTTCTCGGTCTCTGCCGGCGAGCGGATTGCGGCGATGCCGCCGATGCGCGCGTTGCCGGCCTGCCAATCCGGGTCTTTCGCCAGCTTCTGGAATACGTCGGCCCACTTGTCCACGATGGCCTTCGGCACGCCAGCAGGTCCCATCAGCGCTGTCCAGCCGACGATTTTTTCCATGTCGGGAAAACCGGCTTCTTTGGCGCTGGGTGCATCGGGCAATTCTTTCAGGCGCTGCGGTGTCACCAGCAGCGGGCGCACGCGTCCGCCCTGCGCCTGTGCGATCACCGTCGGCGCGTTGTTGCAGGCGAAATCAACTTGACCGCCCATCACCGCCGTGGTCACCTCGCCGCCGCCCTTGTAATGGATGCCCATGGCGTGATCCTTGGTAAGCCCAGCCAGCGACATCAGATACTGCGCGGCCATGTCCTGGCTGGTGCCGGCACCCGCGGTAGAGTAATTCAGCTTGCCCGGGCTTTTGCGGATGGTGGCGACGAGGTCGGCCGCCGTGCGCATCGCGGAATCCGCCTTGACGAAACAAATGTACGGATTCAACTCGATCAGCGAGATCATGGTGAATTCGTTCCACTTGTAGGGAAGCTTGGGATCGGTCGCGGGCAACACGGCGTGCGTGGCAATACGCCCAACCAGCAGCGTGTAGCCGTCCGGCGTGGCGTTTTTCACCGACATCGCGCCGATGACGCCTGATGCACCGACGCGATTGAACGGCACGATGATCCGGTTGTTCAGATACTTGGAAGCATGTTGCGCCACGTTGCGGCCGGACAAATCCGAGTCGCCACCGGCGGCATACGGTATGACGAACAGGATGGATTTGGCGGGGTAGTCCTGCTGAGCGACGGCTTGGGTTGCGAACAGTGCCAGCGTTATTGCCGCTATTTTTGATTTCATTGCTTACGCCTCCTTCGGTTAAGTGAGGCCACCCCCACCCTAACCCTCCCC
>JBEBHE010000076.1:0-16183 GCA_040081205.1 Burkholderiales bacterium | reverse complement strand
CTCGCACTGGGCACCGGCGACGGCGCGGAACTGCGCCAGCCGCTGGGCATTTCTATTGTCGGCGGTCTCGTCATGAGCCAGATACTCACGCTTTACACTACGCCAGTGGTGTATCTCTATCTCGACCGGTTCCGGCTGTGGTGTCTGCGCTTCAGACGCAAGCCGGCAGCGACCGTTGTACTGGAAAATCCATGAAAGTGAAATTGCTGGCATCCCGTATCGTTGCTGTCGCGCTTGCCGCGACACTGGCATCCTGCACGCTGCTGGGGCCGAATTATCGCCGCCCGCAAGTGGTGACGCCCCCCGCATACAAGGAATCCAAAGACTGGAAAATCGCCGAGCCGCGCGATGGCGTCAAGCGCGGCGCATGGTGGGAGATTTTCGGCGACACGCAGTTGAATGCGCTGGCCGACAAGGTTGAAAAGTCCAATCTGGATTTGCGCGTGGCGGAAGCGAACTACCGGCGTGCGCAAGCAGCGGTGCAGGCATCACGCGCGGGCTTATTTCCCGTGGTGTCGGGCGGGGCGTCGGTGACGCGCAGCGGTTCCGGTACCCGTAAACCGGATACCGAATACGATTTGTCCGGGCGCGCGAGCTGGGACATCGATGTATGGGGCCGCGTGCGGCGCGGCGTGGAATCCAGCGACGCCTCGGCGCAAGCCAGCGCTGCCGATCTGGAATCGGTGCGCCTGCTGGTGCAATCGGAACTGGTGCTGAATTACCTGCAACTGCGCGTGGTCGATACGCAGAAAAAGCTGCTGGATGAATCGGTGGCGGCGTTCGCGAAATCGATGGAGATGACGCAGAACCGTTACAAGGCCGGCCTCGCCGGGCGCGTGGACGTGGCGCAGGCCGAGGCGCAACTGAAGAGCACGCAGGCGCAGTCCATCGACACCGGCGTGCAGCGAGCGCAACTCGAACACGCCATCGCCGTGCTGCTCGGCGCTGCGCCCTCGGAATTTGCGCTGCCGGCGGCGCCAATCAAGGTGGCGATGCCGTCGATCCCCACGGGCCTGCCGTCGGAGTTGCTGGAGCGCCGCCCCGACGTTGCGGCGGCGGAGCGGCGCGTGGCCGCAGCCAATGCGCAGATCGGCGTGGCGCAGGCGGCGTTTTTCCCGTCGCTCACCTTATCCGCGGCAGCGGGTTTCGGCAGTTCCAGCTTTGCGAACTGGCTCAACTGGCCGAGCCGCTTCTGGTCGCTGGGCCCGGCACTGGCGCAATCGATTTTCGACGGCGGGTTGCGTAAATCGGTCAGCGATCAGGCGATTGCATCGTACGATGCCAGCGTGGCGACGTATCGCCAAACCGTGCTCAGCGCGTTTCAGGAAGTCGAAGACAACCTTGCCGCGCTGCGCATCCTCGAACAGGAAGCGAAAGTGCAGGAAGACGCCGTGCGCGCCGCGCGGCTGTCGGTTGAACTGACGCTCAACCAGTACAAAGCCGGCATCGTGAGTTATCTCAACGTGGTGAGCGCGCAGACTACGCTGCTGGGGAATGAGCGCACCGAGTTGTCGTTGCTCGGGCGACGGCTGACGGCGGCGGCGCAACTGGTGCGGGCGTTGGGGGGCGGGTGGACGGTGGAAGGGAAAGTGGCGGGCAAGTAGGAATTTCCGGCGAGAGAATATGATTTCTAGACCGAAGGCGATCGCGGGTGTGAAATCCAACATGTCGTTCGAGAATAGACGCTCCAAAAACAGCACTCGCTCAACACGAACTTTAGGATGCTGAGATGCTTCGTCGGGTGACCATCGACACGAATTGCATCAATGTGAAGGGGCAGCATCCCTTGGTTAATGCACTCGAAAGCCTCGCCGAGCGAGGCATGATTAAAATCACTTCAACCTTCGCGCTCGCCGAAGACTTGCGATTTGATCATACGAAGTTGGGTGAGGCTCGAAGACTCAAAGCATCTCGCCTTCCGCAGGCTCGTTCAGGCTTCATGGTTGGCCATTCGAAGGTTGGCGGACCGGATGTGGTTGGTGGGCCAAATGTCTATGCGCACGTTGACGCAATTGCGAATGTCATTGCACCCATGAAAGCGTGGCAAGACATCGAATCCAACACACAGCGCGACATACTGCATCTCGCAGCACATCGCACATACGATTGGGATATCTTCATCACTGAAGACAAGGGCATTCTCAGACGAAGTCCTGAGCTTGCATTACTCGGCATCCGCGTCATGAGTCCGCAGAGCGCGCTCGATCACTTGGTACAGGTGGGCATCACCTAACTTTCCGCGGCCTAACCCAAACATTTGTTTCGTATGTGGTAATACAAAATGAAACTCTACATCACCGAAGGCTCCCCCTACGCGCGCATCGTGCGCATGGCAATCATCGAGAAAGGCTTGCAGGAGCGCATCGAGATCATCTATGCGCAGACGCGCAAGGCGGATAGCCCGTACTACGCGATCAATCCGTCGGGCCGCGTGCCGTATCTGATTCGCGATCAGGGCGCGTCGCTGGAAGAGTCGGCGCTGATCGTCGACTGGCTCGATCAACTCGACGGCAAGCCGATGTTCTCTTCGCCATCCGGCGATGCAGGCTGGGAGGCGCGCCGCCTGGAAGCGCTGGCGCGCAGTCTGATGGACGGTCTTGCGGTGTGGGGCCGCGAGATGGGGCGTCCCGAAAACGAGCGTTCGCCCACGATCATCAAGCACGAAGCCGCACGCAGCGCGCGCATGGCCGATGCGTGGGAAAAAGAAATCGATCATGCATGGATGCATGGCGCCATCAACATGGCACAGATCACGCTCGCTTGTGCGCTGGGAATGGACGCGCGCAATCCCGATCTGCATTGGCGACCGGGCCATCCTAAATTGTGCGACTGGTTTGACCGCATCGTCGCACGCCCGTCGTTGGCGGCGACCGCGCTGCCGCCATCGTTGCGCTGAATTGATAGCAACAGCGCGGCCCGGATGAAACTTCATTCGGGCGGGTGCAGTGTCGATCCATTCCGATGGGCATCGGTTACCCGCTTGCTGCGGGCGCGACTACAACGCGGCAACGAGACGCTATGGGTCAATGTGCTGGCGTCGCAACGATCACCGCGAAAAAATTCTCACGCGAATCATGGCGCCATTATTTGCGATCCCTGCCCACCTGATTGCCGATAACACCACCGACCGCCGCACCGCCAACCGTTCCGAGGGAACTGCCGCCCGTGAGGATAGCGCCGCCGACCGCGCCGATACCGGCACCGATGGCGGTATTTTTGTCGCGCGTTGACATGGAACTGCAACCACCGAGACCCAGCAGCAATGCCGTGGCAACAACACTCATCTTTAGGGTTTGTGTTTTCATGGGGATACCTTTGCGTCGATTAGCGGGATTTCGTGACGACAGCAGCAGCGCGCACCGTTATGCGGGGCGCTGTGCGGACATAAAATAAGACTCGCCGCAGCCGGCTTTGTTCATTGCGATTGTTTTGAGTTGAGAAAAATTAAAGCGTGGGTGCGCAACAGAATGAATGTCCTCGCGGCATAAAGCGGCGTGACGGCACCACGCGCATTTGCCACGGCGGCACTTGCTGTACGGCGATGCAGTACTATGTTCGATCGACGCAACCACCGGTCATGAATGGAAGTAACCCTATGGAACGGCTTTTTTTCACTCTCGGCAGTCTTTCCGGATTCCTCGGTGTTGCGTTGGGCGCGTTCGCGGCGCACGCACTCAAGGGCCGTGTCGAGCCGGACCTGCTGTTGATTTTTGAGACCGGCGTGCGCTACCAGATGTACCACGCATTCGCGTTGCTGGCGGCGGGCTGGGCGAGCACGCGATGGCCGGGTAGGGCAGTGAATCTCAGCGGCTGGCTGTTTGTGGCGGGTACGATCATTTTTTCCGGAAGTCTCTATGCGCTGAGCCTGAGCGGCATACGCTGGTTCGGCGCGATTACGCCTATCGGCGGGCTTGCGTTACTCGCAGGATGGCTGTGCCTGGCGTGGGCGGCCTGGAGATCGAAGCCGGTGTAGGGTGTGCAACGCGCACGCGGTACCAAGTTGAACGGTGCGCGTTGCGCACTCTACAACCACTACAATGCTGGATATAACCAGAGAGGAGATTCCTATGCGACTGTTTTCATGCGCCATGACGTTGCCGCGAGCCGCGCTGTTCGTTGTGTTATCTGCGCTAATGCCGTTGCATTCCGCAACCGCGCAAACGTCAGCGCCGGTGCAAACCTGCCAGCTCGGCGATCTCACGCTGGAAAGCGGTGAAGTCATCAAGGATTTCAGGATGACTTACATCACGTTCGGCAAACTCAACGCGGACAAGAGCAACGCCATTCTTTCCATTCACGGATTGCAGGGCAACCGCAACAGCCAGTCCGCTTGGGTGAGGCCGGGCGGGGCGTTTGATACCAACAAATATTTTGTGATTCAGCCCGACACGCTGGGCGCGGCGTCCAACGATCCGAACGCCACCACTTCGCCCACGCGCTCGGGACTCAATATGTCGTTTCCGCGCTTCAACATTCGTGACATGGTGAAGGCCGAGCATCGCATGCTGACCGAGTGCCTCGGCATTAAGCGGCTGGTCGCGGTGGCGGGCAGTTCGATGGGCGGCATAGAGACCATGCAGTGGGCAGTGAGCTTTCCCGATTTTATGGCGGTGGCGATTCCGCAAACGCCGATGGCGCGCGGCAACCGGCAGGGTAACTTTATCTGGGAGTCGATCCGGCAGGCGATCATGCTCGATCCGAAGTGGCAGGATGGCAATTACCCGAACGACGATCCGCCGCGCGCCGGCATCGGCGTGGCGCTGCAAATACAAACGGTGGTGGGTTGGTCCGCTGCGGGTTTTGAGGAAGCGTTCGCCACGCGCGAGCAGGTGCATGCGTTTCATGCGGCTAGTGCCGCGACCGTGGGCAAAAATGTACAGGCGCGCGACTGGATTTATCGCAGTTGGGCCATTCAGAGTCACGATATCGCGCAGACACCGGGATTCAAAGGTGACTTTGCCGCGGCGGCGCGTTCGATCAAGGCCCGCGTGCTGATGTTCCCGAATTGTCAGGATCAATTACATCCGCCGCGCGAAGGCGGCGTGCTTGAAGCGATGCAATATATTCCCGTTGCGAAGCTGGTGGACTACGACGACATCGGCGGGCATCGCGCTTCAACCGGCGCGCGTGCGCTCGCTACGTTTGCAACGGAAGTGCGCGATGTGCTCAAGCGCGTTGAAGAAGGCCGGCCGGGCATCAATGGGCCGCGCATACCTAAAAATTTCACCCGCGCGGATTATTGTCCGCGCTGAGAGAATATAAAATATTAATAAAAACAAATGCTTATGGAATTTCAGGGATTTGCTTGATGTTCGGCTTTTAGTGCGCTGATGAATGACGCTCCGATAGGCGTGTTCGATTCCGGCGTGGGTGGCCTTTCGGTGCTGCGCGAGATACGGAAGGCGTTGCCGAACGAAGCATTGCTTTACGTTGCTGATTCCGGCGCGGCGCCCTATGGAGACCGGCCCCGTGAATATATTGCTGCGCGAGCGCGCGCGGTCACCGGTTTTTTTCTGGGCCAGCAGGTAAAGGCAGTGGTGGTGGCCTGCAATACCGCGACTGCCGTGGCTGCGCAAATGTTGCGTTCGTGTTTCGACATTCCCATCGTTGCGATGGAACCCGCAGTGAAACCCGCTGCTGAACGTACCCGCTCGGGCGTCATCGGCGTCATGGCGACCAGCCAGACATTGGCGAGCGAAGGCTATTCACGCCTGACGCGGAAACAGGGGGCCGGTGTCGAAATTATTTCGCAACCCTGCAATGATCTGGTTGCGTTGGTTGAAAACGCGGAACTGACCGGCCCAAGAGTAGAAGCGATGATCTCTCGCTATATCATGCCGTTGCTGGAGCGCGGCGCGGACACGCTGGTGCTGGGTTGCACGCACTATGCGTTTTTGGCCGAAGCGATCAAAGCCGTGGCGGGGCCGAACGTCATCGTATTGGACCCGGCGGCCGCGGTGGCGAAAGAACTGCGCCGACGGCTGGAAGCCGGTCATCTGCTGGCCTCCAGAACCAGCGCCGGCGGCGAGCGGTTTTGGACCAGCGGATCACCGGCACAAGTGCAATCCGTGATCGGAAAACTCTGGGGCGAAGACGTCGACGTGAGGGCTGCGCCCGTGCTGGGTTTGGTGGCTTAGGCGCTTACTTCGCCCGTAGCGACGCATCCAGTCCGCGTAACAGCGGCACACATACATCAATCACCGGTGTGGCCACGCCGAGTTCGCGTGCGAACGCCTGTGTTTGCCCTAGCAGCCCGTCGATTTCCAGTGTTTTGCCTGCGAGTACGTCCTGCAATGTGGAGGGTTTTGCGCCGGGCTTGCCGCGCCCGCGTGTGGCGATTTGCAGCGGATTGATTTCGCTGCCCAGGTCCCAGCCGAGTTTTGCGGCTACCGCGAGCGTTTCGCTGATGATGCCCACCGCAAGGCCAACCGCGCCTTCGTTTTCAGAGATGCCATTGGAATCCAGCCGCGTGAGCGAGCACAGCGTGTTGTTTGACGCATTGTTGCAGAGCTTCTTGAAAAGTTCGCGGCGTATGTCAGGGCTTGCTGCGGTTTCAACACCCGTGGCGCTGACAAGATCGGTGATGGTTTTCAGGCGCGCACTCGCCGTGAGATCAGGTTCGCCAAACACCCAGCGATTTTGATTGCTGTGCACAACGTAGCCGGGTGCAGTGACTTCATTGGGCGAATAGATCACCGAACCTACCGCGCGCTCGGGGCGCACATCGCGCCACAGCGCGCCGGTGGGGTCGAGCAGCGGCAGCGTGCCCTTGTTACCGGGCAAGGCATGATTGAACCACCACGGTATGCCGTTCATCAGGAACACCGCGCAGCCGTCGGGTTTGATGAGTTTGCCGATGGCCGCAGCAGCGGCGGGCAGTGTTTGCGCCTTCCACGCGACGGACACGATGTCCTGCGGTGGCAGCGTTGCGGCGTTGTCGGTGGCTGCGGCTGGCTTGCCGCCGATTTCTTTGCCGCCGACTTTGAGCGTGAGACCTCGCTCGCGGATGGCTGCAAGATGCGCGCCGCGCGCGACCAGCGAGAGTTCGCAATTTTTTGCGGCGATGAGTTGCGCCGCGAGATGACCGCCCAGCGCGCCCGCGCCAAAGACACACACTTTCATTATCAGTTCCCTTGCGTCGTTAAATGATCCCCGATTCTAGCGGATTACTTGCGTCGTGCCTGCGCCGCGTCTAAGCTCCGGGCTGTTTAATCAGCAACAACAGGTTTGAAATGATGCGGGTATGGGCAAGTGTTTTGTTCTGTGTCGTGTTTTGCGCGGGGGCGTCGGTATACGCTCAGTCGGATTTCATCACTATGGAGACCACACTGCCCGCAGCGACCTATGCGCCGTTTGCGCTGGCGGCCGACAGCACGAGCTTTGCGCCGGACAGCCCTGAAAACAAGGGATTGCTCGATAAGGGTTTCGGCACGCCGGTGCGCGTGCAGCGTGTGCTGGATCGCCATGTGCAGGTGGCGTCGCCCGGCACGAAATTATTGCTGACGGTGCCATTCGGCTGGCGCGGGTTTGACGACGGCAAACGCGCGCGCCTGTTTACGCCGATCGGCAATATCGGCATGACGGTTCATGCGATATCGATGGATGGGTTTGTGGACTGGAACGACGTGCGCGGGCAGGTGTGGGCGCTCGCGCGCAAAACCGCCGAGGCGCGCGCCCGAAAAGATCCGCGTTATCAGGCGCGGCTGATACGCTTGGCCGACGGCACGTTCGGCATGCGCGAGACCAATATCAACGAAGGCGAAGACGGGCCGTATTCATCGGTGACTTTGTTCCGGACGCATCCCGGCGATCCCAAGATGGCGATACGGCTTAACCTCTATACGCCGCTGGAGGAGTTTGAGCGCCACGTGGGGCTTGCCGGGCTGGTGATACGCGACATGCAGCCGGGGCCGGCTGGAGAGCCGGTCAAGCCTGCTGCGAAATAGCCGCCGCGGGACTGGCTTCGCGCCGAAATAGTACGACGCTGCCTAGTCCCGACCCGAATACAACGACGCGCGACTAACCTCGTCCGGATAAATACGACGCTGGCTAACCCCTGCCCGAACGATACGCCGCCGGTCAACCCCGCCCGAATATAACGACGCGAGACTAACCACGTCCCGCGTAGGGCATCTTCGTCGCCATCACCATCAAGTGGTAAATGTTTACTTCAGGCGGTTGGCTGGCCATGAACAGCACGGATCGCGCGACGTCGTCGGTGGTAATCATCGGCTCCGGCGCGATAGTGCCGTTGGCCTGCTTCACGCCCTTGGCCATGCGCGCGGCGAGTTCCGACATGGCATTGCCCACATCGACCTGGCAGCAGGCGATGTCGTATTTGCGGCCATCGAGTGAAATAGTGCGCGTCAACCCGGAAACGGCATGCTTGGTTGAAGTATAAGGCGCGGAATCCGGGCGCGGCGCGTGCGCGGAAATCGAACCGTTGTTGATGATGCGTCCACCGCGCGGGTTTTGATCCTTCATCATTTTGAACGCTTCCTGCGCGCACAAAAACATGCCGTTCAAATTGGTATCCACTACAGACTTCCATTTTTCCCACGGCAGGTCTTCAAACGCCACGCCGGGCGCGTTCTGGCCGGCGTTGTTGAACAGCACGTCGATGCGTCCAAAGGCCGCTTTGGTTTTGGCGAACAGCGCTTTTACGGCATCTGGGCTGCCCACGTCGGTGGGCACGCCGATCATGCGCGAGCTATCGACGCCCGCTTCCTTGATGGTTTCATCCAGCGGTTCGGCGCGCCGGCCTGTGATGACCACGCGATAGCCGTCTTTGATGAAGGCCAGTGCAGTGGCTTTGCCGATGCCGGTGCCGCCGCCGGTAATCACGGCGACTTTATTGTGAGTGGTCATATTGAATTCTCCGTTTTTGTGACGTTCAGGTCGTTACAACAGGACTGCATGTTAACGCAGTTGGTGTGCCTGCGCAGTTTGCGCGCGCTTGGTGCGCACCAGCAGTTCGTAGAGCATTTCCGACGACAAGCCATGCAATACCAGCCGGTATCCCGCGCGCAGTGTCGATTCGGGCACTAGCGGATGTTTGTTGTTGAGCAGCACCAGATTATGCGGCTGTTCGAGTATGCGCGCGACGTAGATGGCGATGGTTTCATCCAGTTGCAGCGAATTGGTGGCGCGCCAGAAATCGTTGTCGGTGAGGAACAACTGGTAAATTGGCGTGAACAGCTCTATCGCTGTTTGCAGATCGACAAAGTTGTGCCAGCGATCCGGCATGTCTTCGATGCCGAACTGGCCCTCGGAAATGCCGCTGGTGTCGAGCGTGAGTGGACAGATAATCTCGCGCTGCTGCGCGCGCAGTTCGCGATTGAGGTTAATCACAAAATTAAACAGGTTCAGATCGTGCTGCAAAAAAAGATGATCGCGCAGTTGCACAAGGTTGGTGGGGCGCAGCGGTTTCAGCGGCACGTTGGTGCCGGGCACATTGCGTGCGATGAAATCAAGGATTTCGCTGCCCATATGAAAGTGACGTAAAATCAAATAGTTAGCCTCTGGCCGCACAAAGGTGTGCAGCGCCCACGCCAGTAGCCGGTGCAACAGCCACGAAGACGTGAAGGCATTGGGGATAACCGATTTTATGAGTTGCAGCAGGATGATGGTGCAGCGCGCGAACGGCCGCGCCAGCGGCAATATAAATTGCCGGCTCCACGAACTCGATTCGCGCAGCCAGGCTTTTTTGACGTTTTCGTCGATGGGCGTACTTTGATCGAGATACAACGCCAGCCACGGATTGGGGTCGCGCGGATCGTGCTGCATCAATTCAAAATCGGGTCCCCGGCTCATAACACCGACTCCAGTTGCATCAAATAAAGTTGCGCCGTGGTGCGCGCGGTGGCCACGATGTCCGCCGCCACGGAATCCCCGTCCGTATCAATTGCCATTTCAACACAGTGCAACCAACGGGCGAGGTGATTCACGTCATTCTCGCCATGATATTGCAGAAATTTGGTGGTCTCGATGGGCAACGCGAGCTGACGGCGAATCTCGGGCAACAGTGCCGGTACGATGCGCTGCCCAGTGCCTTCGATGATGTACACCGCGCCGAGCAGTCCTTCAGGCGTTGTGCCTTCAGCGCGCGCGTGCAGATAAGCGTTGAGCGCTTCACCACCGGCATTGCGGCGCAGTGCTTCGATGGTTTGCGCGGTGCCGCCCAGGCGCTGGTAGTCGTCGAACAAAATGCGAAAATCAAATTGCTCGTCGCTGGCGTGCAGCAGAATCAGGTCGCGCAGATTCGCATAGGGCGCACCGAGATTGCCGGCCGCCTTGCGCATCCACAGGCTGCCTTGCTGCACCTGTGGTATCCAGTCCTCCATCCAACGCAGCATGTGGCCGCGCTCCAGTCCGCCGCGCGTGATGCGCGACACCAGCGGCGTGCGCCACGCGCGTGAGCGGTAGTCGTGCCACACCTCGGCGAGATCGCGCAGCAGCGTGCGCATGACCGGGTTGGTGGCGGCAGCGGGGTCGTGCGGCGGCGGCACGGCGTCGGCGATTTTCTGTGCGGGTAACACCGTTTCACGCACCGGCGGTGCAACCTCAAACAAAAGATAGCCCACGGTGAACCGTCCGGACTCCGGCACGAAACAAAAAATGCGTTCGCCGGGCTTGACCTCATGTTCGCGCAGAAAATCGTCGAGCATCACAAATATTGATGCCGCGCCGGTGTTGCCGCGCGTCTGCAGATTGTTGTACCAGCGCTCATCGGGAATCGACAGCCCGGCTTTGTCGAGCAGTTCGCGCACCACGCCCGCAAAGCGTTGCGACGAGTAATGACACAAAAAATAATCGATGCGCGTGGTATCGATCCAGCCGGACTGCACCAGCCGCACGTATTCGTGTATGGCCACATCGAACAGGTTGGGCAGCAGGCGGATGTTCTGGCGCAGCGCATACGCACCGGCTTTTTCGGCGTCGGCGAAGGATGCATAATCGAGGTACGATTCCGCGTCGTTTGCAGAGGTTTTGGCAGATAAGCCTACCTGCATGCACACCGGATAGTCGCCACTGAACGAGCGCAAATGCAGGTTGATGAGCTTCAACGGATGTTCGCCGCGCGGCGCCGACTCCACCAGCCACGCCCCGGCCGCGTCCGACAACATCCAGCGCAGAAAATGCGCATCGAAATCGATATCGTAACCACGGCTGGCGAAGCGCGAGCGTTTGAACAGCCGTGATGGCATTTCGCTGGTGGCGACCACAGCTCGCCGCGCGTGCCCGCCTTCCAGTGCCATGGCGGCGTGCTGCAACGCCGCCACACCCGCGGCGCACACACCGCTGTGGCTGCTGGTCATCATCGGCGGCGCGCCTAATTCGCCTTGCAGCATGTTGGCGAATCCCGGCAACGTGGCGTCGCCACCGGAAGTGCCGGTGCAAAGCAAATCGATATCGCCGAGCGGCAGACCTGCATCATTCAGGCAGGTACGCACAGCGGAGGCGGCCATGTGTGCGGCGCTGAAGCGCGTGCGTCCATCTGGCCCCACGGAATAGTAACGCTGCTGGATGCCGTTCTCGGCGAGTATGCGGCGTTTCAATCGCGACGATCCGGGATTGAGCGGCGCGATATAGTCGTCGATATGCGCGTTATCCACCGGTTCGCCCGGATAGAACGCGCCGGTGGCGTTGATGTAAACGTTTTTGAAGGGTGTGAGGTTCACGGCTTTTGCGCCTGCGAACCGCCCAGCCAGCGATCCAGCCACACCAGCGAAAACGCATAGTGCGTGTGAAACTCGCGGTGATGCCGGTTGTGGTAGCGGCTGTGTGGCAGCAGTCGCCGAAACAACTGTGATCCCTCGCGTATCTGCTCGTAGGGCAAATGTCCGCTGACATTCAGCACCAGACTCATCACCGTGAGTCCGAGCAGCGCCCACGGACTGAAGGCGTGCAGCAGCAGGGCGAGGGGCATCACACTGCCCAGCAGAAACGACTCCAATGGATGAAAGCTATAAGCGGAAAACGGCGTGGTAACCACCGAGCGATGATGCCAGAGATGCACGCTGCGGTACAGCGGCTTCCAGTGTAGTGCACGGTGAATTACAAAAAAGTGCAGCTCATTCCAAAGATACAGCACCGGCAATTCCCACAACAGATGCCACGCCGAACGTTGCCAGTCGATCACCAGCCAGCCCTGGCGCAGCATCCACGCGACGCCGGCGGTTTGTATTGCAAAAATCAGTATCGATAGTGCCGACAGCCAGAGCTCTTCGCGTATCTGACCGGGGCGCAACCGCTGCAAACGTCCCGTTTGGGTGGCGATGGCATCAGGGATGCCGCGAATCGCCAGCCAATACGCGCCGCCGGCGATCAGCGCGTAGATAAAAACAAACCACAACAGGGTCGCCGCAAAGATCAGCCAATACGGGCCGTCCAACGCCTGCGTGGAAATCCACTCCATCAGCGTGGATGGCGCAGCCGGCATCAGCGCTTATTCCCGCAATTGGCGCGCAACGTCATCGACGAAGGTTACTGTCAGCGCGCGCATGGCTTCTGCGGACAGGTTACTCACCGGATGCGGCATTTCGACATACGCATGTCCTTCCATGCCTTTGCTTTTGAACTGAAACACCGCAGCGTTGCGAAACGCCTGCGTGATAATCACTGCCGCCGGGATGCCGCGTTTTTCGAATTCGATGGTGTCGTGCACACTGCACAACGTGCAAGAGCCTCATCCGCCCAATGCGGCAATGGCGACATCCACCTCCTTTGCCATCTCGTCGATCAATGCATCCGTTGCCGGCTTGGAATAATGTTCCTTGCGCCGCACGACCACGCGCGCGACGCCGTATTTTTCGCGCAGCGCATTGCCCAGCGTTTCCAGTATCAGGCTGCCTTGCTCCTTGGTGTTGTCGAGCAGGCCTACCACTTTGCCGGCAAGATCCGCCGGGCGCGGCGCGAACGGCACGCGCTTGCGACCCGTGCCCGCGGTAGGGTCGATAAAACCGAGTTCTTCAGTCATGGTGTGGCTCGCCTATTTTTACGGTGCTTATGATAAGGCGCGGATCATTCAACCGCGAGATGTTTTTCGATGTGGTCGGAAGCGGGCAGTTGAACGGCGGTGGCCAGCCCCAATTTTTGCAATACCCGAATCAGGCGCCAGATGGCATCCGGCTGTCCCGGCAAAAGCCCGTGACGCGCACTGTGCGGAAATTCGTGATGATTAGCGTGCCAGCCTTCGCCCAACGTCAGCAAACCCAGAAACCAGTGGTTACGCGCACGATGGGCTGAACCGTAGGGTTGTGTTCCCACCAAGTGCGCCATGCTGTCGATGGCATCACCCAGGTTATAGATCAGTACCAGCGTCATCCACAGTGCGGCAATGCCTGCCCAGCCGAAAATGAGATAAGCGATTCCGAAGAAGAACAGCGTGTGCAACCACACCGCAAGCAGATAAGGCCAGGGCCGGCTGACGAACTGGTAATACGGGTCTCGCGCCACGTCGGGTGCCAGCGCATTGAACTGCTGGTTGGTGCGCGGACGATGCCAGCCGTCAAACAGCGTGCGCAATGGCCCTGCGATGGTATAGAGAAAACACGCGAGCGGATTTTTGGTTTGTATGTACCACCCCACATGCGCAAACCAGATGCCGTCGAGATGCGGCGAGTGCGGGTCGCCCGGAACATCGGTGTGGCCGTGATGATAGCGATGATTGCCGGCCCACTGTATGGGCGTGCCCGCGGGCAATCCCAGCGTAATGGCGGTTCGCTCCAGCCATTGCGGTAATTTCAGTGCGCGGTGCGACAGCGCCCGATGGTAGCCGAGGTTGATGCCCACGCCGGCGAGCAGATAATAGGCCAGGCAGAATAGGCAGAGACTCAGCATCGCACCGCTCATTCGGCGTAGGTGCCGTGCACCGCGCGACTGCCGCCGCCCCAGCCGTGGCACATGGCGGTGAGCGGTCCCCAGCCGCCGGCAACGATCAGATGCAGATCGCGCGCGTCTTTGATCACCGGCACGAACCGTTCATCATCATTCGGATCGATATTCAGCGCGCGCGCGCGTTCCGGCCGCCAGTTGCCGCCGCGTTTGAGATCGCGTACCGGGCGGCCCGCGTGTTCGATCAGCCATGCATGCACGTCGGCACGGCGCATGCCCGCGCGTGAACAGATGGTCGCGTGTTCCGGCCCCATGGCCACCACCATGTCGGAGCGCACATGCTGGTTCCATGAACACATCGCGCTCATCGAGTCTGCGAGACCGGTTAATAACCGCTCCGGGTCCTGACTCGCATCGTCGTAACAAAGGCGCGGGCTTTCAACCATCGCACAGGAGATTACATTTTCTTCGGCGCTAAACCCATGCGCAACGGCGATGGTTTCCCACGGACTGCGTTCGGTGTTTTCGGTGATGCACGCGGTGTAGCGCATCGGCGTGGCGAATACCGTCGCCGACGCCAAACCCGCAATACCGCCGCCGAGATTGAGCAGCATCAATCGTATGGCACGACCGATGGTAGCGTTGGCGCGAAAGCCGGGGCCGAAACAACCATTGCTGCCGTTGATGCCTATTTTTTTGGCATAAGGGCCGTTGACGATCATCAATGGCGCTACGCCATGCATGGTGCCCTGCACGCCATTCAAATTAAACGCGTCGCGCAGCATCAGCGTAATGCCGCCGAGCACCACCGGCAGATACGCTGGTTTGCAGCCCGCCATCACCGCGTGGGTTGCCACGGTGCGTACCGTGGCTGGTTCCATCGCGGGCGGAATGTGACCGAGCAATTCGCCGGCGTTACGAGTGGTGCCGGTGAGCATGCGTGAAACGCGCGCCTCGGTGGGCGTGACTACCGGCAGGCCGTCTGACCATTCCTTTTCGAGGAAGAATTCGAATTCATCGATGGCCATAAATAATCAATAAAAACAAATACTTATTAAATATCACGTAACGCTGTAAATACCGTGCACCGCTTTGCTGCCGCCACTCCAGCCATGACACACCGCAGTGCAAGGTCCCCAGCCGCCCGCAACGATTAACTGCAAATCATCCGCCGTTTTGATCGCAGGAATAAAACAGTCGTCATCGTCGGGATCGAGTTGCATGAACGGCGCCAGCGCGCGCACGCGTTCCGGCCGGAAGTTGCCGCCCCCTTTCAAGTCGCGCACCTTGCGTCCTGCATGTTGCACGAGCCACGCATGCACATCGGCGCGGCTCATGCCGGCTTTGGCGCAAATCGATGCATGTTGCGGTCCCATGGCCACCACCATGTCGGAGCGCGCATGCATGTTCCACGAGCCCATCGCCGCCATCGAATCGGCAATACCGGTGAGCAATCGCTGCGGCTCCTGACTCACGTCGTCGAAGGTAAGGCGCGGGCTTTCCACCATGGCACAGGTGATCACGTTGTCGGTGGATGTGTAGCCTTTGGATACCGACAACGATTCCCACGGACTGCGCTCGGTGTTTTCGGCAATGCACGCGGTGTAGCGCATCGGTGTGGCGAATATCGTAGCCGACGCCACGCCTGCAATGCCGCCGCCGAGATTCATCATCATCAACCGTATCGCCCGGCCGATAGAGGCATTGGCGCGAAAGCCGGGGCCAAAACAGCCATTGCCGCCATGGATACCAATTTCTTGCGCATAGGGTCCGCTGACAATCATCAAGGGCGCCGCGCCGTGCATGGTGCCCTGCACGCCATTCATGTTGAATTGCTCGCGCAGCATCAGTTTCAGTGCGCCGAGCACCACGGGCAGATATTCGGGTTTGCAGCCCGCCATCAGCGCGTGTATCGCCACCGTACGCACCGTCGCCGGTTCCATCGCTGGCGGTATGTTGCCGATCAGTTCGTCGGGATCGCGCGTAGTGCCGGCGAGCATGTGCGCGACACGCGCTTCGGTGGGTGTGACCACCGGCAGGCCGTCGGACCATTCCTTGTTGAGGAAGAACTCGAATTCGTCGATAGCTGAGGGCATCACAGGCTTCGCATCAAACGCCTTGCACCACCGGATTTTCCAGCGTGCCTACGCAATCGAGTTCGACGCGTACCTTGTCCCCGGGCTTCAGGAATATTCCGCGCGGACGGCCTACGCCCGACGGCGTGCCGGTGGCGATGACATCGCCTGGCAGCAATGTCATACGGCGGCTCAGGTATTCAATCAATTCGGCAATATTGAATATAAGTTTATCCACCAGTGTGTCCTGCATTTTTTCCTGATTCACCCAC